>NZ_RQFT01000012.1:0-207500 GCF_004769525.1 Leptospira bouyouniensis | reverse complement strand
GATCATGGAACGCACGTTGCCGGAACCATTGGGGCTGCGACAAACAATGGAGTAGGAATTGCAGGGATCACTTGGTCGAACCCAATCATTTCTATTAATGTTTTCTATCCGAATGCAAGGATGGTTGCAATATCAAGCGATCGACTAATCGCATATGGAATATTAGATGCAATTAACGGTGGAGCTAAAGTAATTAACATGAGTTTAGGTGGATATGGTTATGAATATTGCCAATGGGCATGTCTTGTAAGAGTTCACACATATTCTTTATCAAGAGATACTGTTCGTTATGGTGAGGCAAAGCGAGTCGTAATGGTTGCATCATCAGGAAATGATAATAGAAGGATTGCACCTTACCCAGGCAACCCGCAAAATCAAGGCGCATTTCCAACATCTTTTAATGAAGTTATTTCGGTAGGGAATTTAGATACATCAAATTCTTTTGGATTTAGGTATCCAGATTCAAATTTTGGAAAAGTAGATATTGCCGCACCAGGTAGTTTCATTTTATCTACTTCGACAAACGGTAGTTATATTTTTAAGACAGGAACTTCTATGGCTGCCCCAATGGTTTCAGGTCTTGCCGCACTCATTCTCTCTGTTGATTCCAACTACCATCCCAAAGATATTTTAAAAGCTATGTGTAGTCAGGCCACACGGCTTACCCAAAGTGGAAATCCGGATACGGACAGAGAGTATTTTGGATGCGGACGAATCAATATTGGTGCCACTCTAGCAGCATTAGTCCCTCCACCACAAAGGCCCAATATCGCTGCAGACTGCGGGGCCATTGACCAAAACCCATGCCCTGCAGGCCGCTGGTTTTTACCCTGGGACTTTCAATTTGTTGCATCAGGTGGAACTCCACCCTACTATTGGACGTATGAAGGTGGTTTACCTACAAATTCATGGTTAAATTCAAATTCTGGCCGATTGATTGGGGAACCGACATGGTGGTTTGGTCCTGGCTGGACTTTTCTCATAAGAGTTACGGATTCTGCGGGACAAACGGATATTCGTAGTTTTTATTTTGCATCGGTACTATAACAGGAGTTAATTTAAAATCATGAAAAATCAAATGCAATATATCAAATCATTTCTACCGTTCCTAATCCTTACATTTTTCGCAACTTGCATTATGGTTTCCTGCAAAGAAACAAGGACAGATTTAGGGATAATTCCTCTCTCACTGATCACTCTCGCTAAAGAGGCAGAAGATCAAGAAAAACTCAATCAGTGTATGGGGATTCTACCACCAGGTTATGTTTGTACAGCTGATTTGACCACTTACCCAACTAGTATTTTACGAGCAGAACTTAGAAATGGAAGCGAACTGATATCTTCCGTTAATACTGCAGATCTACCCTATCATTCGGGCGGTTGCGTTAAATATTACAAAATTACGTGGAACGATGGGTCAGATTATAAAAGTTCAACACTTTTCTTTTGGAAAGGCAAACTCAATGGAGTATGCGCTATTAGCATGGCAAAAACAAACGGAGAAGTAAAGAGCTACTTACTAGATATATCTGAAGAAGATGGTGTAATCGAAAAAATATCGGAAATCAAATCGCATGGCCTAACATTAAAATTCTATCGGTAAAAGAATAGAATGTAACATAATAGAATGGAATCGAAAGTAATTCAAAATCGGAATCGAGACACAATTTTTTCCATTGAGTCTGATACCGATTGCAATCGATTTGCTTCTTCGGATATTTGAGCGAATGTCGTCGAAATTCGAGAATGATTTTCCCATAACTCTTGTAAGTTGGAATTAGAATTCTCTGTGTAAATAGTTTGTAATTCCATCTCACTTGTGATTTTCTCAGCATCCATTTGAAACTCTCCGACCATTTCTTTGAGTGATTTTACATTTTCGGAACTCGTTTCACTGGTTCGGCCAAACATCTGTACTACCTCAGATATCTCTTCAAATTTCGTTTTAACATCCTCATTGGTTTTGATGATTTCTTTCATTGATTCCAAACTTTCTTTGGAAGCCACTTGGGATAATTTCACAACTCTTTTGATCTCTTCTATGTTTTTTGCAGTTTCGTCTGCTAGCCTTGAAACTTCACTGGCAACCACTGCAAACCCACGACCCATGGAGCCTGCGCGTGCAGCTTCTATCGATGCGTTTAAGGAAAGCAAATTCACTCGGTCAGAAATATCTTCAACGATAGAAATTGCCGATTTTATATTTTCACTCATTTGATTCATTTGTTCCACTTTTTCATAAGCAGATTGTATCGCATCTTTTGCTAAATTCACAGTGCCAATAGAATGGATTGTGTTTTGCGATAATTCATCCGCTTTTTTCGAAAGGTTTGTCATTTCAATAGTAACACTCGTTAATTCTTTAGCCAAAAAATTGGTTTTTTCTTTTTGGGTTAACACACGTTCAAATGTTGACTTTGATAAACTTTGGATTTGGTTAACGGAATCGAAGGTAGAATCAATTTTGTTTTTTTCCGATACAACTTGAGAATCGATGACAACTCCTTTGTCTAGAATGATTTTGGATGTTTGCGATAAGGAAACAGCCTCTCTTTTTGCAGTTTGGAAATAAACTCGCAACGAATCCATAAATAGATTTAACTTAGCAATGGTATGACTCAAATTGGTGGCTGATAGTTGTGGGATCGTATCTGCAAGTTCTCCATTAGATAACTTTTCTATCGAAAGATTTAAATTCCCTATGTCTTCCTTTAATGATTTGCTCCCAACATATGCCGAGTAAATCATGATAACAACCATCATAATTGATACAATTGGCATTTGGTAAACCCAATAGGGAGATCTAAAATCTGTAGCTATCAGTAAAAATAAATAATAACCGAAGGTTAAAATTGGTAATAATGCAACAGCCAACATTGTAAAAAGATTCCGTTGGAAGACACCAAAAATGCGAAACTTAGATTCGTCCAAATGAATCGATGCAAACACTTTGTTTTTCAGCACAGAACTTAAATATACTTCCGTTTGAAAATAAAATGCTAAATAAATAATTGGTACAAGCATCACACAAGCGTATGGTAAAGCAAAAATTTCACGTGAAGGCAAACCCAATACCGAAATTGACAATAGCGAAAACCCAAATATAGATACAGTCCAACGGATGAGTATCACCTTACCTTCCCAATGAGGGTGCTCCAATAATCCTTTTTTAAGATTTGATAATGTTTCGATATCGGTAATTTGAGAGTAACTTAACAAATGTTTGAGTCTACGATTTCTCAGCGTAATGCCGACAACCAAAGGAATCAAAGAAAGCAAAGTGCCGAGGATAGCCAATTTGATCAGAGTTTCTGTATCAAAACTCGAAGCAAATAAACAAAAGTTGATAAAATAGGGAAAAATTAATAAGTATAAGGGCGCTTCGATGGCAAATGTCAATTTCCTGATTAACTGATTTTCTGTCATTCCCCTGGAACCATCCTTTCTGTTTGACAATGATTTCAAAAAAGCGAAGAGACATCATCCCTTTTCATTTTTTTTGATTAAGAAACAGTCTGTGAAATTTGTTCAGAGTGAACGATTGTTTGCCAAAGCAAGTGAATTAATCCAAGGATTGTAATTCCAACACTGAAATTTCAGAAGGGGCACCCAATCGAAATGGAGGCCCCCAATACCCTGTCCCACGACTTACATAAATCTTTGTTCCCTTATAATCATGAAGACCAGCTACAAATTTCTGTGCAAAATAAATCAATATGTTGCCAGGAAAAAATTGTCCACCATGTGTATGGCCTGAAATTTGAAGATCAAATCCAATTTTGTTTGCCTCATAGACACTATTTGGTTGGTGTGCGAGTAATATCTTATAATCACTATTCTCTCCCCCCAACATAGCTCGCTTGGGATTTGTTTGATGGGATTTGATCATTGAACCTGCTGTTAAATCTGTCACACCGGCCATAAGTAACTTGGCAGACCCGATATTGATTATTTGGTTTTCATTTAGCAATACGCGGATACCTAACGCTTCAATTTCCGGTAACCAAGGTAAAACACCAGAATAATATTCATGATTCCCTGTTACATAAAATGTTCCATATTTGGATTTTATATCAGCAAGTGGTTTTAGATGGTGTTTGAGAGTGGCAGCTGGCCCATCCACGAGGTCTCCGGTGATCACAACCACATCTGGTGTTTGAACGTTGATTTTTGCAACCACGCGACGAAGAAACTTTTCTTTGATCGTTGGTCCTATATGAACGTCAGAGATCTGAACTATCTTAAAACCTTTTAGGTCAGAGTGTAAATTCTTGTCTTTGATTTTGGTATGTTTGTATCTCAAACGAACATGTGCATTGTAAAATCCTAAAGAACTTAGAGCAGTTGCAATTACGATTGTTGAAAAAGCCAAACTGAAATTTTTTACTTCCGTGATTCCATCAATTGGAAAACCAAATCGAAGTAATGTGGTGAAAAGTAACTGAGAATATTCTGAGACAATACCCAAATCAACTACTCGGAGTAAGTCCATAAATAGGACCAACGTAAACAGGATGGAAAAAAAACCAAAATTTGTAAAAGAGACATAGGCAAAAAATGTTTGGGTTTTTTCACGTTTTGATACACGGCTAAAAATATATGTGATAGGTACGAGTAGTACAAGTGCTCCAATCCCAATTAAAATCACTGTTACCACGGGTCCAACCAGTGAAAGTCCTGAGATTAATCGAAAGGTAGAATAGTAATAGATAAATCCAAGTAAGGATGTCAGAACGGACAAAAATAGGAAGAATACTTTCAATGAGATAACCCTATCTATTGGACAGGTTTTTGATAAAGAAAGTCTCGAATATTGACGTCAGTAGGATAGAATGAAAGAAAAAGATACAGTTCGAACCAAATCCGATGTGATTCTCATTGGAGCAGGAATTATGAGCGCAACACTAGGGCTTCTATTGAAAGAATTAAACCCTCACCTAACAATCACTGTTTTGGAAAGACTAGATGCTGCGGCACGCGAGAGTTCAAATGCTTGGAATAATGCAGGTACAGGACACTCCGCATTTTGTGAATTGAATTATACAGTCGAAAACGAAGATGGTTCGATCCAAACGAAAAAAGCACTCCAAATTGCAGAATCATTTGAAATCTCTAAAGAGTTTTGGAGTTACCTTTCTGGGATCAAACAAATCATTGATCCCGAAGATTTCATCCATTCGGTTCCCCATTATAGTTTTGTTTGGGGAGATGAAAATGTTCGTTTTTTAGAGAAAAGATATTCTGCTTTAAACCAATATGAGTTGTTTAAAGGGCTTACTTATACAGAAGACCGACAAACCATTGCACAATGGCTCCCACTTGTAATGAAAGGAAGAGATCCTTATGAGAAGGTAGCTGCCACAAGAATGGACTTGGGAACCGATGTCAATTTTGGTACACTCACCCGTTCTATGTTTCGCTATTTAGAAAGTTTTTCGGATGTCCATGTTCATTATTTTGAAGATGTAAAAGATTTAGAAAGAAGTGAGAATGGGAACTGGCACCTAACTTCACATAACTTACAGACCCATGAAAAAGAACATCATGAAGCAAAATTTGTTTTCATAGGTGCAGGTGGAGGAAGTCTTCCCCTACTTGAAAAATCAGATATTCCAGAGGCAGAAGGTTTTGGTGGATTTCCAGTGAGTGGACAATGGTTACGATGTAAAAATCGTAATATCATTAAGGAACATTTTGCGAAAGTATACGGTAAGGCAAACGTTGGTTCTCCTCCCATGTCAGTCCCCCATTTAGATACAAGGATCATTGAAGGCAAAAAAGAACTACTATTTGGACCTTACGCTGGTTTCACGACAAAATTTTTAAAAAAAGGTTCTTATTTAGATTTAGTGAAATCATTAGAGTTTGATAATATTTTCCCTATGTTATCAGCTGGGATGCACAATTTACCATTAACGAAGTATTTAATTAGCCAAGCGATTCAATCTCATGAAGACAGAATTGAAGCTCTAAAAGAATATTTTCCAGAAGTAAAATCAGAAGACTGGGAACTTGTAGTCGCAGGGCAAAGAGTGCAAGTGATAAAAAAAGATGAAGAAGAAGGTGGGGTTTTAGAATTTGGTACGGAAGTTGTGTCTGCAAAGGATGGAACACTTGCCGCATTACTCGGTGCTAGTCCAGGTGCTTCCACTTCAGTTTCCATTATGTTGGAAGTTCTTTCAGATTGTTTTCCCGAACAAATGAAGTCTATTGAATGGAAAGAAAAATTAAAACAAATGATCCCAAGTTTCGGAGAATCCATGAAGGACAATCCGAATCTTTGTATCGAGAGCAGAAAACGAACAGAAACATTTTTAAATTTAAAAATGTTAGTTACTTAATTTTTTTCCGGAGTTCAATCACTACTTTTTCTTTTGATTCCACCGTATACAAAGCTGATCCTTGGGTGGAATCAATAATTCTTTTTGGACTCACGCCTTTCTCTCGTAACACGCGAGAGATTGCTTGTGCCCTCTCAAACCCTAAATCATAATTTTCAAAATTCCCTGGAAGGTCCTCTTTATAAGGAGAAGTATAGGTAATAATTAGAATATCATATTCTTTGAATTCATTTTCTAAACTTCTAGCGATGGCATCCAGTCTTGCCCTTCCTTCCAAATGAATTCGACTCGACGGCAAATCAAAGATTTCACTGGCAAAGAAAACAAATCGTTCTAATTTAGAATCTTGATTTACTGGATTAGAATTAGTAGCCACATCTGACGCAACACTTTCGATTACTTTTTTTGGAATTTCTTCGGTATTTGATGAATCTTGTTTAGAAAGTGAGAAATTTAATCCAAAACCAATCTTTGCAGCAGTTTCTTCATAATTTCCTTTGTTTCTATAACCAGTAGATGGCGCTTTATAATAAACTACGTAAGCATTTGCGTGTTCCAATTCGGCACTAATAAAAAATCTATTGTTAAAATGATACCGCACACCCAATGACCCAAAAACTCGGTTGATAGTTCCACCATACAAATTTTCTGATCCATATCCAGCACCAATCTTCAGATACGGATCAAATGAACTATTGGGATTCATATGATAAAAAAGATTCAGATCAGCTGTTAATGCACTGTAAAAATCTCGCTTCGTTTGAAAAAACAATTGAGCTGCATCAGAAACATTCAGCAAATCAAGTTGATTGGATACTGATCTACTTGACAAAGCCGAAACAGTTCCAATTCGAGAATCGACAGTCCTAAATTTGGCCGAAGAAATGACTTGGTATGTGGAAGAAAGTCCAATCCCAAAATATTTAAATATTCCGTATTCTATTCCGATTTCCCCTCCTCTGCTCGATAACTTTGTTCTTTCTTCTGTGAATTCGGTGTAGAAAGTATAACTAAGATAACGTGAAACTATATCTGTAGAAACAGTATTGAATGTTAGATAACCCGGGAAATTATAATTAAAAACTTGTTTTTGAATGCTACCTGAATTATTTCCGAGTCCACCCATACCCATCCCATAAAAAATTAAATTACCCCGGTCAAATCCTTGACCAAATAATAGTGAACCTGGGAAACATAGTAAAATCACGAGTCCTAACCATTCAAGTTTTTGCATCCATTTCTGCATGGGTGATCTTGTTCCAATATCACTTGTTAATGCAAGTCCATTTTTTTTTCAAAACCATGTCACAAATTGCCCCCTCCAATCGTCTTGGGAGTGAGGTAAGATATGAAAACAAAGATCGTGATTTTAGGTGCGGGTTATGCAGGAATACTATGTGCGAATCGTTTGGAAAAACAGATTAAAAATGTAGAGATTTTTTTAATATCAGATTCAATTTATTTCCAAGAAAGAATTCGTTTCCATGAGTTTGCTTCAAAATCCACTGAAAAGAAACACACTATCCAAAATTTAATTAGAAAAAATATCAACTTGCTAAATGGAAAAGTCACTTTAATTCAACCAGAATTAAACCAAGTCGTCATTGAAACAATTAATGGAGTGATTCAAATTGATTATCATTATTTGGTTGTTTCGATTGGAAGTTCTGGTATTAAAAAACTAACAAAAGATGAAAATTCAATCCAATCTAAAGAATCTGTAAACAAATTCTTAATTGAAAAAAAACCAGAAACTGTGAATCATTTATGTATCTTAGGTGGAGGGCTTACTGGGATCGAACTTGCAACAGAATGGAAAGAAAAATTCCCGAAATCAGAAGTAACAATTGTTGATCAAAGTCAGTTTGGAAAATCGTTTTCAAATTTAGGAAAACAACATTTATTAAAAAAATTTAAATCATTGGGTATCAACATCGTTGATTCTGCTAAAATCAGAAACATAAGTTCTGGAAAAATCAGTTTTTTTAACCACTCTGAACTTTCATATGATTGTTTGATGAATTGTACGGGCTTCATCACAAACCCACTTCTAAAAGAATCTGGTTTCCATACAAACGACAAAAATCAGATTTATGTTGATTCATTTTTACGATCAATCCAATACCAAAATGTATTCGTTGCAGGTGACTCGGCAAAATTAGAACATTCATCATTACGAATGGGATGTGTCACAGCTTTACCGATGGGTGCCTACGTAGCAGATACAGTTTCTAAAACAATTCGGAATCAAAATTTAACTCCATTTGCATTTCAATTTTTTGGACGTTGTGTATCACTGGGTAGGAATGATGGACTCATACAATGGACTTTCGAGGATGATTCGCCTAAAGAAAAAGTGATCACGGGAAAACTTGCGGCCATCATCAAAGAGTTAGTAAACAAATTTACAATATTTTCGCTGAAAATGGAAAAACGATTCCCTTTTCGATTTTACTTTTGGCCCCAAGGTAATCTTTTAGAAAAATCTGATTATCAAAAAAGGAAGATTTGGCGACAAGGAGAGTCATAAATTGAACGATTTAGATTCCTTTCTTGAATGGAAACCATATTTATTTTCCATTGCTTACCGCATAACAGGTAGCTATGTGGACGCAGAAGATATTTTACAAGAGAGTTATCTTCGATGGCTCTCCGTAAATCAAAACAAAGTCCTAAATCCAAAATCATATTGGGGGAGTATAGTAGCAAGGCTTGCCTTCGATTTGCTAAAAAAAGCATCTAGGAAAAAAGAAACATACATTGGTCCTTATTTGCCAGAACCGATTCCTGAAAAGTTGGAAGGAATTGATGAAGAAAAAATAAATTTTGCATTTCTTGTTCTTTTAGAAACATTAAATCCATTTGAACGAGCTGTTCTGATATTAAGAGAGTCATTTGATTTCGATTTCGACTCAATTTCCAAAATCATCGGAAAAACTCCAGATCACTCAAGAAAAATTCTGAGTCGAGCCAAACAGGCATTAAAACAGAGGAAAAAAAAATTCGAACCTGACCCAAAATTACATGCAAAGTTACTGATGGAATTTAGTCTTGCTTGCGTAAAACAAGACACTCAAACACTAACAAAACTTTTAAAAGAAGAAGTTGTTGCTTATTCAGATGGTGGAGGCAAGGTACATGCAGCAAGGATTCCAATACCTGGAATTGTTCGAGTCATAACCTTTCTAAAACAAACTTCAAAAAAAGCAACTGCATCCTCGGATGTTTACTTTGGATATGCAAATGGAGAACCAGTTTTAGTTGGTTATGGGAATGATGGATTACCGAATTTTGTCCAATTTATATCAATCGATGGGAATCAAATTAGCAAAATTTATACAATTGCCAATCCTGATAAATTGAAAGGATTCCAAAACTCAGAACACTTAAGAAAATTAGGATATATACGAAAACCAAATTTAGTCTATTTTTTACTCTTATACTTGCAGAATAAAATCAAAGCTTTTTTAAATTAGAAAACAGGAAGCTTTCATTTCTTATCGTCTGATTGGATTTAGATGATAGAACCATTGATCCTTAGAGCATTGATACCGTTTCTAACTTTCTGTTTGGTGGGATGTTTTTCAAATCAAAATCCAATTCCTCCAAATGTAGTTTCTGGAGTCATTGATTTAAGAGATTGGGATTTTGATAAAAATGGAAATGTTCCATTGAATGGAGAGTGGAAAATTAAATGGCAACAATTCGAAATTAAAGATACTCAAAGTAACACTTATACAAACATTCCCGGAAATTGGACTAATAATTTTAAGTCTTCTTATCCTAATGGATATGCAACACTGCAAATCAAAATTTTGGTAAATCCGAAAACAAAGTTTTTATACCTTCAGAATGGTGTGACGAGAAATGCATTTAAAATTCTAATTGGGGATGAGGTAATTTATGAATCTGGAAAAATTGGGACAGATACAAACTCAGAAATTCCAAATATCAGTATCCAAACCGTTTCCCTTCCATCAATTTTAGATGGAACTATCGACATCAATTTGCAAATCTCATGTTTTCATTATCACGTGTGTGGGGTCGCTACGCCTTATTTAATAGGAACACATAATGGAATCAACAAGTCTTTTTTTGAGGCAACCAGTCGCGACATTTTAGTTTTAGCATCGCTTGGCACACTTGCCTTTTTTCATTTTGTTTTATTTCTTTTTTGGCGGGATGAAAAAACACATCTATATTTTTCTTTTGTATGTTTCCTTTCTTCCATTCGCCTAATTAGTATAGGTGAAACTCGTCTGATTTACAATTACCTACCCATGGGTTTATATGAATTAATGGTTCGGATCAATGGGATTACGTTTACATTATTATACCTCGCCTTTGTCAGGTATGTACAGGAGATACACCCTGAAAAAAAATACAAATTCATATATAGAGCCAATTACATAGCCGCATTAATTTTGTTATTCGGAATGCCATTTCCAACAAATATTTATTCTCAAATCCAATCATACCATTTAATACTTTCTTTAGTTGGGATTTTTACACTCATGATTCCAATCATAAATGGAGTATTGGTTTCTAAACCAGGGGCAAAATTCTTTCTATTTTCCCTTATTTCAACAATGTTACTTTTTTCACTCGATATCCTAACTGAATTTGCCAAAAAAGGAACGGCTTATTTAGCACAATATGGGTTCTTAGTTTTTGGATTGTCTCAGGCATTTTTCATTGCAGATCGTATGATTCAAAATTTCAAAAACAAAGAAAAACTTAGGCAAGAAAAGGAAAGAGCTCTCGCTGAGGTAAAATTTAAAACTGCATTTTTATCAACGATGAGTCATGAAATTCGAACACCTTTGAATGGAATTTTAGGTATGACCCAAATGTTTGGGCAAACAAATTTAACAGAAGAACAAAAAGAATATTTAAACTTAATCCAATTTAGTGGAGAAAATTTATTACTTCTAATCAATGATATATTAGATTTAACTAAACTCGAATCTGGGAAATTTGAATTAAGGCAAGAACCAATTGAATTAAATAAATTTTTAAGTGATATTGTTCAATTGTTCCGAACAAAAATTGATACGAATCATGTGAAAATAGAGTTAGTAACAAAACAGAATATACCAACCAATATCATCACTGATGCAAGAAGATTCACTCAGATACTTTCAAATCTTTTGGGGAATGCAGTCAAATTCACTGAATACGGAACTATCTCTCTGATTGTGGCACATGAACCTATTGATACGATAAATAGTAAACTCATCATTGAGGTAAGTGATACAGGTATAGGGATTCCTGCAGAAAATATAAAAGACCTTTTCCAGCCATTTATGCAAGTGCACTCTCATTTATCTGAAAAAACAAATGGGACTGGTCTTGGACTTACGATCACCAAAAAAATTGTAGAAGAAATGTCTGGCACCATTTCAGTTTCATCAGAACTTGGAAAAGGTTCTGTCTTTATCGTAGAAATTCCAATCACAAAAACAATCAACGAAATTGCAACTAACAATGAATTTCCGAACCAAAGGATATTAAGATCCGATGAGTGGGAAAAAAATTTGGCAGAATCATTTCCGACAAAAATATTGATAGCAGATGATGATCCAATCAACATAAAAGTTTCTAAAATGTTCCTTAAAAAATTAGGTTATCCTGCCCTAATCGCAGAAAATGGAAACCAAACTCTAAAGGTTGTAGAAAAAGAAGAGCCAAATTTTATTTTATTAGATGTGCAAATGCCCGACATCGACGGTATTCAAGTGACACAAAGAATCAGAAAAAATAAAAATCTGATAAAACAACCAATTATCATTGCGCTCACAGCAAATGTCATGGAAGAAGATAAAGAAAAATGCCTAAAATCTGGGATGGATGATTTTATGACAAAACCACTCCTAATGCAAGATTTGGTTTATATGATCAAAAAATGGTCGAAGGAAAAATAATTAAATCATGGAACATTCATTAGTAATTGGCGCAACTTCGGATATCGGAATTTGGGTGGCAAACTCATTGGCAAAAAGAGGCCATTCCCTGACTCTCACAGGAAGAAACAAACAAAAGTTAAATGAATTAAAAAACAATATCACTTCAAAATATAATACTTCTGTTTCCATATATATATTGGATATCACAGAGATGGAAACTTTTGATTCATTTGTGTCTAAATTCAATGATATACCAAACCATACTTTTATTCTTGTTGGTTATTACGAAGACCAAACACAAACTAGAATTGATGTGAAAGAATTAGAAAAAACCATTCAAATCAATTTTACAGGTGTGGCAGCATTGGTGAATCGAATTTCACTGGAATTAGAAAAGAAAAAATCTGGCACGATTACTGTTGTCAGTTCTGTTGCAGGTGAGAGGGGCCGAAAACTAAATTATGCATATGGAAGTGCTAAAGCTGGTTTAACGACCTTCCTTTCCGGATTACGCGCGTTATTGTATCCAAGTGGTGTTCATATTGGTACAATACTTCTTGGACCCGTATATACTAAGATGTCTTTTGGTCATAATTTGATACCATGGTTGACATTACATCCCGAAGAAGCAGGTGAAAAAATCGTAAAAGCTGGTTTAAATAAAAAAGACCAAGTTTATATTCGTTGGCATTGGTCTCTTATTATGTTTGTTATTCGAATGATTCCGGAATGGATCTTCAAACGACTTCCAGCTTTTTAAATTTCGAACAGTTGCTATTTCGATTCAAGGGTAACTGATATAATTCCAAATGGATTGGAATCCGTTTGTCATTGGACAACTATGTAAAACGGAAGCACTCATTCCATTACAAGCAGTAGTTACCAAACGTTTGCTATTCCCAAATGGAGAACCTACGCTCGTGTTTGTAAGTGTACCAGTCATATTAAATTGATTTAACCAAACATCCGTTACCTGGTTTGCATTTCCACTAAAATTTGCGACTGTATCATTTTCATGGATGAGTCCGTAATAAGAACCTGCTGGAGCAACTTGTGTATTCGCGAACCAAGAAGGGATGGATCCAAATTGTAAACTATAATCAGAAACACCACTATAAATAGAAACTCTACCCACGTTTCTTATTTTTCCATGAAAGGCGGCATGCCCACTCCCTTGAGAATGTCCGCCAACATATACATTGGGCCAATTAATGGTACCACCAGTTAAATATGTATCCCAACCATCGCCGGGATAAGTTTTAGCGAGATACAATAACAATGACAATAATCTCCCTTCAATTGAATTGTTTGTATCAACAGAAACATAAGAAGAAACTTGAGCTCCTGTAACAACTTCGTTCCTTAAATTTTCAAAACAACTCGCATCATTTCTCGCGGCACCTTGGTTACAAATTGTATTTACAGCTTCACTATTTGGATAACTTAGACCGATGACATGGTAACCACGTGTTGCACCTTGTTGTAAAATTGCGCCAACTTCGCAAGGGGTAGAACCTGTTCCCGGATAAAACACCGACAATATATTCTTTTTTGTCACACCTGATTGAGGAGGATATACTTGATGAGGGTTGTTGTCAGAGGTTATACTTGTTGATGTGATGGATGGTTGGATTTGGTAACGAATAAGACTTCCAACACTCCCATTCGAAGGGAATGTATTTTGTCCTACACATGACCTAATATACAAATTCAATGTAAGGAATGTCAGCAAATCTTCGTCTGTATTCTCTTCCTTTTTGCAGAATACCAAACATGGAAGAAGGAATACGATGAAAACAGAACGAACAAATTGAGAATAAACGATTCTATGAGATAAATTGAATTTGAGAAAAAAACCATTCATACCTTGGATAAAATCAATTCGAATGATAGATTGGCAATCCTAATCTGAATAAAAAAATCCAATGGATAAAAAACCCTTAGATTGCCTTACGATTAAACAATATGATTTAACTTTAGGATTCCATTTCGTTTTCCATTCGTAAACAAAAACCAATTGAATGAAAAAGAAATGAATCATTTGATCAATTGTTCTGAATTCGTTTTCATTCCTTTCAATTACCTTTACAATAGACACTCATTCTGCTACCATAGAGTTCACGGAACGATTAAACACTCAATCGTCTGGGATTTCTAAGCTCACCTTTTCCATGCTAAACGCTTTTTATCTAGGTTCCCCATTTTTTCCCTTTCCCTAAATCATTCAAAAAAACATAAAAATTCTAAATCGACGAAAGTGAATCAATTGGAAAGATTGGTATGTTGCCTGTATGACCGACCCACAAACTAGCCTCAGTAAATTCCGAAGTTTGCTTCATATTTCATCTATTCTCAATGCAAACTTAGATTTGCACCAACTGCTCCCACTCATCATGTTATATTCCAAAGATTTATTAGAAGCGGAAGCAAGTTCCCTTTTCCTTTTGGAAAACGATGAATTTTTATATTGCGAAGTAGCTTTAGGAGAAAAAGGAGAAATCATTCAAGAATATGCGAGGCTTGAATTGGGGGAAGGGATCGTTGGTATGGTCGCCAAAGAAAAAAAACCAATCGCATTGGAAGACGCATACAAAGACCCACGGTTCAATCCTAGCATGGACAAACGGACTGGTTTCAAAACCAAGTCACTCATTTGTGTACCACTCTTTGTTGAGGAAAGACTTATCGGAACTCTTGAAGTCATCAACAAAACCAATGATCGAATTTTTAATGATGCTGATTTAGAATATTTGATTTCCCTCTCGGAAGTTGCAGCCACTGCCATTCAAAATGCCAATACCAAAGATAGTTTGGACAAACGAATATTAGAATTGTCGTTACTTTATGAATTTGAAAAACTTTCCGTTTCCGAAAAAAGTTTAAACGAACTTGGTAAGTGGATGTTAAATAGAGTTTTGGAATATTTGGGAGCTTCTTCGGGAACCATATATTTAGCAAATACAACCAAACAAGAGTTAGGAATTCTTGCAGCAAAAGGAATCCCGGAAGATTCCTATGACCAAATCAAAGTTCCTTTTGGGAAAGGTGTTGCTGGATGGGTTGCAGAAAAAAAAGAAAGTTTACTCATCCATAATTTAGATTTGGACCCGCGTTATAATAAACTCTCACCCTTCCGTTTTGAATCTAAATCTTTAATTTCAGCTCCACTCATTTACCAAGACGAACTTTTGGGTGTGATCAGTATCAATAACAAACTCTCAGGATATGCGTTCCAACATTCTGATTTGGATCTTCTCACCAATATTGCCGCCCGTTTGAGCAACACGATTAAAAATGCCCAGCTTTTCCACCAAATTGTGGATACAGGGAAGGAATTGAATCGTGCCAAAAACATCATGCAAAAAATTATGCCTTCAGTATTACCTGAATCAAGAGAGCTAAGTTATGGAGTTTCACACATCCCTCTCGAACAAGTGGGTGGTGATTTTTATGATGTCACAGAAATTGACAAAACTAAGTATTCGATATTGATAGCGGATATTTCAGGGCATGGGCTTTCTGCAGCTGTTCTTGCGGCGATGTCGCATATGGTTTTAAAAAACTTTGAACCAGAAATCAAACAAAGCCCGTCTTTGTTTTTAACCACACTCAATCATATGTTGTTTGGAAAACTTGCTGGTAACTTTCTGACAGCATTTTATGGGATCATCAATTTAGAGGAAAATACTATTCTTTGTGCCAATGCAGGCCACCATGCACCTTTTTTACTCAAAGGAAACAGCGATAATGCAACTCCTTTGGATGTAAAAGGAAAAATCCTTGGTCTCATCCCTGATTTATATTATGAGGAAAAAACTTTTTCCTTTGGATCTGGCGACCGATTGGTTTTGTTTACAGATGGGATCACCGAACACATGTCAAAAGACCATAACAAACGTTATGACGACGAGTTATTCCAAAAAGCCATTACAAAAGGGAAATCAAAGTCAGCCCAAGACTCTGCCAATTCACTCATCCAAGAAGCAAAAGATTATGTAAATTCCAATGAGTTTGCCGACGATGTAACCATTCTGATAGTAGATAGAAAGTAAGTTAAGTCGTTACAAATTTTAAATCTAAAGGTAAAGGTTCGGAAAAGACCGGATCAATTTTATAATTTGCCGCGACAAGGAACATCAAATTTACATTTAAAGTTCAATGGATTCATTCCCTTTGTTCCGTAAGGTTTCGAGTAATTCTGGATTTTCCAAACAGTCTTTTGCTAAATCTGCCTCAAAAGCTTCCACTAACATCCGTAAGGATACATTGGAAGTTTCATAATTCACTCCCCCATCTACGGAATCAGAAAATATAGGAAGAACAATATAAAATGGGATCGTTAACCAAGAGATGATTCTTCTTCCTTGGATGGGATATGAGTAATCACGGAAGATTTTTTTGTCTTCTCTATCCATAAGAGTGAAGGTGACATTCGAATGGGTTTCGACAAACGATGGGAAAATACCAAGGGTCAGTAAAAACATCAGTGCCGAAATGCCAGCAGTATCGGTTCCTGTTTTAGTTGTATAGGTAAGATTTAATTTGGAAGAACGGCTGAGTTTGAAAAGTTTTGATTTTGCGAGTTCAAATTCCAATGCAGGGGAATTATACAAATTGGCTTTGGGATTTTCTTCCACTCGAATGAGATGAAAGCGAATTTTATCCCCAGTGATTTTGTCTAGGTCAGGAGCTTGCGAGTTCGATTCGTTTGCGAGTGCAAAATAATGGAAATTACAAGAAACACAAACGAGGAGAATAAAAGAGAAACCCAACCGAAAATATAAATTCATATGTTAGGTTACTTTGCCATAAATCGAAGACTTCTGCAAGCGGATTTCCGCACAAGGGGGAGAAGTGGAAATCCTTTCGCATAAGCGAAAGATTGCAGCGGATCACCCGGTCCCTTTCCGTTAGGAAAGGGATGTGCCCCCGATCCCTTCACTACGGTAGTTTTCTTTGTACTTCACATAATTGTTTGCAGTGCGGGTGATGATCTCTCGGTCTTTGTCTGTGATGTCTCGAATGATTTTGGCGGGACTACCCATAATGAGAACTCCAGGTGGGATTTTTTTCCCCGGTGGGACAAGGGAACCTGCTCCGACAAACGACCATTCACCAATCTCCACATCGTCCATGATCATAGCCCCCATCCCCACAAAACTATGATCGCGGAGTGTACACCCGTGAATGGTAGCGTGGTGGCCAATGGATACATAATCCCCAATCGTGACAGGATACAAATCTCTTGCCACATGTACGAGAGTCATGTCTTGGATGTTCACATGTTTGCCAATCGTGATGGTATTTACGTCACCTCGTAACACACATTGGAACCAAATAGAAGACTCTTCCCCGATACTCACCTTTCCCAGTACATCTGCGGAAGGTGCCACCCAGGACGAGGGGTGGAGGGATGGTGTGTGGCCTTGGAAAGAACGGATCATACTTGCTACACATCGGGGTCCAAACGTAAACTCAAGGTCTTTTCGTTTTTTCCGCTTGCGTTTTTACCTTTAAGTAAGTTACGGTAGTCTTAGATTCAAATGGGATCTCACTCCTCAACAACGCAATTTTTCTCTAAAAACCTGCTAAGGAAAATTTCATGGCAATAGACATCAAAGTCCCCGAGATGGGGGAATCCGTAACCGAAGCAACCATTAGTGCTTGGACCAAAAAAGAAGGCGATGCTGTTAAAGTAGACGAAGTGCTCGCCATTTTAGAAACAGACAAAGTCTCATTAGAAATTCCTGCTCCAACCTCAGGGGTATTAAAATCCATCTCTAAAAAGGTGGGAGATGTTGTCCATGTGCGTGACATCATCGGTGCTATTGAAGAAGGTGCAGTGGCTTCGGCTCCTGTTAGTTCTGGTAACCCCGCTCCAAAAGCAGAAACGCAAAGCCCACAGCCTAACACGGGAAAAGTGAATGAGGAACTACCTCCTGCTGCTCGTAAACTTATCGAAGAAAATAAATTAGACGCCTCAAAAATCACGGGCACTGGTCGCAATGGACAGATCACAAAAGAAGATGTGATCCTTTATATGGAAAAAGGTGGTGCAAATTCCGCACCAAAAACATCCACTTCATCAAGTCCTGAAATACCGAAAGCGGTCGTTGTGTCGGCAAACTCAGGTCCGAGAGAAACGGTTGTGCCGATGACAAAACTCCGCCAAACGATTGCCAATCGATTGGTGAATGCACAACATACCGCAGCCATCCTCACGACATTCAACGAAGTGGACATGTCGCCGATCATGGACCTCCGTAATAAATACAAAGACAAGTTCAAAGAAACTCATGGTGTCGGTCTTGGGTTCATGTCTCTTTTCACAAAGGCAGCTGTGGCAGCTCTCAAAGCCTTCCCTGCCATCAATGCAGAGATCCGTGGTACTGACATTGTCTATAAAAACTACTACGATATCGGAGTGGCAGTGGGTGGACCTAAAGGACTCGTGGTACCGATTGTTCGAAACGCCGACTTACTTAGTTTTGCTGGTGTGGAACAAGAGATCGCAAGGCTTGCAGGGAAAGTGAAAGACGGAAAAATTTCACTCGAAGATATGGAAGGGGGAACCTTCTCCATCTCCAATGGTGGTGTTTATGGATCGATGATGTCTACACCAATCCTTAACCCTCCTCAATCGGGAATCCTTGGAATGCATAATATTGTAAAACGTGCAGTCGTTGTGAACGACCAAATTGTGATCCGCCCGATGATGTACCTCGCGTTATCCTATGACCACCGAATTGTAGATGGTAAGGAAGCGGTGCAGTTCCTTGTGAAGATCAAAGAAATGGTAGAGGATCCAACTAGACTCCTCTTTGAGGTATAGGCACAAATATGGAACAATATGATATCATTGTGATCGGTGCAGGACCCGGTGGGTATGTGGCGGCAGTGCGCGCAGCCCAACTTGGTAAAAAAGTAGCCATCATTGAAAAACGAAAAACACTCGGTGGGACTTGTCTCAATGTAGGTTGTATCCCATCGAAAGCCCTACTAGATTCTTCTGAAGAATTTCATAAAACAAAACACAAATTAGCTGATCACGGTATCTCCGTTAAAGATGTCAAAATTGATATCGCAAAAATGATGGCTCGTAAAGACAAAGTAGTGAGTGAAGTGACATCCGGTGTTGACTACTTGATGAAAAAAAACAAAATCACTCGTTACTTGGGTCATGCTAGTTTTGTTTCCAAAACTGAAGTATCAATTACCGCAGAGGATGGGAAAAAAGAATCCATTAGTGGAACCAATATCATCATTGCCACAGGATCCACTCCTATTGAAATCCCTCCGCTACCTGTAGATGGTAAAAACATTGTGACATCTGACCATGCCATTGGTTTTGATTCCGTTCCCGAACACCTCATCATTGTCGGTGCGGGTGTGATTGGTCTTGAACTCGGATCGGTATGGTTACGACTTGGTGCCAAAGTGACTGTGGTAGAACTCATGCCACGCCTATTTGGAACCGCTGACCAAGCGATGGCAAGCCTTGCGGAAAGACTTTTAACCCAACAAGGGATTAACTTTCTCTTTGAAACCAAAGTGCATGGTGCTAAGGTGAAAGGGAAAAAAGTGGAAGTGGAAATTGAGGGCAAAGACGGCAAAAAAACAATTCTCGAAGGAGACAAGGTCCTTGTTTCCATTGGCCGTCGTCCGAACACCGATGGGCTAGGTGCCAAAGAAATTGGAATTGAGATGACAGACCGTGGTCGTGTCAAAGTAGAACCAAACAAATTCCAAACGAACATACCGAATATTTATGCCATTGGTGACGTAGTAGATGGACCGATGCTTGCTCACAAAGCTGAAGACGAAGGCATTGCTGTGGCCGAACTCATTTGTGGGAAGTATGGCCATGTAAATTACAAAGCCATCCCTTGGATTGTGTACACTTGGCCAGAAGTGGCTTGGGTGGGGCAAGGTGAGGAAGAACTTAAGGCCAAAGGGATCGAATACAAAGTTGGTAAATACATGTTCAAACCCAATGCTCGTGCCAAAGCAATGAACGAAACCGATGGACAAGTAAAAGTCCTCGCTGACAAAAAAACGGACAAATTGCTTGGAGTTTACATCGTTGGACCACGGGCATCGGACATGATCGCAGAAGCAGCCATTGCGTTTGAGTTTGGTGCCAGTGCAGAAGACATTGCTCGTTCGACACATGCACACCCCACTCTATCCGAAGTCCTCAGGGAAGCGGCAATGGATGCTGATGCAAAATGGTCCATCCATTCATAATGGAACAGTTGTTTTGTTGTTTTAGGGAGAATATATGACAACCGATCAGATGATGAGTTTATACGGCGATAACGTTGTATTATTGGAAGAGTATTACAAACAATTTAAGGAAGATCCTTCTTCTTTAACCAAAGATTGGATCGATTTTTTCCATGATTTGGAACGATCTTCCGTTTCAAACAATGGTTCGAATGGTGGTGGCTTTAATGGGAACGGGTATGTGAACTACACCTCTACCGAACACCGAAAAGACTCTTCTCTCAGCGATTTTGGGATCATCAACCTTCTCAATGCTTACAGAAGGCAAGGTCACTTGGCTGCAAACCTCGATCCACTAGGGATTAATAAACCTAACCGCGAATTCATTGATCTCAAAATCAAAGCCCTCAAACAATCCGATTTAGATACAGAAGTAGATTCTGGTATTGTGAATCTCGGAAAAACAAAACTAAAGAACGTCATCGATTGGTTTGAAAAAACTTATTGTGGTTCCATAGGTTGCGAACACTACTATTTGGTAAATGATGAGGAACGTGAATGGTTACAAAACCGAATGGAACCACTCGCAAACAACGAACCTATCAACAAAAAGACCGCCTTACGATTGTTTGAAAAATTATACCAAGCTGATAGTTTTGAAAACTTCCTCGCTAAAAAATTCGTAGGAAAAAAACGATTCTCTCTTGAAGGGGGAGAAACTATGATCCCTATGCTCGATACCCTTGTGGAAGAAGCGGGTGGTCATAAAATGGATGCTCTTGTGATTGGGATGGCACATCGAGGACGACTCAATGTACTTGTGAATATCATCCGTAAACCTGCAGGTCTTATCTTTGCTGAGTTCGAAGAAAAACTAAACCCAGGACAACTTGGTTATGCCGACGTGAAATACCACCTCGGGTATTCGAACAATGTCATGACACATTACGGAAAAGAAGTCAAACTCTCCCTTGCCTTCAACCCTTCTCACTTAGAAGCCGTAGACCCAGTGATTTTTGGATCCGTTCGTGCCCGCCAAGAAATGGCAAAAGATATAGACCGATCGAAATTTATGCCTGTTGCCATCCATGGGGATGCTGCCTTTGCAGGGCAAGGGGTTGTAGCGGAAACTCTCAACATGATGAACTTGGAAGGTTATACTGTTGGTGGAACTTTCCACATTGTAATCAATAACCAAATTGGATTCACGACACTTCCAAGCGAATCAAGATCTACTTTGTATGCAACTGACCTTGCCAAAGGATTCCAAGTTCCTATTTTTCATGTAAACGGTGACGACCCAGAAGCAACATATAGAGTCACAAAACTCGCGTTAGAATACCGTCAAAAATTCAAAAAAGATGTCATCATTGATTTGATCTGTTATAGAAGACTTGGTCATAACGAAACCGATGAACCAACTTTCACACAACCACAGATGTATGATATCATCAAAAAACATCCTAAAACCATCAAAATTTACGAAGAGAAGTTGTTGCAACGCGGCGACATCACTCAGGAAGAAATTCAGTTTATAAAAGATGGAATTGCCCAAGGTCTTGAAGATTCTTTCCAACAAGCAAAAGAAAAAGACACTCGCATCACAGTGGATACACTTGGTGGAGTTTGGTCAAGGTATACAAAAGAACCATTGGATTCCGATGTCCATACACAACTTTTGCAACAACAGTTAGGTGGGATCGTCAAAGCAGTTACAACTTTACCAAGTGGTTTTACAGCAAACCCAAAACACATCAAAGTTTTGGAAGACCGAAGAAAAATGGGTGCAGGCGAACTTCCTATCGATTGGGGTTTTGCCGAGTCTCTTTCTTTTGGTTCTATTTTGGAAAATGGATTCCCTATTCGCCTTGGTGGACAGGATGCACAGAGAGGAACTTTCTCTCACAGACATGCAGTGTTGTCTGATATCGTGAATGGAAAAAAACTTACCCTTCTCAATCACATCAGCGACAAACAAGCAAAGATTGAAATTGTAAACTCTTCTCTTTCTGAATACTCTTGTCTCGGTTTTGAGTATGGGTATTCACTAGCAGACCCAAATAGCCTTGTTATGTGGGAAGCACAGTTCGGTGACTTTGCAAACAACGCACAGGTGATCTTTGACCAATTTATATCCAGTTCGGAAATCAAATGGCAAAGAATGTCGGGGCTTGTTTGTTTATTACCACATGGATACGAGGGTCAAGGTCCCGAACATTCGTCTGCAAGGTTGGAACGTTTTCTCCAACTCTGTGCACTCGACAACATCCAAGTGGCAAATCTCACAACACCGGCACAGTATTTCCATATCCTCCGCCGACAAATCCTTCAAAGTTTTAGAAAACCTCTCATCATCATGACACCGAAGTCATTGCTTCGTTTGAAAGATGCAGCCTCAAGTTTAGAAGACATCACAACTGGTGCCTTTAGGAAGATCCTTCCTGACCCAGTGGCAAAACCAGAAAAAGTGGAAAAATTACTTTTCTGCTCTGGAAAGGTATACTATGACTTACGTAAGGCGATCGATGCACAAAAATTGGAAAACGTAGCTGTCGTTCGGATCGAACAACTTTACCCTTTCCCTGAAAACCATATCAAACAAATGATCACAAGTTATGGAAAACTGAAAAAATTTGTATGGGTTCAGGAAGAACCAAAAAACCAAGGTGCTTGGTTCTTTGTTCGTGACCGAATCGAAGCAGTGATGCCAGAAAACAAACGCCTGCATTATGCGGGTCGTTCTGAGTTCCCAAGCCCTGCATGTGGTCATGTGGTCACTCACCTTAAAGAACAAGAAGACCTTGTAAAGGATGCATTGTCCTAACGTCTGAAAACAAACGATTCACAAAACAGTAGAACTATTTGTGACTTCAAACAGATAGTTCTCGTTCATATGATTCTTTTGTGACAATAAAAAACCCCAAGAATTTTTTGGGGTTTTTTATTTGATCAATCACTGAAAACATTTTACTTTGCCGATTCTTTTCCATTGACACATGGACAAACACTTGTTATTTTACTGGGAATGAAACGAAGAATACTCTCAAAAGGAATATTACTTTCAATTTTAGTAGTTTTGAATGTAATTTCACCTCTTTATTCACAAACACCCACACATCGATTGGATTATCCCATTGGATTTTACCAAGGTGGATTTTATTTAAACTTGCAGGGTGGTGAGACTGTTTATACGGGAGGTAGTCTTCAAAAAAGGGAAGCCTCCCTACAAAATTCCATCAAAACTCAAACCCAACTCGGCATTATGCCAGTTCGATTGTTAGGATCATTGAATGTCCCACAAGTGATTCCTATCTCAGATGGAAAGGTGGAACCGGGAAGGACTGGACGTGTATTTTTTGAGTATGGTCTCACTGATCATTTGGGAATTTTCATCTCCTATGCATCAAATTCTGTCAAAGGAGAACGGTCTGAACAATTTATATTCTCAGACCGGAATAGTACCACAGGATTTACACCATATTTAGAATTTGCCCCCACCAAATACACGCTATACAAAGACAAAGTATATGGACTTGGACTGAATTATCATTTTTTAACTAAAAATAAATTTGATCCTTATATAGGACTTGAATTGGGACTTGTCAATTTTAATGCTTCTTATCGTTCCATGGGTTATACAAATCTTTATCTTCAAAGTTTAATGGCACAAGGTACGGGAATAAGTGGAAGAGCTGCACTTGGAATTAATTACTACCTTACTCCTGAATTTGGATTTTCGTTTGAGCTCCATGGTATGAAACGAATGTTAAAATCGAACCAATTCTCAAGTGAAAACTTTGACCAAGTTGGTTTCCAATTTGGTGTTATCTTCAATTTAGATAATATCAGCAAAGACCAAAGATGAAGTTAAATTCTGCTATGATTCGTTTCATCATCTTGTTCTGTTCTTTAATCTTATTACAAAATTGTCGATTAGGATCATTGTATCGAGAGGATAACTATCCTGGAAAACTTGGAAAAGCAGAAGGAACGGTTGAGGGTAAGGCATGTGCTTTTTCTTATTTGTATTTATTTTCAACAGGGGATGCAAGTATCGAAGAAGCCAAACGAATTTCCAAAATTACGAAAATTCGTTCTATCGATATCCAAGTGCATTCCATCCTTACATTTGTTGTGATTAGGCATTGCCTCATTATGACTGGGGAAGTGTCATCATGAAAAAAACATTGTTTATCATACTCTTTTCCTTTTTCTCGATTTCATGTTTTTACGGAGAGGTTTACAAACCACTGCCAGGGATGCTCTACACAAACATACATTATGATGGTGACTTTGATCCTGAAAATAATGTGAAAGAAGATATCGTCGCATCTGGATGTGTCCAACACTTTCTTAGATTGTATTCATGGGGCAATGCAGGTGCTGGTAGTATTGCCAAAGAAAATGGAATCATTAAAATTTCATATGTAGACCACCATTTAGTCGAATTTTTGTTTCTCTATGGGAAGTACTGTACCTATGTCCATGGCCAAAAGAATTAATATCTTATTCTTACTTTGTTTTGTTTTTTTAAGTCTGGATTGTATTCCGGAATACCGTGTTCCCTTTGTCTCTCTAGTGATTAACGAAACACATAGTTCAAGAGATGGAACTCAATATGGAAATCCTGGGATTGCAGGAAGTCTTGCAGAAGGTAAAGTTTTGAAGGTGGGTCGCTCTTGTACGACTTCTTATTTATACGTGAATATGTACTATTTCAAAAGAGGTGGAAACATACGAGATGCAGCCGAAAAAGCAGGGATTAAAAAAATCTCAGCAGTTGAATATGCAAACAAAACCTTATTTGGTATATTGAATGAAGATTGTGTCCAAGTTTGGGGAGAATAAAAAAACTATCTAAGCTCTTCTGATGGTAACATAGATTCCAAAGTCTCACTCAAAACACCCTTAGAAACATTCGCATCATAATCATATAGATGTAGATTGATGGTGGGTTCTGGAATTTTTTTTCTGGCATTTTTTGGTTGTGGGACCGGATTTTTCCCAAGAATCAAAGTTAGGTGATTTTTTAAGGAATTATAAAGGAGTTTTCGAAAGTGGAATCCAACTGGTAAAACAGAATCTAATTGGTTTGTCTCTGGATCAAATAGATAAACCAATTTATGGTCTTTAGAATTCAAAACCCCATCTAAGTTACTATCTTCTGTTACAGCAAAAATCAAAATTTTCTTTTCAATTTGTAAGTTATCTTCCTTTGGATCGTCGATTGTATTCAAAACTGCTTTTTTAGAAAATTCCCCGACAAAAAAATCCCAAATGTATACATCGTGTGGAAAAAGTTTTTTAATCTTACCATCTTTTAAACTGATGGAATATAAATTTCGTGCGTGGGATAAAATCCCATCGGGACCAAACCCACCTGATTCAGTGACAAGACCATGTGGGTAGATAAAGTATTGTTTCCAATAGATTTTCCCATTCCCATCTTCTAAATCTAAAGTATCTGTGGGTTCTGGTGAGGTGTCTTTTTCTTTTGACTCTGGAGTTTCCACAGTCACTTCATACCCACCACCATCATAGAGGCGCCAACTTTTAGACAAACTAAAAGTTAACACCGCAAGGATGAGTAAAAAGAATAAAAATACTCCTACCCGAATTTTTTCCATTACTTACTAGCGTTATACGCCTTGATTGCGCTTAAAACTTCATCCATTTCGGAATTTGTCATATAAGCAAACAATGGAAAGTTAAGAACTGATTTAGAAATCCGACGAGCATTTCCGTCTTTTCCAAATCGTTCGATTAAGTATGGTTTTGCACCAGGTTGGTCAGACATTGCACCAGGGTAAATATTACCAAAACCAATGCCTTTTTCCTTTAAAACGGCCTCAATTTTTGGTCGTACTTCAGGATCCACAAGTGTTACGTTACAGTATCCATTTTCGTCATACCCTTTTGGTGGTTGGATCACACCAATTCCAAGTCCAGGTAATTCCTTATAATAGATGTTTTGTGATGTTTTACGGGATTCGATCCTCTTTTGTAAGTGTTTCAAAGATAGATTAAGGAAAGCTGCTTGTAAGGAATCAAGTCTTGAATTCCAACCAACAAGGCCATGTTCATAATGCGATGTCCTTCCATGATTTACAAGGCGGCGAGTGACAACAGATAACTCTTCATCGTTTGTAAACACTGCACCACCGTCACCAGCCGCACCTAACACCTTCGCTGGGTAAAAGGAAGTTGTGGAGATAAGTGCATCTTTATATAGAGATTTACCATTGTGTTTGACTCCGAAACACTGAGCCCCGTCTTCAATGAGGGAAACGTTTTTTTCCTTACAGAACTTTCTAAGTTCTTCAATTTTGGATGTGCCCCATCCATATAAATGTACAACGAGTGCTGCCTTTGGTTTTACTTTTTCCACAGCTTCTTGGAAAACTTGGAAATCCATTTGTAAATCCACAGGATTTGTATCCACAGTGTAAGGATCTCCACCCACATTCACAACCGCTTCAAAGGTCGCCCAAAACGTTGAATCAGGCAACAAAACTTTATCACCTCTACCTACTCCAACAGCACGTAACGCCAGTTGTAAGGCATCAGTTCCATTGGCACAACCAATCGCATACTTGGTTTCTGCCCAAGTGGCAAGGTTTGTTTCTAAATCTGTGACTTCATTTCCGCCAATGAACTGAGCATTTTCAGACATGGACTTTACTTTTTCATTCCAGGTGTCCAAAAATCCTGGTTCAAAACGTTTGATATCTATAAATGGAACTGCCATTGTTCGCCCTTTCTTTTACTTATTTGCAAATATTTGATGAAGCCATTCATTGAACTCTTTTGAATACAAAGTCCAAAGAAAAAATAATGCCCAATACAGAACCGTCCCATATGCGAGTGTTGGGATCAAGGTTTTACTTAAATTATTGGATGCGGAATAATAAATTCGAATGAGTACAAGAGGCCATAAAAAAAACAAAAACACATAGATTGAATTTCCCATCGCTGAAATCCACTGTAAGGCTTCTGCTTTTGGATTTTCTTTCCATCGAGTAACACCAAGCCAAAACTCTGGAAAAAATTGAACCAAGTAAAAACAAAATACTAAAAAGAAAAAAAACTTCCAATGGGGCTCTAAATCCCGACGGAAAAAAGTGAGAAGCAGTCCCACAAACCAAATGAATAAAACGGGAAAAGCAAGGGTTTCCAAAAGTGTCATATTGGTTTTGTTTTTGTCTCCACAAGTCTTTCTAAACAGGAAATGAGTCCTGTAGGATCCGCACACCCCTTTCCTGCAATCCCAAATGCCGTTCCATGATCTGGGGACACACGAGTGAAATCCAGACCTAAGGTTATGTTCACACCCTTCTTTCCTTCAAGCAATTTAAAAGGGATGAGACCTTGGTCATGGTATCCCGCCAAATACAAATCGTACGGTTTGGCACCAGGTAAAAAGGCAGAATCGGCCGAAAGTGGTCCTTCCACTTTTAGCTTTGCTTTCTGCAATAGGGAAACCCCTTTTTTGAGAATGGTTGTTTCTTCTGTTCCTATTTTCCCCCCTTCTCCGGCATGAGGGTTAAGGCCTAAATAACCAACAGAGGGATGATTTAAATAAGGAGAAGATTGAATGGCACGAGTTAGTCCTTTCCAATCGAACCGTTTTAGTTCTTTCACAACATCTTTTAAAGGAACATGAGTGGTTAGAGGAATCACATTTAATTTCTCACCTGCCATCATCATAAACGTTGGTCGTTTGTAAGCTTCTGCCAAGGTTTCCGTATGACCTCGAAATCCTTTGACCCCAGCTCTCACTACCCATTCCTTCGAAAGGGGGAGTGTGATGAGATCCGCTCCCATTTCTTTTTGGTAATCGAGAGCGGCAAGCAGTGAGTCATATGCCATTTTCCCTGATGCACTGGAAGGTTTGCCAAGAGCAAAGGTTTTAGATTTTCCCTGCCCCTTCCATGTGAGAGAATAAAAGCCGGGGCCATCGATGGGTTTGTTTAGGTTTTGCAATGAGGGAACCGTTTGGTTGTGGGACCCTCGGATAAGATAAATTCGGTGGTGTTTTCCTAAAGACTGTAAGAGAGGGAAGGCAGACTCCAAAAGTTCGTAATTGATACTCGTGGGATCCCCTTCCGAAATGAGGATGGTTTTCAATTATTCTTTGGCGTTTGGTTGTTTCCCAAAAATCTTTTCGACACTGAGTGAATCCTTAGAGTATTCCAATTCAATCAGATCCTTGGCGCTATGTTTGAGGTCATTCGAAATCATACAACGACCTTCTAAAATCACACCATTTTGGATAATGAGCTCTGGAGTTTTGATATCTCCGAGGATTTTGGAAGTGGGAAGGAGCATTACCCTATTTCTCGCAGTCACGTTTCCAACAATAATCCCTTCTACGATGACACTCGCGGCTGTGATGTTGGTTTTGACCTTTCCTGTTACACCGATATAAAGGTGTTCGGCTTGGAGGGATTTTCCCTCGAATTTACCGTCAATTTTAAGAGATCCATTGATGAAGAATTTACCATTGAAGTAAGAATTCTCGCCAATCGTTGAATTGGTAACTTCGGTCTGATTTTTGACTAATGCCATGCGTTTGCGAATCCGTGTATGTGATTTTTCACAGTGTCTTCGTTCCCCCTAGGAATGAAAAGGTTTTTTTAACCTCGAAAAGACGGGAGGCGAATCAAATCACATGCTTCTTCGGCAAATTCTTCAAATTCGCGGAGTCCCTCCATGATCGATCGACC
Organism: Leptospira bouyouniensis; assembly: GCF_004769525.1. Classification (NCBI taxonomy): domain Bacteria; kingdom Pseudomonadati; phylum Spirochaetota; class Leptospiria; order Leptospirales; family Leptospiraceae; genus Leptospira; species Leptospira bouyouniensis. The sequence goes on along the minus strand of NZ_RQFT01000012.1, from coordinate 178,301 downwards.
TTCTAAAACAGTCGCTTTTTCAAACCGAGGGTTGAATTTGATTGGTTCTTCCATGTTCATGATGACATTGTTCCCTTCTTTGATGTCACGATTCACAGCCACAAGGAAGTCGCGAAACTTTCCTAATGTTTCAAAGGATTCTGCAATGAAAATCCTAGATTGTTTGTTCTTCATACGAGAGAGCTGTTCACGAAACTCTTGTTTGTCTGCGGCAGCATATTCTTCAATCGTTTCTACAAGGATTTTCATATTACGACGAAGGTTCTCCATATATTTAAGAACTGAGTCACGCTCCGTTGCATGCGAATAATCAAATTTAATATGACCATCTCCAAGGATAGGAATGTATTCCAAATCCATAATATTAACAAGGGTCCCAATTTGATTGATCTCACTATCGTTGGAATTGGGTGAAATTTTCATCACGGGGTATTGAGAGATGACTTTGTGTTTGAGGCTTTCTGGATTTTCTTCTCTTGTTTTGGCATTACGCATGGTTTGTTCTAAATTATCTGGAATTCCATCAGGTGAAACTTCCTGCATGCGTCTTCTATATCGTTCTATGTCATAGGCAACACGTTCTTTTTGAAGATCGTTTTTTGCATTCCTTTCGATTTTCTCCAAATTCCTTAGCATTTTTTGCAATTTGGAGAGTTCCATAATTTGTTCTTGCGAAAGAGGCATCTTATTCCCAACCTTCAGGCAAAGTAACAGACTCATTCCCGCTCTCTAACGAACGTTTAATGGCAGAACTAGTTTTTGTATCACCTTTACTTTGTAATACTCGCCAATATAAATTTAAAGCAAGAGGTAAATGTTTTAATCTTCCAGATTTTTGGTATAGTTTTAAAAACAAATCATATTCTTTTTTCACAAACTGAATACAGGCAAGTTGTAGTGGGATGAGATATGAATACGGTTTTAATTTGTATTCTGCTTCCAATTCCCTTTCAAAGGATTCACCTTCATTACGGAATCGTACCACTGTATCGATACATGGATTGACTGAATGTGTTTGTTCATATCCAAATTCACTTCCACTCATCCAATCCCCTCGGAGTTCTGTTTCTAAGTCAGATTGGTATTTGTAAAAGGTTTGGATAGGGAGATACTTTTTGGCATAACGAAGCGCATAAAAAGGTGGAATTTTTCCAAACGATATATATTGGAATTTTTCTTTTTCCCAAGATTCCCATTCTTCATAAAACCCAATTAAGAATTTCCAGATGCGAAAAGACTCTTTTTCTTGCATCAAACCAAGTTCGATTGCATGAAATAAAACTCCCACAAGTTGCCAATGGGAATCATTTAAACATACATCCACCAAGTTTTTAAAATCAATTTTTTCAAAATTACCTTTTGAATATTCAACTAACATGTGTAAGACAGAATTCTCAAAAGGAATTTCAGAATATTCCCAACCAAGTAGAGCCAATAAACGACGGTTGTCATCAGTTTGACCAAAATGTTCTTTTGTGGCGAGGACCCATTTTCGAAATTCCGAAATGTTTCCGACATATAATAATCCAAAACCTATGAGTTCCCAATCTTCCCTTTCCATTTCATCGAATTCTCGATTTTGGCATAGTTTCCAGATTCTCTCCAAACTTTCTTTAGGAAATGGAGTGGGTGTTTGTAAAACAGGGTCATGGAAACGGTAGTTTGCATCATTTTCAGAAAGAACCGAACAAAGGCTGAACCCCCCGGAGAAATCGGTCGATAAATAGAAAAGGTAGTTTGCAAAACGAGACTGGTTGCCTGAAAAAAAGGCACGTAACTCTGGCCACAACTCAGGAAGGGAGACTTTTTTAGGGGTTTCTTCCGTCGGGTGGAATTCGATTCTATATTCTGGCCAGCGTAGTTTGTATTCTGTTTGTAAGCTCATAAGGAGGGGGACCTTCCCTCTCTAAATTCGTAATCATAGGAAGTATGCATGAGGCATTTTTGGTTAGCAAGTAGAATTCTTCTCTTTTTCACAACATCTCTACTGGCTGAAACAGACCTTCATTATTTTATCAAATCTCACCAATGGGGGCAAATTGAAAATCATTTCAAAAATACAACACCTTCTCGAGAAAGTGAAGTTTATACCCTCATTGAATTCCATGAAAAATCACCTAACGGAGACAAGGAGAAACGATTTCGGTATTTATTGTCTCTGATTAGAGGAGTCTTTGTAACCGAAGCTAACGAAGAAGAAGTCAGGAAAATTCTTACACAAACCATGCCCTTCCAAACCACTCTATTTAAATTGAGTTATTGGAAATTGTACAACGAAATCACATCAAAAAATTACCTCACACCATTAGAAAGAATCCAATTCTTAAATCGACTGAACATGGAAGAAGACCCAATTTGCAGGCGAGTGTTAGATGAACAAATTAGATTACTTGCGGCAAATAACCAATGGAAAGAAATCATTGAAAAAATACAATCCATCCAAGATTCTCATCGAAGGTATCTCTTAACAGGCGACAGTTTATATCGGTATGGAAAAGCAAAACTCATTCTTGGTGATGAAAAAGGTGCCATTGAAGAATGGCTAAGTTGTTTACAAAAAGATGGTTTGATGGACCAAACAGTTCAGATGATCGCATCTGATTGGAGTAAATACAAAGGGAGTGGGAGTATCTTACAACTAAATCCATCTGAAATTACCTTATTCCTACCAGCCATCAATACCAATGACAAAGATGCCCTCTTTCGTTCTAGACCTGAGTTATTTTCCAGCCGATTGAATTATTATGAAGGTTTTAAACACCTAACTTCTGTCCTAACGAAGGTTGGAAAAATAAACGAACTCTTTCGGGTTTTACGAGCCAATAAAACCTTTGTGGATATGGATTCTTCTTGGATCGTTTCACTTGCAGATACTTTGTACCAACAAAATAAATTCCAACAGGCAATTGAACTCTTAAAAACCTTTCCAGGAAAAGATGCAGGTTATTACCGTGTGCTTGCTGCCTCCTATGATAGGTTAGGTGACAGGGAATTATACTTTGAAAATTTAATTTTATACCTTGGCAAATACCCTTTCAATTTATTCTACCAGGACCGACTGATCGAATATTTAGTCGAACGAAAGGGAGAAAAATCAAATTACGCACCACTAATCAAGTTCGAAAGAGCACTCGCTGAAATCCCAAACCTACCCGTCAAAGGAAGGCTTGTGTATTGGTATTTACGTTCGTTAAAAGAAAGTGGAGATACGGATCGGCTCAAAAAAGAACTCAAACGATATTATGCACTTTGCCCTGGATCATATTACACGCGAGTGATTCGGGAAGAATTTTTATCTACCATCAAAGAATCAAATAAACCAGAAAATCCAACATTTAATAAAGAATACTTATACGAATATTTGTCGTATACTGCTGGGATCCCAGAAGAATCTGGAGCTCTCATTGGTCGTAACTTAGGATTTGTATATCCCAAAGATTCTTATGAACTTGGAAACAAATTAGGTGGAATGAGCTCGCGGATCCAAGGTCATAAACTATTAAACCTTGCCAAAGAATATTTCAGAGTGGGAGAAGATAGTTTAGGGCTTCATCTTGTGAACTTTCATGTGAAACGTGAAAACTTGTCAGAAGACCAAAAGGATGAAATTCTCGTTGGGATTGGAGACTTAACACATAACACTTATTATTCGGCGTTTCATACAAGATCCCTACTCAAACGATATTTGATCCCAGATGATCCTATTTTACTGCCTACTTCACTCTCCATTCGTATGTACCCAAGACCTCACCAAACGATTGTCTCTCGTTACGCAAACGAAAATGGAATCTCCGAGGACAGTATCTATGCTCTTATGCGGCAAGAATCCTTTTTCAAAGAAACTGCCACTTCTAGGTCCAATGCTCGAGGCCTTATGCAAATTATGCCAGCAACGGGAAGGGAACTTGCCCAAAGGATGGGCATCTCTTCCTATTCGTTATATGAACCAGAGACATCCATACGTTTAGGGACTAAATTTTTAGCTTACTTACTCAAATCGAACGGAAATGAATTGAAATGGGCATCGATTGCCTATAACGGTGGACCTGGGAATTTACGAAAATGGAAAAAATCTGTCTACTCGGGCGATTTTAACCATTTTTTAGAAGACCTACCTTATAAAGAATCACGGGACTATTGTCGCATCGTTGTTTCGAATTTCTACGCATACGATATCATGAAAAAATACCACAAGTTGTAAAAAATGACTTTTCCCCACTCTTTCCCCTGTCTATTCTTTGAAATAGACAGAGATATATAGGAGAAGATATGTCCGAAAAGGCTATTCTGAAAGTGGATGGAAAAGAGTTCGAACTTCCAATTGTTGCAGGAAGTGAAGACGAAAAGGCAATTGATATTACAAAACTCCGCCAATTGTCAGGTTATGTTACGATTGATTCCGGTTATTTAAATACAGGTGCATGTACAAGTGAAATCACCTTTCTCGATGGTGAAAAAGGAATTTTACGTTACCGCGGAATTCCCATCGAAGATCTTGCAGCAAAGTCAACGTTTACCGAAGTTGCTTACTTACTCATCTATGGAAAACTTCCAAACGAGGCTAAGCTCAAAGAATGGAATAGTTCAATTACCAAACATACAATGATCCATGAAGACCTCAAACGTCTGTTCAATGGATTCCCAAAAGATGGACACCCTATGGCGATCATGTCTTGTATGATGGGATGTTTATCTACATACTACCAAGATAGTTATGATCCAATGAATGAGGAACATAGAGAAATTTCCATCATTCGCCTACTTGCAAAATTTCCAACAATTGCGGCATATGCTTACAAAAAGTCCATTGGACAACCCATCATTCATCCATTAAATGAGTTAGATTATGCATCTAACTTTATGAATATGATGTTCGCAGTTCCAGCCGAAGACTATCATATCGATCCAGAAATTGTTTCAGCACTCAATTTGCTCCTTATCCTTCACGCTGATCATGAACAAAATTGTTCTACGTCAACTGTACGTTTGGTGGGATCTTCTCTTGCCAATTTATACGGTGCAATTTCTGCAGGAATTCTAGCTCTTTGGGGGCCACGCCATGGTGGTGCCAACCAAGAAGTTTTGGAAATGTTAGAAGGGATTAAAAAAAGTGGTCTCTCTGTTAAAAAAATTGTAGAACAAGCCAAAGACAAAAACTCAAGTTTCCGTCTCAATGGATTCGGACACCGTGTTTACAAAAACTTTGACCCACGTGCCAAAATCATCAAAGTTGCATGTGACAAAGTTTTAAACAAACTTGGAATCAAAGACCCTCTCCTTGATATTGCAAAAGAATTGGAAGAAGCGGCTCTCAATGATCCATACTTTGTTGAAAGAAAACTATATCCAAACGTAGACTTCTATTCTGGAATCATCTACCGAGCTCTTGGTATCCCTACAAACATGTTCACCGTAATGTTTGCTATGGGAAGATTACCAGGTTGGATTGCACAATGGAAAGAAATGATTGAAGACCCGAACCTTAAAATTGGTCGCCCGCGACAAATTTACACTGGTCCAAAAGAAATTTCTTACGAAGCAGCAAAAAAACAAGCGTAAGACGATAACAAAGGACAAGGGAGTCTCCCTTGTCCCAGCCAACCTTTGAAACCAAACCTTTACAAATTCACCCTCTTCTTCATTCTCATAAGTTTCTTAGCATTACCTATTTCTGCAGAACCCAATGAAGATATGGGAGAACGACTTGTTGCGACTAAAAAATTTACCTATTGGATCGACCGAAAATCAAATACAACTGTAGATTCTGTTATTTCCGTTGGAAAATTCCAGCCGATCGATGATGAGTTTGTCAATTTTGGTTTTTTAAAAGGTACCTTATGGTTACGACTTGATCCAACCGATTTTCCAAACCCAACCAAATTCCCCCTGCTTTTAGTCCAAGCACATAATATAGATTTGGTGGACTTATACCACAAAGATGGCAATGATAGTTTTATTGTATCGAAATCAGGCCACATCCAACCGATGTTCCAAAGAGAATTTCCTCATAGGAATTTTGTTTTTCGAATGGGCCACCAAAAAGAAACCATACTGATCGCTATCAAGTCTGATATCTCCTTACAATTTTCGATTGTTTTCACAAACCAAAGGAATCTTCAAAGAGAAGATTATGTAACCCAATGGGTGTATGGTTTATTTTTTGGAAGTTTAGGAATTATCATTCTTTATAACCTTGCGATTGCTTTTTTTGTTCGAGATAAAAGTTATTTTTACTATATCGGATATGTTTTATTTTTTGGACTAGGTCAGTTATCCCTACTTGGTTTCTTTGGATATTTTTTTGTTCCTAATTCGTATTATTGGAAACGTGTAGGGATTCCTGTTTTTTTTAGTCTTTGTCTTTTTTTCTTCGTATTATTCACTGCTAATTTTTTAAAGATCAAAGTCAGACTTCCAAGAACAACGAGATTCTACCATCTACTTGGCGCTTTTTCTTTATTCAATGTATGTATTGCCTTGTTTGGTGGGATCGCAGAGTCGTCCATTGGAGTGAGTTGGCTTTCTGTGATTATATGTTTAACATTATTTGGAATTTTGATTTGGGGATTAAAAAAGAGAATCAGATCTTTTTATTATATCTCCATCGCTTTCTTCCTTCTGCTGTTTACCTGTATGATTTATGGACTTCTCAAATTTGGAATTTTACCTAGTAATCCCTTTTTTGAAGAGATGTTATTCCCTATTGCATCGTTAGCAGATATCACCTTATTTGCGTTTGCTTTAGCAGATCGAATCCAACTTCTCAGGCAAGAAAAAGATCTTGCCCTTGCCCAAGTCACTAGCCTAAGAAGAGAGCGAAAAATTTCTCGTGACATTCTTATGCAATCACTTCCAAAAACAAATCCAGATGTAAAAAACCTACAGATCCAAATTTATATCCAACCAATGAAAGATGTTGGTGGGGATTTTTACGAATACCATTCTCCGAATCCTTATGAGTTAGGTATTGTATTATGTGATGTCTCTGGTCATGGAATTCCAGCTTCACTGATATCAGCTATGGGAAAAGTCGCTTTCACCACCCAAAAGGATTCCATCTCTTCCCCCAAACAAGTGTTAGAAGGTATGAACCGAGTTTTGTATGGAAACTGTTCCCCTCAATATGTGACTGCATCTTATTTATATTTAAATAGTTCTACCAATGTCTGGAGGTTTGGACGAGCAGGCCACCCAAGTGCTTTTTTACAAAGGGCAAGTGGTGAAATCATAAAAGTCCATCCCAAAGGAAAAATTATCGGTGTGTTCCCTGAAATCCAAATTGATGAGACCACCTACCCTGTTTTGCCCAAAGATCGAATTTTACTTTTGAGTGATGGAGTATTGGAATGTTTTGATCCAAAAGGGAATATGTTCGGTGATACAGGTCTTATCGAATTTTTAAAGACCAACCGGGAGTTACCCAATCATTTGTTTAAGGGTAAACTCATCCAAACATTAGAGTCCTTTTCAAATCGAGAAATAAAAGACTGGGAGGACGACCTAACCTTTATTTTTCTGGAATTGGTATGACAAAAAGTTACGAATTATTGGATTCTGGAGACCTATCGAAATTGGAAATTGTAGGTGGTTACAAACTACAACGTTCTTCCCCAACTTCCGCTTATGGCAAAGAAACTCCTGGGATCTGGAATGACTTACATGCTATGTACATCAAAAATGATTCAGGCTCTGGCCATTGGAATTTCCAAAAAAAAGTTCCAGAAAGTTTTACCATCGAATTTTCAAACCTTACTTTTAAAATCAAACTCACACCCTTTGGCCACATTGGTCTTTTTCCTGAACAAGAAACAAACTGGAACCGAATCCGAGAGATCGGAAAGAAAAAAGCAGGTTTAGAAGTTCTGAATTTATTCGCATACTCAGGTGGGTCTACACTTGCATGCCTCGATGCTGGGATGAGTGTTTGCCATGTGGATGCGTCCAAAGGAATGGTAGACTGGGCAAGAGAAAATGCCAAACTTTCCGGACTCGATACAAAACCTGTTCGATGGATTGTGGATGATGTGATGAAATTCATCCGCCGAGAAATCAAACGTGGGAAAAAATACCAAGGACTCATCCTTGACCCACCGAGTTTCGGGCGTGGATCAAAAGGTGAAGTTTGGAAAATTGAAGAAAACTTATCTGAACTGATGGATGCCTTGATGGAGTTATCTGATAACAAACCTGAGTTTGTCATCCTCAGTTGTCACAGCCAAGGGTTTAGTCCTCTCACCTTAGAAAGGATCCTTTCCTCTCGCATCAAAACGAAAGGGATTTATGAAACGACAGAACTCTTCATTCCCGAAACATCTGGAAAAAAATACCCTGCTGGTTTCTGCACTTTTTTTAAAAGATCATAACAGAGGCCGTTTTCTCACATGAAACCACAAAGGAATTACATCACAAGTTTCTCCAATCCTAAAGTGAAATGGGTGGCAGGTCTCAAAGAAAAACGAAACAGAGATGAAGAAAAAAAATTTTTCATCGAAGGATACCGTGAAATCAAAAAAGCACTCACGGGGAACCAAAGCTCGCCAATTCCTTGTTTGCCGATTAGTATCACCAGTTTGTTTATATCTCCTGAATGTTTTTTAGGTGAGAATGAAGAATCCTTGATCGAATCCATTCGGTGTCCTGTTTTTGAACTTCCTCGTAAGATATTTGAAAAAATTTCATACCGAGATCGACCAGATGGCCTCATCGCAGTAGCAGATACACCGAGTGCGGAGGTTCCCTGGAAAAAAATCCAATCGATTGATACAAATCCTATTCTCATCATTGAAGGCGTAGAAAAACCAGGTAATCTTGGAACCATCCTTCGAACTGCAGAGGGAGCTGGGGTGGGGCTTGTGATTGTCACTGATCCAAGGATCGATTTATTCAATCCAAACGTTGTTAGAGCAAGTACTGGGACGATATTTACACTTCCCGTTTACATAGGAGACCTCACTGAAGTTTTAATAGAACTTCAGAAACAAGGATACAAAGGATATGCAGTCACACCGGAAGGTAAAACATTATATACATCAGTGAATTTAAAGGAGAAATCTGTATTTTTGTTTGGAAGTGAACAGTATGGACTAAGCCCACTTGCTAAGGAACTTGCAGATACAACATTATACTTACCGATGCTAGGTGAAGCTGATTCACTCAATTTAGCAATGTCTTGTGGCATTGTACTTTATGAATCCATCCGCCAAAGATCTAAATGAAAATTTATTATTACATTTCAGGTCATGGATTTGGTCATATCAGTCGATCAGGAAATATTATCAAACGATTGCTAAGTGAAGATTTTATTGAAGAAATTCATTTGGTAAGCACACGGATCAGTTTTATCGACTTCCAACATCCTAAGTTGAAATTAAAACCTCTCAAACTTGATGTTGGAATCTCACAAAAAGATTCTTTGTCCATTGACCTTGATTCGACAAAAAACGAACTATTTCAATTCGAAAAAACAAAATCATCTCTCTTAAAAGAAGAAACAAAATACTGCAAGGAACATCAGATTTCACTCATCCTCACTGATAGCTCATCATTCCCCATCACACTTGCATTGGAAGTTGGAATTCCCAGTATCTTTCTTGGAAATTTCACTTGGGATTTTATTTATCGCAATTATGCCAAAGTCGATCCTTATTTTGGAAATTTAAGTGATCAACTTGAGGTGGAATATGGTTTTGCAACGGAAGCCCTTCTGTTACCTTTTTCCTGTCCAATGCCACCATTTATTGAACAAACAAACATTGGTCTTGTGGGTAGAAAACCAAACCAATCAAAAGAAATGGCAAGAAAAAACTTTGAATTTAAGGATGATATCATATATATCCTTCTTTCGTTTGGAGCTTATGGATTAGAAGGTCACAAATTAGAAACCGAGAATTTACCAAAAAATATCCAACTTGTCGCCTACGGAGTGCCTGGGATCCAAAACGATGGGATTCTTGTCCCTGAGGTTTCACATTATCCGGATTTGGTGGCGGCATCAGATTTTGTTTGTACAAAACCTGGTTATGGAATTTTAGCAGAGTGTTATTATGCTAAGACACCTATTTTATACACAGACCGAGGTGACTTTATCGAATACTTGTATTTAGTGAACGCACTTGATTTGTATTTTCGCTCAGCATATCTCAATTTAGAAAAAATTATTTCTTGTGAATTTGATGCAGTGCTGGCAACCATGAGAACAGTTGATGGAATGACTCCAAAATTGGAACTAAAACCAGATGGCGAGGAAGATGTTGTCCGTCATCTGTTAGAATATACATAAATGCCAGGACCTGACTCATATACCGATCGAATTTTACAAGATTTGGAAGCATCTGAAAACGGATATTTCCAAATTGAAAATTCCCATGGAAAAGCTATTTTAAAAATCACAAAACCAGGATCCAAAGGAAAAAAAGTAGAATACAAGGATGTCCTTGCACGCGTTCAACTTTTTGGTGTGGAAGGATACCAAACCGAACAATTAAAAAAAATCGTTTTACTCGCAGACGGAAAACCAGTTGAAATCGGAACATGGTCCAAAGGAGATCCCGTACCTTCCTATGCAGACATCAGTGTTTCGGAAGATGGAATGGAAGCCAAAATGGTACTCCACCCTCCAAAACATGGCGGACCACTTCTCACCGAGCACCAGTTACGTGAGCAGATAGCCGCCGTTGGTGTTTCTGTGGGAATCATCGATACTGTTATCCAAAACCAAATCAAAAATCCTGAATTTTTTGTTCCATATGTAATCGCAAAAGGAATGCCACCGATACCTGGGAAAGATGGCGAGATCAAAATCTACTTCCGATCCGACAACAAACCACAGTTAGAGGAAGATGAACATGGTCGAATCAACTATAAAAATATTGGTGTCATCCAATCTGTCAAACCAGGTGATCTCATTGCGGAAAAAATCCCTCCTAAAAAAGGTGAGTATGGAAAAACTGTTACTGGTAACATCCTTCCCTACCAAGAAGAAAAAACTGTCGAATGGATTCTTGGCCCGAACGTAGAATTAAAAGAGGACAAACTGTTCGCAAAAATTGCCGGTAGACCAGTTCTCTCTGCAGCATGGGAAATCAAAGTGGATGAAGTAATCCAATTAGAAGCCGTTGATTATTCTACAGGGAATATTGATTTTCCAGGAACCATCATTGTAGAAGAAAAAATAGGAGATGGTTTTTCCCTAACAACAAATGGCAGTATCATCATTCGAAACTCTGTCGGAAAAGCTTTCCTTAAAGCCAAAGGTGACATTGTTCTATCGGGTGGCTTTATGGGTCGCGGAGAAGGTTATATCGAATCCGAAGGGAATATCTATGCAAAATTTGTCGAACAAGGAAAACTCACAGCCCAAGGTTCCATCTTTGTTGAAGAAGCCGTGATGCATTCCGAAATCTCAGCAAAAGATTTTATCCGAGTGATTGGTGGCAGGGGAGAAGTGATTGGTGGCACCATCATCGCTGGAAACTCACTTACCTGTGCAAAATTGGGAGCAGTTGTCGAAACCAAAACCAAAGTAGCTATCGGTACCCCACCTGAACTTCTGGATGAACTCAACCGCATGAAAAAAGAAATTTCTGAAAAAGAAATCACTCTTCACAAAGTCCAACTTACACTCACCAAACTTGTCGAAAAAAGCCAAAAAAAAGAACTGAACCAAGAAGAAAAAGACACAATCACCAAACTAAAAGATGCGAACGACAAATTCACAAAGGTACTTGAAACTCAAATTAAACAATTTGAAACAGCACTTGGTTCGTATGAGCCAAACCCAGAAGCCTTTGTGGATGTGGAAAGAGAGGTGTTTCCTGGTGTGGATTTAAGTTTTGGAGCAGGGAAAAACTACCGGATGGGGATTAGTTCCCTAGTTGGAAAAACTCATTTTTATTTAGGGACAGATGGTTCTATCCAAACGGATCGTAATGTGATTCGAAAAGAGGACGACTTACTCCTCTAACAAAACTCCATCTTCTTCATCTCTTGAGATTTTTTTTTCAGGTTTGAGATCGGCATCGACTGAATTCGTTACTTCCTTCGAACTTTTTTTGCGTTTCTCAAATTTCAATTTTGCCAAATCTGTTTTATCAAATACGAGCCAGTGGCGGTTACGAAACCCACCAACCTTTTTAAAGCTAAAACCTTGACCTTGTAAAACGTAAGTTGACTGCGGGAAATGATCAAATGGAATATCAGGAATATTCGACCAATCAAAATAATTTCCTTGTTCATCATAAGAGATTTCTTTTTGTAATTCACCAAAAAGAATTTCAATGGATGTGTCTGTAGACCAAATATAAAAGGCTGTCCGTGAATAATGTGACACCACTGATTTCACAGGATTGTATTTTGAAATAACAAGAAGGATCTGGTCTGGTTTTAATTTTTGTAATCCATCTACAAGATCCAAAGCGAATTCCTTCACTTCCTTTTCTTCAAAAATGTATTGGTTTACATCACCATAAGAACTTTCTTCACGAAACCGAATGTTTCCAAGTAAATCTAAAATTTTATCTTCTGTGAGTTCAACTGGGTGAGCAAAAGTTTTGGCAACTGAGGATTCAGTTTTCACATTGATTTTATCACGGTTTACAGTATAAATCGCAAACTCATTGCTACGAAAGAGTAAGGATCGGGATTTTACACCTGAAGCACAAGAGTTAAACAAAACCAAAGGAAAAATCAAAACGGAGAGAAGTCGAAAGAGTTTCATATATGTTTTAAGCCTCTAGAGTTTTTTGGAACTCTGGAAATTTAGATAAATATTCATCCAAGGTCAAAATGGAGAGAATGTGATTGAGTCCGGAAAGTCGAAAAACAGAATTTAAATTTTTATTGAGATTGGTAACAAATATTTCTACACCACGATTGTGAAGGGCAGAAGATGCTTTGATCACTGCGCCAATTCCACTGGAATCCAAAAATTTTACTGAATGAAAGTCCATGGTCAACTTACCAAAATTGGAACTTTCAATTGCTTTCTCAAATTCTTGGTAAAACTCACGTGAGTTTTCCATCAGGACATCCCTTTGGATGGAGAGTAACAGGTGGTTTTCCTGACGGTGGCTTTGAATCAACATACTTGGATTAACAATACGTTACGATTCTCTTCTTTTGTGTCAAGAAAATCGGACTTAGGAAACTGGAGTCAAATCGGTAAGATTCATCTCTAAATCGTGAGGGTATCCTTCTTTGTCATTGTAGATGACAATTGCTTTATTTTCTTGAATTTCTTTGATTTCGACAGTGGATCCAGTAAAAATAAAAATTCCTTTGTGAAGGAAGGTTTGTTTGGATAATTTTGCCTTATCTCCCGGTTTCATTCCCCATCCTCTTTTTTAAGGTACAGATCTTTGCCAGCTTTTTTCATCACATCAAAAATATACATTTGGCTGTGGTCGACACGGGTCCCGATATCATAAATCGCATCAGTAAAATCAGCACCTTCGATTTTTGCAGACGCAAGTTTGGCAAAACGTAAGTCAGCACCACGGAAATTGGCATTTCGAAGGTCTGCTCCATTAAAAAAGGAGGCTTTTAAATTGGCTCCGGAAAAGTTCGCACCAACAAAACTAGAATTTTGAAGGAAAGCATTGTGAAGGTCCGCACCTGAAAAATCCACGCCGTCCAACTTTTCTTTTTCCAACATAACACTTGATAACTTAGCATCTCGTAAATGCCCTTGGTTATGTAGGAGTTCCATGGTTTGTGCTTTGGTAATTCGATTTTCTTTGGGAACCCCTTGTCCTGACTCAAAGTCTTCCACTGCTTTTTTGAGTGCAGCGACAGCAGACTCAGGATAGTTTTTCCTTCTTTCAGGAAATTCGAAAAGAGTTTCAAGTGTTTCAGGTGTTAGATTTTTAAGATCAGAAATAGACTTTCCTTTGGCATATTCAGTTGCCATAGCAAGTGCTACGATCCCAAACCCACAACCAGTTGTGGTATAACTTGCGTCTTCCACAACTTGTTCATCGTTTAACTTTAAATAGATGCGGTATCCGTCCCCGCAACCAGTGTTGCGGTAGTAGGAGACGACGGTTGCGTCTTCCATCTCACGGTAATTCATCCTTTGGTCGTTGATTTCTTTGTAGCGAGCAAAGTCCATTACTGCCATGAGTGTTCTCCTGTTGTAACTTAGACGGTCCTAAAGAGGCAAATGCCTCTTATTTCATTTTGTATTTTTTCTTGAACTTGTCTACGCGGCCAGTTGTATCCACGAGTTTGGATTTTCCCGTGAAGAATGGGTGGCAGTTGGAACAAATTTCCACACTGATGTCCCCGGAAGTGGAACGAGTTTCTATCACAGTACCACAAGCACATTTAATTTTGGCAGCAACGTATTTTGGATGGATGTCAGTTTTCATGGTGGCCCTTTTAGTTCGTATTCATGCTGGCGAGGAATTGGTCGTTTGTCTTCGCGCCACGCATTTTTTCAATCAATAGTTCCATACTTTCGGTGATACTCATAGGAGAAAGTACTTTTCGGAGGATAAAAACACGAGTGAGTGTATCCTGTGGTAAAAGGAGTTCTTCCTTCCTCGTTCCTGAGCGGTTGATGTCAATGGCAGGGAAAATTCGTTTGTCCGCGAGTTTTCGGTCTAAATGGATTTCCATATTTCCCGTTCCCTTAAATTCCTCAAAAATCACTTCATCCATCCTAGACCCTGTGTCAATGAGGGCTGTGGCGATGATGGTGAGCGACCCACCCTCTTCGATATTCCTCGCAGCACCAAAAAAACGTTTTGGTTTGTGAAGGGCATTGGAATCCACACCACCAGATAGAATTTTACCGGATGTTGGAACCACTTGGTTATAAGCACGGGCAAGCCTTGTGATCGAGTCGAGGAGGATGACCACATCCTTTCCATGTTCCACAAGTCGTTTTGCTTTTTCGATGACCATCTCTGCTACTTGGACGTGGCGCTGTGCCGGTTCATCAAAAGTAGAACTGACAACTTCACCCTTGACATGGCGTGCCATATCTGTCACTTCTTCTGGACGTTCATCAATGAGAAGGACGATGAGAAAAATTTCTGGGTGGTTACGAGTGATGGCATTGGCAATGGATTGCATGAGAACTGTTTTTCCAGTCCTTGGAGGGGCTACGATGAGAGCACGTTGTCCCTTTCCAATTGGGCACATAAGATCAATCACACGTGTGTCCAAATGACTAGGATCAAACTCCATATTGATTCTTTCGTTTGGATAAAGAGGTGTTAGGTTATCAAATAAATTTCGTTTTTGTGCAACTTCTACTGGGAAACCATTGATGGATTCTACACGTAACATCGCAAAAAATCGTTCTGCCTCTTTTGGTGGCCGAATCAGACCTGTTACAGTGTCACCCGTACGAAGGCCAAACAATTTGATTTGAGAAGGTGATACATAAATATCATCTGGACCTGGCACATAATTATAGTCAGGTGAACGTAAGAAACCATACCCATCAGGAAGTCTTTCCATTACCCCTGCTGCATGCACTTGTCCGTCTTTTTCGGTTTGTGCTTGGAGAAGAGCAAACATCAAGTTTTGTTTTTTCAAACCATGAGTGTTTTCCACCCCCAAACCTTTTGCAAGGTCTGCTAGTTCGTTGATGTTCTTTTTCTTAAGTTCAACTAAGTCAAGAGGAGGAGGGATTGGGCCTTCATAACGGCTCTTTTTTTTCTTAAACTGTTTTGGTGGTTCGGAACCATCTTCTTGGTCCATGATGCCGTTTGTATATTCAGTTGGTTCTTCGGGAGGATTAACTTGGATTTCTTCTTGTTTGCGTGATGCCATAGATTGTTCTACATTGATTTGTTAGAGTATTTGATAAAATTCGGGAAACCATTTGTGCAAGTTAAGTATGCAAGTGAAACAGCGAAGTGCGGAGGTGTTTTCTCAAACGGTAATGAAAAACTTCTTTGCCTGAGTGTTTTCGTCAACGTCTTTTTTTTGCCTTTTTGGTCGCTTTCTGAGTGTTTTTACTTCCTTTACTCTGTTTCTCTTGTTTTTTCTGTGCAATTTTGACTTGTTTCTCTGGTTTTGCTTTTTTTGCACCCATTGAATTAGTTTTTTTCTTCAGTGAACTCTGTTTTTTCTTTGAAAGGATTTGGTTTCCTTTGGGAGATTTTTCAGAATCAGATTGTTTTTCCGACCGTTTCCTTGGGATCACAAGTCTTTCTTTTTGGTTATTTTGGAACCGTTCTGATAAATTTAAGAATCGAATTCTGTTTTGTAAGGTTGTCCTTGGGATTCCCAATTCTGTAGCTGAATGTGAAATATTTTGAGAATTCCTTTGTAAGGATTTATGGATATAGTGTGCTTCCATTTCCGTTAGTATTGTTTCTAAAGGCAATTTTGATTGGAAGGCTAAATCTAAATCAGGGAATTGTGATTTGGTTTTCCCACTCGAAAATCCATTTGTAGTAGATGAAAAATGATATAAAAATCCAACTACCTTCTTGTCTTTTTTCAAGGTAATGATACGAACTTGTGATTGTAAATCAGGTAACATCGTTGTAAGAACATTGGTTTCGGCCTCTTTACCAAGACTCAAATCATGTTCTTTTAAGTAAGTAGCCAACACTTCCCTGTTTAGATTGTGTAAATATTTTTCCGCGGTTTCAATTGAATCATCAAACAGTGATTTTGTGAGAACATCCTTCTCGAAACTTTCATTGTAAAAAATAGTACCACCAGTCACATCCGTTGCAAACAGTCCATCAGGGAAATGGGATAATATAAGTTCCATAAACCATTGGACTGAATCGAGATTTTCTTTTTTTTTCTCTAGTTTGGATTCGATCCCTTCGAGTTTTGGATCTCTAATTTGTTTGGATTCAAATTTGGTAAAGGAAGCAAGGAATCTTGGTTTGTCCCAATTGTCTTTTTTTTCACCATCAAGCCCGATGACTGGGATTAGAGGTGATTCTTTAAAATATAATACCAAAGACTCACTGAGTTCTGTATCTAAAATAGAGAGAGGGATTTGTTCTAAATCTTCTCTATCTTTGCCAAGGTCTGACAATTCGCGGTGGACTCTGTCTTTGGATAATAAACCGACAAGATCTCCTTTCTCGTTGATCACGGGAATGTGAGTTGCTCTGGTGAGCAAAAAATGACGATAAAGTGATTCAAACTTCACTAAGCAGTCATTTTTTGAAATTTGGTGTGAATGAAAATGAAAATTTTTTAGTTTTCTTGGATAGAAGATTGCTTTTGTTTGTGGAGTCCCATCCAAATGGGTTGCACCCATGCTGCATCTGCACTCTGGTAGGCTTCTGGAATTTCTGCTTTTTGTGAACGTAAAGACAACAAACTATATACCAGCGAACGTTTGTATGTATGGAGAGAAAGTTGGTAATTTCCAGACAAAAAATATTCTTTCGCGTGGTCTTTTTCACTTTTTGCCATCACTAAGTAACGTTGGATTTTTTCCTTAGTATCCCATTCCAAACGAACAGCTCCGGATTTTTCATCCGTTTCCATTTGTATCCATAAACCCATGGCTTTTTGGTAGAGTCCGCTTGTTTGTTCTTCCATGGGTGTACATAGTTTTCTTTGGGTGACAAGGATTTCCCCTTCGGCAATCGATAATACTTTTTCGATTTCGGGTCGTTTGCCTACTCGGTATGTTTCTTCCACTTGGTCACGAAGAGCCTCAATCGAAGTTTTTCCAACTTCTGGCTCAAGTTTTAGTTGTTCTTTGATATCGAGAACAAGTGTTATCTTTCCATCCAATTGTTTTTTACGTTCCCGGTAGGACATGGTGCTTTTGGCAACAATACCGATCGAGAAAATGAGAATGATAACACTTGCAATCCACTTCATCTTATTACTTCTTATTTCTTCTTTTCTTCTGGGTAGATAGCTTTGCCGTTTTCATCAAATTTCGGAGTTGGAGGAACAGACTCACGTCTTGCACCTTCTGTCTCTTTGATTTGTGCATTGGCTTCAAGTAATAAATCTAATTTTTTAGAAGTGATGAATCCATAATTGTCATCATGTTGTTCCAATAAATCGAGTGGTTTCGCATCTGGGTTTCCTGGAGGGACAACCGTTCTTTCCATACGTTTGTTTTCAATGAAGTTGATGAGTGTATCTCTCACTTTTTCGTAATTACGTTGTTTTTCTTCGTTACGTGCTTCTTTTAAATCTTCATTGGATCTGTATTGGTATTCTGGTTTGTCTTCATCTGGAGTTTTGCTATAGATCATCGCAAGGATAGCAAAACGTTTTGCACGGCGAAGAGTCAGAATCCCTTCTTTGTAGAGTGTGAGTTTGTAACGGTATTGGTGAGGGCTGGAATTGAGACCTGTTGTATAAAGATCTTCCGATGAACGAAGGTCACGAAAACCTAAACGTAACAAAGCTTTGGCGTTGCTATCATTGGATCGGATGATTGTAGGTGCTGCAGCTTCGAGGAGTGCTCTTGCATCTTCAATGTATTTTTGTAATACGATTTCAAAGATGTTTTTGAGTTCACCTTGTGCTTGTCTGAGTTGTCGAAACCCATACACATAGTTACTTTGTAAGTACCACATATTCCCACTAAAGTCAGATTGGTTGGCAGCTTTTAAGAGTTTGAAATAATCAAAATCCAAATTCTTTTTGGAAGGGTCTTGGGGAGGAGTTTCGGCTCCCGGCTGTGCAGTGGTTTGAGCATCTTCTTGCGAAGGCGCCAAATTACTGAGTGCCACATTGATAAAATTTAAGTTTTCTTTGTTTTCAAAGATCAAAATCCCCAGATTCGTTTGTTCTGGAGACACTGCATTGATGTGGGAGATATGCCCAACAACGATTGCAAAAAAGAGGATGAATTTCCATTTTCCCATAGCTCTACCTTGTTTTATATATCGGAGCTATGGAAAAAACCAGGACTAAATTTTACATTTTTTGGATTCGATCGATGGCAGAAATGACATCTTCTCGTTTTCCAAAGGCAGAAAGTCGGAAATACCCTTCTCCCGCAGGTCCAAATCCAGAACCAGGGGTTCCTACCACTTGTGCCTTTCCCAAAAGTTCGTCAAAAAATTCCCAAGATTTGAGACCTCTTGGGGTTTTTAACCAAATATAAGGAGCGTTTGTCCCACCAAATACTTTGTAACCAGCTTTGTTTAGTCCTTCGCGGATGAGTTTTGCATTTTCCATATAATAGGAAATTTGTTCTCGAATCTCAACTTGGCCTTGCGCAGAGAAAACTGCTTCAGCCCCTTTTTGTGTTACATAAGAAACACCATTAAACTTAGTTGTGTGACGGCGGTTCCAAAGAGAATTAAAACTCACTTCTTCTCCTGACTTTGTTTTCCCTTTGAGGTCTTTTGGGATCACAAGGTAAGCACAGCGTGTTCCCGTAAAACCTGCCGTTTTGGAAAAGGAACGAAATTCCATGGCAACTTCTTTGGCACCTGGAATCTCATAAATAGACTTTGGAATTTCAGGGTCTTGGATAAAGGATTCATATGCGGAATCGTAAAGAATGATACTTCCCATTTTTTTGGCATAGTTCACCCATTCGGAGAGACGTGCTTTTGTTGCCACCATCCCTGTTGGGTTATTCGGATAACATAAGTAAATGATGTCTGGTTTTTCTTTTGGAAAATCCGGCTCAAAATTATTTTCTTCTGTCGCAGGCATATAAATGATATTCGCATAACGTCCATCAGGCCCGACTTCCCCCGTACGACCTGCCATTACATTCGTATCTACATACACTGGGTAAACAGGATCTACAACGGCAATTTTACTATCGAGCGAAAAGATCTCTTGGATGTTCCCGCAGTCACATTTGGATCCGTCTGATACAAATACTTCGTCTTCTGCAATTTGGACACCACGCGCAGTGTAATCTTGAGCAATGATTTTTTGGATGAGAAACGAATACCCTTGTTCTGGTCCATAACCATGAAAACCACCGGCACTTCCCATTTCTTTTGCCGCATCGACCATTGCATTGACAATCGTTGGAGCTAAAGGAAGGGTTACGTCCCCAATCCCAAGGCGAATGATTTTTGCATTTTGGTTTGCATCGGAATATGCCTTTACCCTTCTTCCAATTTCAGGGAATAAGTAACCCGCTTTTAATTTTAAATAGTTTTCATTTATCTGAGTCATTTTCTTCTTTTTTTTCCTCTATGAGTTTTCTCGATCTAAATCCTTCATGATAACCGTGTTCGTATAACACATCTTCTTCGCCCCATGTCCAACAGTAAAAACCATTTCCATGATCAAAATCAACAAGCCACAAACCTTTCACATCTATTTTGAGATTTAGAATTTCATTTGTCCAATGTTTGATCACTTCCCCTATCTCTTCTTCTTTGGATTCAAGGATGTTTTCTGGTAACATTTTGTTTCTGACATCATCTGCAAGAACGCTTGCCCTTAGGTAATATTCTTTTGTGATGTCACGTACGAGTGGCAGAACTTCTTTTGCTTCTTCCAACGTCCAAATTTTTTTAGTCAAAATTCACTCCAAGACTTAAGCAAAGTAATGCCATTCTCACTACCACACCATATTTCGCCTGACGGAAGTAAGCTGCGTTCGGTAAGTCATCCACATCAGTGGAAAGTTCATTCACACGAGGCAGCGGGTGAAGAATAGTGGTATCTTTTTTGGAAGCAAGGACAAGTTCCTTATTCACTTTATAAATATCTTTTAGTTTTTCATATTCCCTATGGTCAGGGAATCTTTCTTCTTGGATCCTTGTGACGTAAGCAACATCGGCATCCCAAATCGCTTTGATGTCTGTGGTTTCTTCCCATGTCATGGGAAATCCTTCTAAGTTTTTTTTGTATTTATCGGGGAGTTTGAGTTCTTCAGGGCTAATGAGATACAAATGTACTGGGTAATGTCTGAGAAGGTTAATAAGAGAATGGATGGTTCTTCCATACTTAAGGTCCCCGATAAAGGCAATGTTGAGTCCATCGATCTTTCCTTTTTCAGAAACAATCGTATACAAATCGAGTAGAGCTTGTGTGGGGTGTTGCCCTGCCCCATCTCCCGCATTGATCACTGGGATATTCACAGCACCCGCAGCAATCCGTGATGATCCTTCCACTGGGTGGCGGATCACGGCGATATCACAGTACGCTTCGATCATCTTCATGGTATCGTATAAAGTTTCGCCTTTAGAGATAGATGAAAATTGAAACCCCACAGTCGAGATGAGTCTCCCCCCAAGCCTTTCCATGGCCGCTTCAAAACTCATCCGAGTACGAGTGCTTGCTTCAAAAAACAAGGAAGCAAGTAGTTTCCCATGGAGGATTCCGAAGGCTTTTCCGGATTCATGCAGGGCATTCATACGGTTTGTTTTTTCAATGAGATAATTGAGGTCGTCTTTGGAAAATTGTAAGGTGTCTAAGATGTTTTTGTGGGAGTATGCGTACATAGATCGGAAATCTTTTCTCTAGGGTTTTTGGTATCGAATAAATCGAAAACATATTTTTTGGTATTTATGGTCGAGACAATTCAGAACAAACTCCTGGATATGGAACTTGTCACCCAACACTTGGTCCAACCAGACGATTTAAATTACCATAACAATCTATTTGGAGGGAAAATGCTCTCCTGGATTGATGAAGGAATGGCAATGTATGTGATGAACAAAATCCGATACACAAACATTGTGACCATGAGCATGGACAATGTCGTGTTCCGTTCCCCAGCCCGGGCAGGCGATATTATCCAAATTTATGGTAAGATTGTAAAATATGGAAAATCATCCGTTACGTCTCGGACTCTTGCGATCACAAACAACCCACAAACAGGAAAAATGTCAGCTGTGATCGAAAGTGATATCACCTATGTTTGTTTGGGAGAAAACGGCAAGCCGACTGCTTATTTCCGTAACTTCACCCCTCCCACTTAGGGAAGAGGGTTTGTGAATGGCCGAGTAAATTCAAAATCCTTCCCGCAATGAAATCTCCCAGATCATCAAGTGTTTTTGGCATTTGGTAAAAACCTGGGGAAGCAGGTAGGATGATGGCACCCGCTTCATCTAACGCTAAAAGGTTCCTTAAGTGGATGCGATTGTAAGGAGTTTCTCTTGGAACAACAATAAGACGTCTTCGTTCTTTTAGGGTGACATCTGCAGCACGTTCAATCAGATTTTCGGTGAGACCTGCTGACATCGAAGCGACTGTTTTCATACTACAGGGGATGACAACCATCGCATCCCAAACATTGGAACC
This sequence comes from Leptospira bouyouniensis, assembly GCF_004769525.1. Lineage (NCBI taxonomy): Bacteria > Pseudomonadati > Spirochaetota > Leptospiria > Leptospirales > Leptospiraceae > Leptospira > Leptospira bouyouniensis. The sequence continues at coordinate 156,125 of NZ_RQFT01000012.1, read as the reverse complement.
ACTGGCAATATCAGATCCAATATCAAAAAAATTTCGAACATGAAATTTGTGTTTGGATTTTATCTTCCACTTTTCTTCTACAAAGGACAATATGTCTTCGGTAGTTTTGACACTCGTTTCATATTCTTCTGAAAAAATTCGGAGGGATGCGGGGCTTGCTGTGATATACGTTTCCCCTTCTATGTCACAGAGTGCCCTTAGAAATCTTGCGGCATAAATGCTACCACTAGCGCCCGCAAGTCCTACAACAAGTTTCATCGAAAACTAATCCCTGAGGATATCTTTAATAAAAATTCATTCCATTTGTCAAAGAGAATGGCTAAAAATAAAACCACACTGATCCAAGAGTTGATTTGATAAAAGATTAGAGGTAAGTCCTTTCGTTTGTACTGGTAAGAAATTTTATGTTCATACAAAACCAAAATTCCAATCACAGTTAGGATGAGAAAGTACATAAATCCAAGTTCGGCACTAATCCCAGCAAAGATAAAAAATACAAAAGACAAACTGTGTAACACCACTGCAATGATACGTGATTTGGTTTCTCCTAGCTTTGCAGGAATGCTGTGGAGATTTTCTTTGGTATCAAAGTCCATGTCCTGGATGGCATATAACACATCAAAGGCGGCTATGTGAAATAAAAGTCCAAGGGAAAATAAAATTGGAACAAGGCTTATGGTTTCCGTGATGGCAATCCAAGCACCCAAGGGAGCAAGCGAGATAGCAAATCCCAAAACCAAATGGCAAAACAATGTGAATCGTTTGGTCAGCGAATACAAAAAGAGGATAAAGAGTGCTGGGAACGAAAGTAAAAATGCCAGTTTGTTCACAAAAAAACTAGCAAAGATAAAGATAAAAGACGAAAGACCAATAAATAGCAAGGCAGAGAGTTTCGAAATTTTCCCAGCAGGGATTTCCCGATTTTGGGTGCGTGGGTTTTTTTCATCGATTTCAGAATCCACATATCGATTAAATCCCATGGCGGCGCTGCGAGCACTCACCATACAAACAAGGACAAGTGCCCCAATCCTGAGTAAATCACCTGTGTCAAGGCTCGATTCTAGGTATGCTAAGACAAAACTAATCCCAGCGAAGGGCAAAGCAAAAAGTGTGTGGGAAAATTTAACCATTTTAGCGTAGAGAAATAGATTTTTGAAGAAGTTCATGGCATCCTTTCTGCCCTTAGTTTAGACAGGCGGTAGGTTTTTTGGTTCATTCTGTTTCGAATTCTTCCGTTCTTAGAACCAAGGTCACAAATAATGAATATCCGTCTTTCCTTTCTTGGAAGATTCTCCCTGTCCATTTTGACAATTGGATTATTTCTTTCGAATTCAGTTTTATCTTCTCATGAAAGTTTTGAGGACAGGCCACTCCGACTTTTTTTCCACTGTGGAAAAGACCTTTTCACAAAGATGGATGAGGAAGGCCGAGGGGGCCTAAGCTCCCTTCTAGGGTATGTGGAACGAGAAAAGATGGATTTGGATTTAAAACGGGGGAAAGGGTACATGTTGTACCCTTTTGGTGCCAAAGACAAACCTCTAGAATTTCCCTTTGATGGATTCAATCTCACAAAAACCATTGAGATGGAACATGGCCCCGTCAAACTGGGTATAGGTTCAATTGATGGGCTTGTGAATGCAAAAAACATTGATGACTACGATGGTTGGATCGTGTATGTGAGTCCCGAAGAGGAAATTAAAATCCCAATGATCACTGGTAGGAACGAACCCAATCTACCGATCTTTTTACTTGTCGAGAAAAAACCACAAGGTCGATTGCGTTACCTAGCAAATGTCCACCAAATTGAATGCCCCAAAGACTATGGCAGACTTGGCACTTTAAATTTGTATTATCGCAAACGAAACCTCATTCGTTTGGATTATAAAGTAGAATCCATCAATCTCGTAGATCGTAATCGTTCTTGGAAACAAAGAAAAGAATCGGAAACAGAAGAAGGTTTGGAAAAACCTATTCCGAATAAGAAGGACATAGGGAAGCAAGGGGGCAATCCGAACAAAATGTACGACGAGCCTGGCAATACTTACGACCGAGAAATATTAGGTAAAGAGATAGGTTTCGGCAAATCTCCTTAGGTGTGATTTTCATCATCTCTCGTTCAATTTGTACGGGATCAGTTTTTTTGGTAAACCCTAGGCGACCTGTGAGTCGTTTCACGTGGGTATCTACCACGAATCCTTCCACCACGCCATAAATTTCAGCGAGTACAACATTGGCAGTTTTTCTTCCAAACCCAGGGAGTTTGATCGCATCCTCCATTGTCTTTGGAAGTTCCCCACCAAATTCAGAAAGAATCATTTTCGCAAATCCTTGGATACTTTTGGCTTTGTTTTTATAAAACCCAGTGGAGAATATTTTTTTTTCAATTGCGGAAAGGGGTGCTTTGGCAAAGGACTCTAAGGTTGGGAAGGTACGAAAGAGTTCGGGTGTGACTTGGTTCACACGTTCATCAGTGCATTGGGCACTGAGAATGACGGCGATTGCCAATTCGTAAGGTTTGGTATAGGTAAGAGGGGTTTCTACGACACCGAACTCCGCCTCAAGTAGGCGGTAGACTTCGTTGATATTTGGTGTTTTTTTGGATCGTTTCAATCCACAAACAAACTTAAATCTTGGGTTTAAGCTGTCGGTGCAGTTTGTGCTTTCGGTGTGATTCCTACGTATTTTTTAGGAGTGATGGCAGAAATGTCACCGCCGTGGTCTTTGATTGCCACTTTCAAACCTTTTTTACGAAGGGTTCTTAAAGCACGTGTAGAAATCTTAACGCGAACCCAGCGATTCTCATCTTCCAAAAAGATTTTCTTTGTGATCACATTCACCTTCCAGATACGGCGATTCTTTTTATGAGAATGGGATACGTTGTTCCCTGCCGTTGTTCCTTTTCCGGTTACTACACATGTTCTAGCCATAATTATTACCTTGTTTCGCTATGTTTTTGTACCCTCAGAATGGGTCAATTCGAAACGAATCTTTTCCTGAAAGAATCGAAGTGCTTCGATGGGAGTGTCCGCATAACCAAATAGATGTAAGTCCTCTTCGGAAATGAGCTTCATCTCGGCCAATTTTTTGAAATTGATGACCTCTGACCAAAATTTTTTTCCGTAGAGCAAAATGGGAATCCGGCTTTTTTTCCCCGTTTGGACCAAGGTTAATGTTTCAAATAATTCATCAAAAGTCCCAAACCCACCAGGAAAGGCAATCATACCTCGACAAGTTTTCATAAACCAAAGTTTTCGCATAAAAAAATAATGGAATTCGAAGGTCAGTTCTTTGTTCACATAGGGATTGGGGTGTTGTTCATGAGGGAGGACAATGTTTAAGGCAACCGATTTCGAACCTGCTTCTTTTGCCCCACGGTTCCCTGCTTCCATGATCCCAGGCCCGCCACCAGTACAAATATGAAGGTTACGATCGGGGATTTCTTTTTTTAATACCTCTGCCCATTCGCTGATCAACCTTGAGAACTCCCGTGCTTCTTCGTAATAATGGCTTAAAGAGGAAAGCTGTGGATTTGGGTTTGTCCTTTGTGTTTCGGGAGAAGGAATCCTTGCAGATCCAAAAACAACAATCGTATCCGTAATCCCATGTTCCTTAAATTCTGCTTTAGGATGGAGGTATTCCGAAAGGATACGAATGGGACCCGCCTCATTCCCCCATAAAAAACTTTGATTCTCAAAGGCTAAATCTTTCATCTTGTTATCATAGATCGACCGATTGGTATTAAAAATGTGGAAATTCCCAAAAACTTACAAATTCAACATTTCCTTAGAACATCTCCCTATCCAGGAAACAAAATTACGACAAATGGTGTTAGAATGGGAAGAAATTGGATTCCGCATGTTCTTACCTTTCCATGTTTTTAACTGGAAGACGAGACCAGAACCAATATTACATAGCCACATTGATTTTGATTTTTTTTACCAATTGTCTAATTTCGAATCTGTTTTGTTTCTTTGTTTTCCCAAACAGTTTGAAAAAAAGAAAAAAGACCATGTAACAAATATTTTGCGAGATAAATTTCCCAGCATAAAGGAGACTCACAATCATCCAACTTTTTTAGAATCTATCAGAAAGTGGTGGAAGGACCCGGTGCAATTGTATTTCGGAAATTTGGGAATGGTTCATACACGATTGGACATGGAAGGAATAAAAAATCCAACGGGTTTTCTCCACTTACAAATCCATGAAGGAGAAAGTCATATCGTGTTTCGTGTCGGTTATTTGAAAGCCATCCAATACCGTTTTCATTTAAAAAAATTCAAATCACCTTTCCCAAAAATTGCAGAATGTTACATCAAAACAAGAGATGTTCATAGTGATGGAAGTCTTGGAAATGTTTATGATCGATTTTTAGGTTACCTTTTGGAATCGCAGACCGACGAATACTTGTTACCTTATTTTGGATTAAGACCTTCGGTTCCAGATTTCATTCGAGAACTCATTCCCGAAGAAATTTGGAACCTACCTACTTTTTTTGAAATGCCAGATTGGGTCTTAACCAATTTGAAAGCGGAAGAACTACAATTTAGGACTGTCTTCCAGGTTTCCACTTCTTCGCAGCTTCATCTAAAATAACAAAACGTGAATTTTTACCAATGACAACTTCATTGATCTTTTGGTCTTGTAAGGCTCGGTAAACAGAAGTTCTACTAGTATTTTTTTTCTCAGCGAAATATTTGATCTCCAAAAGATTTTTACTAATTTGTTTACAAGTATTCACTAGGGCATCTGACATTGGGGGACTATCCTCTTTTTTTTTGTTAGACAGTTTGTTCGATAAAGAGAGGGATTTTTTTTAGAATTGATCCAAACGAATCGAAAATTCGATTTTTTTTTCAGAATGTGGGGCGAGAAGATTAGGATTTGCACCAGGGAAATGTAAAAAATTCCCAGTACTTGTCATCGGTTCGATGGCAATTGACCTCCGGTCTAACGGAGTGTACACTTGATAAAAATTCCCCCCGGTGATGAGGAGTTTTTCTTTTTTGTTCATGGAAAACAATCCAATATATGGTTTCTCAGTTTCTTTCGAAACATACAGATCATCCAAATTTTTTCCTGCGAGTGGAATTTCACCGTAAAGTAAAAGTTCTTCACCTAATACTCGTTCCGGCAAAAGATAATCACCTAATTTAATTTGGTAAAATCCTGAACCGATTAGAAATAAATCATCGATACTTTCCTCTTCGTTCCAGCGAAAATAAGGATGGATCCCTAAAGCAAATGGGAATTCTCCATCAGATGTATTGTTCAGTTCGTAGATGATCTTGAGTTCCGAAGGAAAGAGTTGGTAGGTTTCTTTGACCTTGATTTTGGAAAGTAAGGTTCCCTCCCAAGTTTCAGGAATTTCTATCGAAAAACTCACAAACGACTCCAACTCCCCTTCTGATTCCGTAAGGACAGTCCTTGGTAAATTGTGGAATAATCCGTGGAGTGGGATTCCGTTCCCATCCGTTAGCCAGTGAACACTCGGGTAAAATGGATCTCTTGCCCAAGGATTTGGCTCCAAACGGTTCACCCAAGGGAACATTAAAAACGAACCAGAAGCGAAAAAGGGATCGGGGGCTTTGTGCCCTGCCACAACGGAAATACTGGCTCCGTCCACAGGGGACTTGAGAGATAGATGCAACCACTGACCGCCCCCTTTGGGTTCGGTCTCAAATCGTGAGAATTTAGTTTTCAGTTGGTACAAGATTTATCTCCCAAAAATGATTGAAGTCAGAGTTTGCCATCTTAGAAAGGTTTGTATGCCTTTAAGAAAGTTTGGTCTTTTTAGTTCCGTCGTTCTTCTTTCGATTCTTTTCACAGAATCATGTGTCATTGGGAATAGTATGAATCTTTTCCCGCCAACTGCTAAGTCTGAATTCGAAGAGAAACTCATTGCAGGAAAGGATCAAGAAAAAATCGTAATTATCGCCATTGAAGGGATGATTTCTGATGAAGGAAAAGAGTCCTTTTTTGGTCCCGCATCCGATTCAATGGTTGTCCGTGTGAAAGAATCACTCAAACGTGCGGAAAGAGACCCGGATGTCAAGGGTGTGATCTTAAAAATCAATTCACCTGGTGGAACAGTCACCGCTAGTGATATCATCTACCAAGAGATCAAAAAATTCAAAGAAAGAAAAGGGATCCCAGTTTTTGCAGGATTCATGGACATTGCGGCAAGTGGTGCATATTATATCGCCATGGCAACGGATTCCATTGGTGCTCATCCAACAACTGTTACAGGGTCTGTTGGTGTCATCATGTCTGGGATCAACGTTAAAGAAGGTTTAGATAAAATTGGAATCAAAGACCAGTCATTTACTTCAGGTCCAAACAAAGCAATTGGTTCTCCAACAACAGAGATGACTTCCGAACAAAGAAAAATATTACAATCCATCATCGATAGTTTGTATTCTCGATTTTTTGAAGTCGTGAAAAAAGGAAGACCGAAAGTCTCAGAAGGTAGACTCAAAGAAATTTGTGACGGAAGGATCTTCACAGCAGAACAAGCACAGAAAGAAGGGATGATCGACTTTATTGGTTATTTCGATAACTTTGTAATCGAACTGATGAAACACCCTAAGTATGAAGGAAACCCACAAGGTTCACCAAGAATTGTAACTTACCAACGAGGAAAAGTACCTGTTGAAAATATCTACCAAGCAACTGATACAAAAGGGAATCCGATTTCATTGGGAATTGCAGATAAAATCCTTGGAACTGGCACGAGTGCAAAGTTTCTCTATCTTTGGGATATCTAGTTTTTAAGGTATATCTAATTCATGTTATTTAATTCGATTCCGTATTTAATATTATTTGCTCTCACGTATTTAATCTATTGGAACATTCCACAGAAGGGTAGAAAACCCCTTCTTGTGATTTCTTCTCTTATTTTTTATGCGTATTTTAGTTTCCCATTTTTATTCCACTTCCTCCTTGTCATCCTCATCAATTATGGATTTAGCGAATGGATGTTTCGAAAAAAAGACAAAGGGGAAAAACATGACAAGGTTCTTTATACAATTGTAATCTTAAATGTTATCAATTTAGCTTTTTTTAAATATTTTTACTTTATCACTGATTCTTTATTTTCCTTAACCGGGTATCCAAGTTTTAAAGAAATTGCAGGTTCGTGGAGTATCTTTTTACCACTTGCCATTAGTTTTTATACCTTTCAGATCATCGCAGTACAAGTGGATATCCACCGAGGGATCATTGAGAAACGTATGTCCACTGTGGACTACTTTTTATTCATTCTCTTTTTCCCTCAGCTGATTGCGGGTCCCATCATGAGGTCACAGGATTTCCTTCCGCAACTGGATCACCCGACAATAGATTCCGACCGAATGAAAAAAGGAATTTTTCTCATCATTGGTGGTTTATTTAAGAAGGTGATCATTGCCGAAAACATTGCTCCCATCATCTCTCCTTTGTATCTGGACCCTGCCAAGTATGATAGCTTTTCAATTTTCTTTAGTGTACTCGCATTTGCCGTCCAAGTGTATTGTGACTTTTCTGGTTACACCGATATGGCACGTGGATCAGCCAATTTACTTGGTTACGAAATTCCTGAGAACTTCCAAGGTCCTTTTTTCTCTCAGTCCTTTCGCGAACTTTGGAGCCGTTGGCATATCACACTCTCCTCTTGGTTACGTGATTACATCTACATCCCATTAGGTGGAAGTAAAGGTTCGATCTTTCGTTCCAATGTAAATTCCTTCATCACAATGTGTCTTGGAGGTCTTTGGCATGGTGCCAATTGGGCTTTTGTCCTTTGGGGGGCATACCTCGGTGCCCTTATATGGATCGAACGTTCTCTCTATTTACACCGAGGGAAAAAGAAATTTATCCCAGATACCTTTCCTTTGGCGGGGATCGTTCGGACCATTGTGATCTTTATTGTATTTTCATTTTCCGGTGTTTTTTTCCGTGCAGCGGCTCGCGGAGCAGAATCCTTAAATGTAGCATTTGAGATCTTCAAAGGGGTTTTGACCCTTCGGAACACAGGAGACACACTGAACCGAGTGGATGAGTTACCAACATTCATTGCTTTGGGGCTTATGTTCAATTGGTTCCAATACTCACCGTTTGTGTATGAAAAACTAAAACCGTTTCAAAATATTTTACTCCCCATCCTGTCTGTTGTGATTTTACTTTTGTTAGGAATCTTTGGAGATGGTGGGCAAGATTTTATTTACTTCCAGTTCTAGTCCAAATCTAGATAGAAAAGAAATTCACCCAAACGACCAAAAGAAGACATCACTTCTTCTTTTGGTTTTTATCTTTTGTGTTTCTTTGTCTTGTACACCAAAACTAGGTTGGATTCGCACACTCCCACCTGAGTTTCCAAGAGATACCAACCTACAACTCGGAACATTCGTAAGACCAACAGAAAAAAAATCGGCAATGGGATCCAAAAACTTTCAGTTGGTTTGGTCAGAAACAATCCAAATCCAAACAAATCAAAAGTTTAAAAAAGTTTGGAGAGAGTGGCGGGTTTATCATGATCATATCCGATTTCGCCAACTCATAGGCAAAGGCCAATATGAAAAATCAAACGATTGGGTTCTTTTTTCTACAAAGGAACTAAATACCAAAGAATGTCGTTTGGATCTTAGTCCCAAACAGAAAACCAAATACCTTACCAATCGGATCCCATGTGAGACATTTCCATTGGATGAGACAAAAGAATTCGATCACAACTTAGTGTATTATTATGACGGAGATTCTTTATACCCACTCCAATATGAATCAGGGTATGTAGAAGCGAATTTTGGAATTGCATGGGAATCAGACAAAGCCTATGAAAAAACAAAATTATTTGAAATATCAAAATTGAAGTATGGAAAAAAAGAATTCCAACCCCACGTGTATCATCACGTGAAGTTGGATTGATTCGAAGGAAGAATCAAAAAAGGGTAACCATCTCTAGAAAGAATCATAAAAACATAGTATTTAAAGTTTGTTTAACGAACCGCCACCACTGCACAAGCCTTTGCAAATTCTTTTGATTCCAATTCAGCTTTTTGTTCGAACTTGGAAATTCCATGTTCACGGAACGAATCACTCGCTTTTTTTGCATAGGTTGATGCTTCACAAAAGTGACCCGCTTTGGAATAAGCTTGGCTTGCTAAGTATTGAATGGATGCAAAACTTTTATGTGATTTCATACCAATCGCTTCACGAATTTTAATTGCACGGTCATAATGAGTGGAAGCGAGATCAAATTCACCCATCCCTTCTTCTGCGTTCGCCATTTTTACCAGTTCGTTGGAAATGACCGCTAAAGTTTCGTTATCGTATTGGCCAATGAGGGAAGCCAAATCATCATTCAAAAAAGAAGACTCACCTGCTTTCACAGAGAAGTTAATTGTCAGTAAGATGATGGTTAAGAGTAGTTTTTTCATATTCCCTCCGAACTGCCGTTCAGAAGAAAAGATGCAACTATCGTGCCAAAATGAGTTTTTGCCTAAAACGCGAAGGAATGGCAAATGATCACTTCCTTGGATGAAATGAGGCGCCAAAAATGCTTAAAATTTATACAGATTGTCTGTTTTGCAAGAAATTGCCTAAAAAAAGAAGAGACCATGAAAAGAGTATATCCCCGGCCCTCTCAAAAAATGGAGATAGATTCGCGGTAGATGGTTTTTGATTTTTTATCCCCATTTGGCATTACAGACAATTGGGGATTTATGAAATGATTCGAATTTTCTAGGTTTTACTTCAGTTCGTCGTCTGAAATTTCTAATTCTCTTTGTAAGAAATCATTTAAGTCCATGGAGCGGTAATGGTCCCTGTCTCCGTCACATTGTCTGCCACCAGGAACAGCCAATGTCCTTCCCGCAATGGTGATCGGTTTTAAGAATAAATTTCCCGTGAGAGGACAATTGGGACCTGGGGATAAACCATTAAACGCACAAGTTGCCCCTTTGACCACATCAGAAGGAATTTCGTCTGATTTTCCATTGGGGTAAAAACTTGGGTATGGACCTTCGTTATAAAAACGAGAATACATTTTCCCCCAAATTGGAGCTGCAACACCAGCAGCAGTCACTCCTTTACCGAGGGAAAGTGAAGATTTATCAAATCCCATCCATACGATGGAAGTATATTTCGGATCAAATCCAGCATACCAAACGTTGGTATATGATGAAGTGGATCCAGTTTTACCACCAGATTCACCTTTATAATTTCCTTTGTCCGCAGCTCGAAGTGCTTGGGTTGGAGTTCCACCCATTGCAACGCCAATTAACATTTGTTTGATAATATAGGCAGTGGCTTCTGGAATGATTTGAATTGTCCCGTTTTTTGCTTCTTCAGCTAAAGTTTCTTGAACTTCCTTTTCTTTGTTATAAACTACAGTGCCACTTTGGTTTAAAACATAACGAACGCTAAATGGAATTACATCTTTTCCTTTATTGGCCAGAATTGAATAACCAAGTGCCATCTCATAGGGAGTGAGTTCAGCCACACCTAAAGCAAGAGCAGGCCCCGTTGGGAACCGAGATTTGTTTGTTTTCGTGACTTTAGATGCAAAATCAATGACAGAGTCGGTTCCTGTTCGCATCAGGACTTGCACAGATACGATGTTAAGTGATAAAGATAACGCACGTGACAAAGGAACCATCCCACGAAAGTCACCAGAAATATCTTGAGGAGAGTAACCTTCCCCTTCTTCTGTGATGGTGGTAAGTGGGGCATCCATAATCCCAGTTCCTGAACCAACAGCACGGTTTTGGATGGCAGCTGCATACACAAATGGTTTGAATGCAGAACCTGTTTGGCGTCTTGCTTGCATCGCGCGGTTGAATTGGTTTTTAGGCGAAAATCTAGATCCACCTACCATCGTTTGGATATAACCTGTTTGGTGGTCAATGGTGATGACTGCACCTTCCACGTGTAAGTTGGATGAAAACACCAGAGATGACCTTTGGAATTCTTTGACAGCTGCACTTTCATTTTCTGAAGGGACAAAGTCAGTCAAAAGTTCCAAAGCTTGTGCCATTTCTTTTTCTAAATGCAAACGAAACACTTGTCTATCGTCAAGGCTTGTTACATAAGGAACACCAACTGGAAAAATTGAACCAAATAAATTATATAAAGAAACAAGTCCTCGATCAGCTCTACCCGCATAACGGAAGTTTGCCCCAAATGCAGACTTATCTTGTTCGATTAGACCTTTTCGAAGCTCCTCATCTGCGATTTCTTGTTTTCTCACATCAAGTGTAGTATAAACACGAAGACCACCAGTATAAAGTGCTTCTTCACCCAATTCCTTTTCTAAAATTTGGCGTACCCACTCTGTGAAATAAGGAGCTCTGTTGAGTTTTGCCCCCCATGTGGACCGAGATGGTGATTGGGTGATGACAACTGGCCAATACCGATCCCAAAAATCATCATGGATCTTTTGGACTTGGTCTTTTGGGATGAATCCATTTTTTGCCATTAGACCAAGCACGACCAAATGAGCTTGTTTTGCTTCTTTTGGATTTTTAAAAGGAGAGTATGTAACCGGAGCTTTGGGTAATCTTGCAAGCATTGCCGCTTCAGCAATGCTTAAATCCCTTACGTCTTTTTGGAAGTATACATTCGCTGCAGAGGATAAACCAGTGGTTCCATGACCCAAATAAATTAAGTTAAAATAAATTTCTAAGATTTCTTCTTTGGTATATTCCTGTTCGATTTGTAATGTGAGTAATGCTTCTAAGAATTTACGACCAAAGGTTTTTTTCCTTTGTTGTAAGATTGTTTTTGCCAACTGTTGGGTTAAGGTAGATCCACCTTGCACGATTCGTCCTGCAAAAATATTTTTTATCGCAGCACGTACAATTGCTAAAAAGTCAATCCCAAAGTGGTTAAAAAAGTTATCATCTTCTACCGATAAAAATGCATGGATCACATGTGGAGGGATATCACTGTATTTCAAAAGTTCTTGTTTGTGTCGGTATAATTCTGCTATGAGAACACCATTGGTATCATAAAGTTTTGTAGGAGTTGTTGGCTGGTATGATGAAAGTTTCTGTAGTTCTTTCCCTTTGTTAACTTCCGAAAGAATATATCCAAAAAAAAGTCCACCTAATAGTGCAATACTAAAGAAAGTAGTGATGGTAATTCGAAGTGTTTTTTCAATGTTCATAGTCATTATAGGTGGAATCTAAGTCCTTCTCTTGCTAAATGAATTTTCAGTTTCTTTTCGCCTAATTGCTCTTTGTGCAATTTGGCGCTTTCATAAATTTCATAAATTTTTTCATCAGAATAACTAGGCTCATGGTGTGTGAGCACAAGATTTTTGACACGCCAGGACGAAGCACAATTCACTGACATTGTATAGGCAGTATGACCCCAATCAAATTTTGAAAATGATTCGTCTAACGTATATTGTGTGTCGAGTATGAGTAAGTCTGCGTCGGCAAAAAAAGGCATACATTCATGGATGAGATCCATGTCTGCACCCGTAAATTCTGCATCAGTGGCAAAAACAAAAATTTTACCAGAACGATTGGTAAATTTGTAAGCGAAAGAACCACCAGGGTGTTTTAAGGGGTAACATTCAACTTTGAGACCAGATGGAAATTCGATTACATCACCAGGGAAGAACAATTTGAACTCTTTTGCTGATCCTGTTCCTTCTAAAGGCACGGGAAAAAATTCTGGTTCTTGTTGGGTTTGTAATCGTTTTTCTAAATCGGAATAAGGCGAATAAAAATGCAAATGGAAGTCAGGGAAATAAATTGGTTTAAAAAATGGTAAACCTTGGATGTGGTCCCAGTGAGTGTGGGTGATGAAAAAAGAAATGGTTTTTTTCAATTGGTTTGTGAAGTATTCGGATACTAATTCATCACCCAAATTGCGTAACCCTGTCCCCATATCCAAAACATAGGTTTCCCCGTCATCATCAGTGACAGATACACAGGTTGTGTCAGATCCTGTGACAAATTTCAAATGGTATGGGAGATTTTGCCAAAATTCATCCGCCGATCCTTCGGCCCCAGATTGTTTATAGAGGTCAAGAATCTCGATTATCTTTTTGCGGTAGTCTTGGTTTCGGAGGGGGCTCGCAATGGAACCGCGGACTCCGTAGAGTTGCACAATCACTTCCTCGATGCTAGGAAATCGACTTTCCTTGTCACTCAAGATTTGCGACCTTGAATTTATGGCCTCTCGCACCCCAGGATATGAACTTCGCTTTGGACCTCCCATGGTCCCAGTCGTCCGAACTCTCATTTTCATCAATGTCATTTTTTTTATCCTACAATTAGTGATAAAACTTACCTTCCACACTTCCCTTGTTGAGCTCTATCTGGGGCTCTCTCCGGAACTCGTCTTTCGTGGTTGGGTTTGGCAACTTGTGAGTTATGCCTTCTTACATGGCAGTTTTTTACACATCCTATTCAATATGCTAAGTCTTTGGATGTTTGGATCAGAACTTGCTGAAATCTGGGGTGAACGTGCTTTTCTTAAATTTTATATTTTCACAGCTCTACTCGGCGGGATCGGTACCATCACTGCGCAATTTTTTGGAATCCCACAAGGTGTCGTGGTGGGTGCCAGTGCTAGTATTTACGGGTTACTTGTAGCGTATGGAATGACCTGGCCAAACCGAGAACTCCTAGTTTTTCTTATCTTTCCTATGCGTGCAAAATACTTTGTGATGATTGTGATGCTTATGGTTCTCTTTGCACAAGGGGAACGAGTGGCACATTTTGCGCATTTGGGTGGTGCCATTGGTGGAGTGATCCTTATGAAACTATATACAGGATGGAAAGGAACCAAATCTTCCCTTCCTACATGGTCCCTATCTCGGTATTTACAAAAACGTAGATTTATGCGATATCAAGAGGAAATGGAAAAACGAGAGAATGCAAAATCAAAAGTGGACGAACTTTTAGAAAAAATTTCTAAAAATGGAATGGATTCTCTTTCCAGAAAAGAACGAAAGTTTTTAAACGAAGCCTCCCAAAAATACTTCAACGAGTGAATTCTAAAGTATTTTTCTTTCCTTCCACCCCTTCTCGATCGCCTTACTATAATTTGGCGGTTGAAGAGGCAATAGCGGTACATTTGGTAAAATTTAATATCACCGCCGGGATTCGGTTATGGAAAAATCCGGATTCTATTATCCTAGGACTTTCTGAAAACCCTTACCGCAATATCAAAGAAAATGTTTTAAATGCTTATGAAACCGAAGCAAAACAGTTTGGGTTTGGCAAAAAACCAAAGTCTAACTTTTGTTACATAGCAAGGCGTGCTTCAGGAGGTGGGACAGTTTTCCATTCTCTATCCGGAAATATTAATTACTCTCTGTATTTTAATTTAGAAACACGAAAAGAATTGTTCCCCGTGAAAGAGAGTTATGATCGAATTTTAGGCATTATCACAAAATCATTGTCGCACCAAAACATCCAATCCTATCCCAAAGGAAAATCAGATCTTGTTTTGGAAAAAGATGGAGAGTTTAAAAAGATTTCCGGTAACGCACAGTTTCGCAAACGGAGCTGTATTGTCCAACATGGAACCTTAATTTTAGAAGAGAGCCTTATCGGACGAGTGGCAGAAGTTTTGAACCACCCACCAGAAGAACCTGATTACCGAAAGGAAAGGACCCACAAAGATTTTCTCACCTCTCTCCCAACGTTTTTTTCCGAGGAAAAATGGGCAGTGGACCTTGTGCGAGAAGTCTTTCACTATTTAGAGGAACCCCTCCCAAGTGATTTTTCAAACATTTCCTTCTTTGGAAGGGACTTTTCTACTTTTCGGAAACAAGTGCTCAGAGAATCTGAATTTATTCGCAAGAAGAAATACCAAAATCCAGAATACACACTCCACAGAGAAATTCCGACATGAGTTATTTAGAAAAACAAGATCCTGAAGTTTACGCCGCACTAAAAAAAGAAGACCAAAGACAAGAACATTCCCTCGAAATGATTGCGAGTGAAAACTTTGTATCCCGTCCCGTTCTCGAAGCCTATCACTCAACACTTACCAATAAATATGCGGAAGGATATCCTGGAAAACGTTACTACAATGGTTGCGAAAATGCAGACAAAGTAGAAGAGCTCGCCATCGAAAGAGCCAAAAAAATGTTTGGTGCCGAATATGCAAACGTACAACCACATAGCGGTGCACAGGCGAATATGGCAGTTTTCCTTGCCACACTTGAACCAGGAGATAGTTTTCTTGGTATGAATTTAGCGCACGGCGGTCACCTAACTCATGGTAGTGCAGTAAACATCAGTGGGAAATATTTCAAACCAATCCCTTATGGTGTGGATGAAAAAACTGAAACCATCAATTATGATGAGGTGGCAAAACTTGCAAGGGAACATAAACCAAAACTCATTGTTGTAGGCGCATCTGCTTACCCACGTATCATTGATTTTAACAAATTTAGAGAAATTGCAAATGAGATTGGTGCCAAAATCATGGCAGACATTGCACATATCTCTGGTTTGGTGGTAGCTGGAGAACACCCAAGTCCCATTGGTGTTTGTGATTTTGTGACTACTACAACTCACAAAACTTTACGCGGACCAAGAGGTGGACTCATTCTTTCATCAGCTGAAAATGAAAAAGTTCTTAACTCACGTGTATTTCCTGGGATCCAAGGTGGACCACTGATGCATGTGATTGCTGCTAAAGCAGTAGCGTTCGGGGAAGCTCTCCAACCAGAATTCAAAACCTACATCAAACAAGTTGTAAAAAATGCAAAAACACTTGCAGAAGTTTTCCAAAAACGAGGTTTCCGTGTTGTATCAGGTGGAACTGACAACCACATCGTACTCCTCGATGTTTCCGTCAAAGGACTAACAGGAAAAGACGCAGCAGATGGACTCGATCATATCGGTGTCACTGTTAACAAAAATGCGATTCCTTTTGATAAAAACCCACCAGCAGTGGCTTCTGGGATTCGACTCGGAACACCAGCACTTACCACTCGTGGACTAAAAGAAAAAGAAATCGAAGCAGTTGGCAATTTAATCTGTGATTTCTTAGAACATTTTGGTGATGGAGCTTACGAATCAAAAGTGAAAGCAGCAGTGAAAGAAATCACTGATGCATTCCCAATGAAAAATTTCCGATTGGAAGACTAGTCCCTTACCATTCTAACATTTGTCTCCGTTCCGTATATCCGTCAGATAGCGGTTCGGAGAATGACCTTTCGATCATCTCTACAGAATTTTTTCCATAAAACACAATTGTCGACGCCCTTGTTCCATATTTTGGAGTTTTGATGCGCACTGACGAAAGATACCTTTCGCGTTCAATGCCAATCCCTGTGTCTGGCAACAAATTGATATCGTTTACAAGTTCAGCATCGTTTAAGGAAAGAAACATTTCAATTTCGAGATTTTGTTTGGTAATTTTCCCGTTTGTCCAATCCGAAAATTTTGAAATGATTTGGGATTTCAATTTTTCAGTTTTTGGCCAACGGGTATTCCAACTGGCATTACTCACAGCATGGAACCCCGATTCTACAGTTTGATTCCCAAATGGATCACCACCAATTGCGATTGCTTTGATTCCATCATACAAAAACAAATTAAATCCTTCGTACTCATCCTTGGATGATTGGACTTGTTTTGCATATTCGAGTGCCGAAATCGATCCCTCTGATTTTAAAAAATCCAAAACAAGTGATCCTCTAGATTTTGGATTTGGGTGTGGTGTTTGTTTCAAATTACGTACATTGGTTAGGAAGGCAAGTTTTCCGAGTGCGTTCACACCAAGCCAAGTCCCACCCGCTTTTAAATCCTTACCAGCAAGTATCTTCGGATCTTTTTCCCAAACGTGTAATGCTTCGGTGGGACGTTCGAAAAATTCATCTCGGTTGGATACCACCACAAGTGGAAAATCTGGGTGCATCCCAAAGGCGATCACTGCTAAACACATCTTTTTTCAAAAGAATGGGTATATAGACAAAAGAAAGCGAAAAACCTAGGAAATATTTGGATTGAACCCCAAAAACCATATGAAAACGTGAATTGCATTACGATATGAAAGCATTGGAAGCCACAAAAGCCGTCTCTATTTTCCAAGAATCTGTTCTGGATTGGCATAAAAATGAAGCCCCACATCCAAATCCCTATCCAGATGGTACGTTAGAATCAACTCTTTACCAAAAAAACCATGTTGATACCATCCAATGGCACATTGAAGATGAAATCCGTCGACCAGACATTGCTCTAGAAGAAGTGGTCGCTCTCAAACGAAAAATTGACAAACTCAACCAAGATAGAACTGATATGGTAGAAAAGCTCGATGACTTTGTGATCGAAATGTTTCGTTCCGTCACTCCTAAACCAGATGCAAGGCTTAATTCAGAATCTCCCGCATGGCTACTTGATCGGATGAGTATCTTAGAATTAAAAATTTATCATATGGAAGAACAGGTAAACCGGAAAGATGATTCTGCTACCAAAGAACACATAGAGAAATGCCAATCCAAATTAAATGTATTACTCGAACAAAGACAAGACTTGCTCAAATGTTTAGAGGAATTGTTTGATGATTATGCCAAGGGGATCAAACGAGTCAAAGTATACCGCCAAATGAAGATGTACAATGACCAAAATTTAAACCCTTCTCTTTATAAGAATCAAAAATGACAAACCTGCTAGTACTTCGGTTTTCTGCGATGGGAGATGTTGCCTTGATGACACCTGCCTTGATAGCAATCGCAGCGAAATATTCAAATATTCAATTAACAGTTGTTACTAGAGGAAATTTTGCCCCATTCTTTTATAATATCCCAAATTTAAATGTCCTTGGTATGAATTTGAAAAAATACAAAGGTCTTTTAGGACTTTGGAGGATGTACAGAGACATTGATAAACTAGGTCCATTTGGGAATGTCATCGACCTTCATGGATCTGTTCGTTCAAGACTCATTGCATTTTTTTTCCGATGTAAAGGTGTCCCATATGCCAAAATCATCAAAGGCAGAAGAGAAAAGTTAGCCCAAACTAGACGTTACAATAAAAAGCTCAATCAACTCCCACATACTGTTGAACGGTATCTTAATGTTTTCCGTAAATCAGGATACGATGCCCCTCTTAGAAAAGGTCCATGGCTCAATGTAGACGGCGAATCTAAGATGTATGCCAAAGATTATTTTAAATCCATTGGCATCGACAAAAAAGAAGGTCAATGGTTTGGATTTGCCCCTTTTGCTGGTCACGAATTAAAAGAGTGGAGTTTTGAGAAATGCAAACGCCTCGTCGAAGTTTTAGTATCAGAATTCCCTGACTGTAATGTATTTTTATTTGGTGGGAGAGATGAAACTAAAGAGTTAGAAATTTTAAAAAATAGTCTAACGCGTGTTCACATCGTCCAAGGTGGTTCTTTAGGAATTAGAGGTGAACTTGGAATTATGGATAGGTTAGATGTGATGATTGGTATGGACAGTTCCAACGTTCATATTGCAGCCCTTCTCAAAAAACCCGTGATAGGAATTTATGGTACCACTCACCCACTATCCGGTTTTGGACCTTTTGCCCAAGAAGATTCTGGAGTTTTGCAAGTGGATTTACCTTGTCGGCCATGTTCCATTTATGGCAATACAAAATGTTGGCGAGGTGATCACGCATGTATGGAACTCATCGATCCATTAGATGTGGTGAGACGTATCCGCCTCATTCAAAATGTAAACACACTTTGGTAAAGTTTTATTAGTTTACGTATGTGATTTTTCCGAGGAGAGAGATATGTTAAAACAATTTGGACAATTCGTATCCTCAAACCTCAAACCATCTTATTTCGTGAATCAATTACCGAATTTTAGAAAGTTTTTATTTCTTACCTTTTTTGTTATTTCACTAGCGAGTTTATATTCTCAGGAATTTAGTTCCGAATTCAAACCGGTAAACCTACCTTCACCTAACAAAAGTGAATTTGAAGAACAAATCAAATGCAAGGAAGGATTTTGCAGACAAATTCCTTATACCGAAGATGGAAAATATCTCGAAGAAGTTTGGTCGGAGCTTGGAAAAAACGGAGGAAAAGTTGTCATAAACTTTTTAGAATCTCCCATGTCTCTCAATGAATCGCGAATGGACGACATTACAGAATACCTTCGTGAAATCACAAAACGTGATGGCCATGTTAGCTTTGAACCATTTTATATCGCAACAAGAGCGATTGGAGTGGCAGACATTCCGGTTGTGAAAGATGTATTTGGACTTTCGTATAACATTTACAAACGAATTCGATCCTTCGTAAAATTCGGAAGAATGGAACATTATAATGCGAAAGTATTGTATCATCCTTCCAATGGAAAAATTTTAATGGTCTTCTTTTTTCATAAAAATTATGGAAACCTTTGTGAAACCGTTTACTCCACTTGTGATCGAATCGAGTACATGGATGATGAATTATTTGATAAACAACTTTCTTTGCGACTGAGCGAACCAAAACAACGTGAAATAGAAATTGTATTTGGGCAAACACCAGCCGTCCTCCCAACAACCAAACTTGAGCTAAGCAATTTATTGGATACAAATCGATCGGCAAGACTTTATAAATGGCTTATCATATCTAAAAAAACGGAGACAAAAACTGTCTCAAAAGAAAGGTTTTTAAGCATAGAAATTGCTATCAAAACTCTGGATTATACTTTGAGTGCCTATGAATTAGTTGAGACCATTCAAATGTATTTACCTGCAAGGTCCAAACAAGCAGAAGTCACCTATGAAGATACGGAAGAAGGAAAACAAATTCGTTCCGTTGTCTTTTACCCACTACCGAATATAGAATCACCTTGAAGACAATATCCATATCAATTCTCAAATATTATTTTGTCTGAATTTCACAACCAAAACAAAAACTAAACATGCAATACCAGCAGTTCCTGGGAAAAGAGTAGTTGTTAAGTTCCATTCCGCCAATGCAAAAATCGCCAATGTATTTCGAAATAAAAATATCATATAAAATCCAAGTGGTTCAGAATGGGGTAAAACATATCCTTTGCGAATCGTCGGAATAAATCCTAGCGAATCTGCGATTGATAGTATTATCACCGCCGCAAGTGGATTTGAAAAATAAAACCATAATGGTAAACTAGAAAGTGCTAATAAAAAAAAGAACCAATCTACTTTTGTAATTTTAATCTCACCTCTTTTCTGGTAAGCATAGAGCGCAACTAGGAAGGTCGTGATACCAGAGATTGCGATCGGTAAAGTTCCAATTCCACCATTACCCACAAGTTGTGCAAAAAATACGATACAAGTTGTCGCTCCCCAAATGACCCATGAAAAGACATGAGGTTGCACCTTCCCTCCTCGTATCCCCTTTAAGTACGGAATGTACGCATAAAACGTAAGTCCTATGGCGATGGCACTTAGAATCGAACGTACTTCAATCGCAATTTGATTCGTCATTGCATAAAGTCAAAAAACATATCAAAGATGGTTGTCTTTTTGACTTTACCTTTCATGGCTTCGATGACTTTCCCGTATACTTCTTCCATCGCATCCACACATTTTTCCATTTCGTGACCTGAAGCAATATGAATCGATTGTTTAGAAAACTTTGCATACAAGTCCGGGTTTCTTATGATTTCCAATGCACCTTGTGCTATCCCTTTTGCATCAAATGATTTTGCAATGTATCCGTTTTCACCATGCCGAATGAGTTCCGGAAGTGCAAATGCATCAACGCCTACAGCAGGCAAACCACATGCAATTGCTTCTAAAACAACTAACCCTTGTGTTTCCATCGTAGAAGCAGTTAAAAACACATCATACTGCGGGTATATATCGTGTAACACCGCATTGGGGATAAAACCTTTAAATTCCACTGATTTTTCGATGCTAAGATGTTCTGCTTGCCGTTGCAAAGATGGAATGGCTGGTCCTTCACCAATGATGGTCAGTGTAGCCTTTGGAAACTGCTCATGAATGAGTTTGAATGCATTGATCACAATGTCACAATTTTTTTCATAAGAAATTCGTCCTACATGCAAAAATTTAGGTGCTTCTCCACTTAAAAATTCCTTTGGTTTTCCTTGGAATCGTTTTAAGTCCATTCCATTGGATACTACTGTGATCGGACGAGTGATCCCATACTCGATTAATTGTTCTTTGATTAAATAACTTGGAGAGATAACAACATCACATCTGTTATAGATATCATTACAAATTTTTAGAATGATTTTTTTACGTAAATTGAAGTTATCAAATTTTACAATTTTATCCAATTCTTCAATGTTTAATTTTTTTTTGAATTTGTTTGCTTTAAAAAATAGTTTATCAAGTTTGAACAATCGGTAGAAGGAAACATACATTTCCTGTTCCGCCATAAGTGTATGATAGGTTCCAATGGTAGGAACACCAAATCGTTCTGCAGCATTTATGGCATAAAGACCAAGTAGGCCTGGTGTGTGGATGTGGATTAGGTCTGGCTTAAAATCTTCGATGATCCGTTTGATTTTACCTGGTGAAGGCAAAACCACTTTGATATCGGGGTAACTTGGCAAATACCCAGAACGAAATCGGATCACCTGGATATTATCTGTCATCCGATCAAAATCCCCATCCCCATATTTGGGAGCACAAATACAAAATTGGTGGCCTCGGAGGGCTAAAAGTTCTGAAAAATTCTTAATGGAAACAGCGACACCGTCGGTTTTTGGCAAAAAAGTATCGGAAAAATATAAAACTCGCAACTGTTACCTCTTTACAAATGAGAGAAAAAGATTAGTCTCATCCAAAGTTATGATTTACCGATTCTATCGAGCGTTTCTTGCCTTGTCCATCATTTCCTGCGCCCTCTCTGTTTCTCTCAGCCAACTATTTTTACTCTTATCTTTTGTATTTTTTCTATTCCTCGAAGAAAAACCGAAACTGACGGGCAATATTGTAAAAATTCTTTTTATTTTTTACTTGTGGCAATTTGTAACCGTTTTGTATCATTTTGCCGCTAGCGGGTTTGACATAAATTCCATCAAACAGGCGTTTCGTGATGAAATGAAGGACATCTTCCTCGTAACAGCTTTTGTATCTGTACAAGGGATCAAAAAAGAAGATAAAATCTACTTATACAAAACATTCTTTATCTTTTCACTCGTAATCGTCATCACAGGTCTTATTTCTATCTTTTCGATGACTAGGCTCTCAAGACTTATCTCTGATTTGTATAAAACATCCAGTTCATGGCCATACCAACACCATTATGGAAAAATCGGAAATCTCAATATCTACCTTCCAATCGGTCTAATGAACACTCACTTGACATTTGGTGGACTTTTAGCATTTGTATTTCCAGGTTTTGTTTTTCGCCTTTATGATGCTTGGTACAACAAGTCTCCAAAAACAAAAATTTTAATCCATGCTACATTACTTTTACTTGTATCTATCGTTTTTTTATTTAACAATGCAAGATCTTCAATACTTGGGGCATTAGTAAGTGTTTTCTTTGGAATCTATATTTTAATTTTTATTGATAAAGATATTTCAAAAAAAGTAATTAAGCGAACTAGCTTCATTCTGATCTCATTTTTGCTATTATTATTTGTTGGATACCAAACCACAGGTGCAGTCAAACGTGTTGTAGATCCATTGTTTGGTGGAGAAAAACACACTGACTCAGGTAGAACTTTTATATGGGATTCTACCTTCCCTCTCATCCATAACAATCCAATTTTTGGAATTGGATCAGGGAATTACCAAAAAGAAATCGAAATCTCTAGAAAAGAAAGAGAAAAGGAAAATAGAGAACTTGCTTTTTTTTATGAAGTAACCCAACGAGGACATGCTCATAACGATTATTTTCACCTAACTGCTGTCTTTGGATTCCCACAAAGTGTTCTGTATTTATTTTTATTTGGAACTATTTTATATACATTTTTGAGTGTGAATCTTCCAAAAAGAATTCGATTTATGACATATGGTCTAGTTGGATTTTTCATTTCAGGATTACTACAATGTTATTTCCAAGACGATGAAGTACTGATTGTATTTTATTTTCTACTCGGGTATTTGAATTATTATGCGGAAGAAAATTTGAATTTAGAACCTTCAAAATAAATAAGTAAAACAGGATAAAAGTATGACATTAAAAAAATTATCTCCTAAGGGTGAATGGTTTGTAGACCCAAGCGGTAGGAAAGTTATCCTTCGGGGTGTCAACTTAGGTGGAGATACAAAGGTTCCTTATCCCAATGGAGGCACCCAATTCCCAACAGATTTTTCTGATCACAGAGAAGTGAGTTTTATTGGTCGCCCTTTCCCTTTAGAAGAAGCAGATACCCATTTCACTCGTTTGAAGTTATGGGGTTTTAATGTTTTACGGTTATTGACAACTTGGGAAGCAGTGGAACACAAAGGTCCAAATGAATACGACGAAGCTTATTTGGAATATTTCACTGAGATAGTCAAAAAAGCTGGAGATTACGGTTTCTATGTATTTGTTGACTTTCACCAAGATGTTTGGTCAAGGATGACGGGAGGAGATGGTGCTCCTGGTTGGATATTTGAAAAACTAGGCATCGATTATAAAAAACTATCAGAAGCAGATGCAGCTATTGTTATGCAACGTGCTTACGATTATTCTAATCCAGGAATACGGCAAGAAAACAATTATCCAACCATGTGTTGGTCACAAAACTATCGTTATGCTGGGAATGGGATTTTATGGACATTGTTTTTTGGTGGTCGTGACTTCGCTCCCAATTTTTTAATTGATGGAAAGAATGTTCAGGACTATTTACAAGACCATTACCTTGGTTGTATGAAACAAATTGCGGAACGAGTCAAACAATTTGATTTTGTTTTAGGATTCGATTCATTGAATGAACCAGGTAAAGGATTCATCGGTCGGGCTATGAATGATAGAGGTCTGATCAACAAAGATGAAGACCCTTCTAAACCTGGTCTTGCTTGGTCACCGATTGATGCTTTGTATTCATCTCATGGACATTCTGTTGATTTGCCATATCTAACATTAAAAGTTTGGAAAGGTGGTTTTGTTCCTACAAAAACGGTAACTGTCAACAAAAACCAAATTTCAATCTGGTTACCAGATTCTCCTGGAGATCCATTCCAATTAGAAGGTGCTTATACAATCACAAAAGATGGAACTCCTTTCATCGAAAAAAATGATTTTTTCCAAAAGGTGAATGGGAAGGAAATTGATTTTGATCGGGATTATCTCATACCTTTTATGAGAACTGTTGGAAACACCATTCAATCAATTCGCAATGATTGGATGGTGTTTATCGAGAGGGAAGCATCAGATGCTTTTACTCATCCTCATTTGAATGGTGAAGTTCCAAAACTTTCAGTCAATGCTGCACATTGGTACGACATCCTTACTTTACTCTTCAAAACATTTTTATATCCTATTGCAATTGATACACTCACCAAACGACCTGTATTTGGCAAATCAGGAATTGAAGCAATGTATACTCGTCAACTAACGAGAATTAAGAATACTTCTGATTCTGTTCCAGGTAAAATTCCAAGTCTCATTGGAGAATTCGGGATTCCTTTTGACTTACAAGATGGTAAAGCCTACAAGGAATGGAAAAAAGGAAACCATTCTCCAAATATTTGGAAACGTCATGTGATGGCACTCGATGCCATGTACAATGCAATGGATAAATTATTTTTATCCAATACACTTTGGAATTACACTGCTACCAATCAAAATGATCTGATGGTAGGTGATGGTTGGAACCAAGAAGACTTAAGTATATTTTCATTAGACCAAATCATTCCTGGCTCAGACCCAGATGTCTACGGTGGTGGTGGGCGTGCGATTGAAGGATTCTGCCGTCCATATGCTGCGATGGTACAAGGAACACCTACAAAAATGGATTACGATCTGGATACCCGTAATTTTACATTTGAATGGATTTCCGATCTCTCTATAAAGGAACCAAGTGTCATAAAAATCCCCAGATTCGTATATCCGAATGGCGTACAAATTGTACTCTCAAATGCTGAAAAAATTTCGGAAACAAAGGAAGAAATTTCAGTCAAAGGGAATGGAGGGAAATCCTCGATCATTGTTAGGCCATTATGATAGACTTAAATACAATCCTTCAAAAATTCCCCTGGGAAGAACCTTGGAAATCCAAAGGGAAACCAATCGAATGCTTTTGGGAATTTGATCTAACAGTAACACGAGAAGATATTTGGCCCTATCTCATTGATACATCTTCCTTCAACCAGAGGATAGGACTACCCAAGTTCCAATACGTAGAAAGAGATGGAAAACTTTTGGGCAAAACAAAACAAGCTGGGTTCATTCTAGAATGGGAAGAAGTTCCATGGGAATGGGAATACTTGAAAGAACTAGGGAACGCAAGGATTTACAAAAAAGGATTCGCAGAGTACATTCGTCTCAAAATCATCTCAGAACCATTAGGTGAATCTCGTTGTAAAATATATGTATATTTAGGTGCCATACCAAGAAATTTTTTGACAAGAAAAATTTTAAACATAGCCCTTCCGAAACTTAAAGAATCCTTCCAAAAAGGATATGATCAAATCACAGAAGAAATCAAACGTGGGAGACCAAAATTTAAATCAAACCAATTCTTAGAAAAAACATTTATTCCAGATGCACAGTGGATCCATCCTAAAAAACTAGAAAACCAAATTCCTTTTTTGCTACAAAAAGGCATTTCAAAAGAAACCATATCAAAAGTTTTTGATTGGATCAAATCATCAACTGATAATGATTTAGATCGTATCCGAATCAAACGAGTTAGTCGAATTTTAGATATTGACCCAGATGAAATACTGTATCTCTTTTTACACGGGTGTAGGCTTGGGATATTTACTCTTAGTTGGGATATCGTTTGCCCACATTGCCGAGGGGTTAGAACATCTCTTACCAAATTAGGGGATATGCCATCAAATGACCAATGTGATGTTTGCGAGATAGATTTTGATACAACGGGTGTCAATTCTATTGAAGTAACTTTCCATATCCATCCAAGCGTACGTATTGTCGAAAAACAACTATACTGTGCGGCAGAGCCAGCAACAAAACAACATATCTTACTCACGAAAAAAATAGGAGGCAAAAAATCTTTTTCTTCTAATTTACTAATTGGCTCGGGTGTTTATCGTTTAAGAAAAAAAGGTGAAAAAAAATATAAACTTGTCGAGACCAAACAAACACATAACCAAACAGACATTTTATGGTTACCTGAAACAAATGACGAAGAAATCAAAGTAAGTCCAAAACCAAACTTAGTTTTTGAAAACGAATCAGATGATCCAGTTACCATTATTCTTGAAGAAAGGAGTGAAGACCAAGACAGCCTTAGACCAACTGAAATTTTTGATTACCAAGAATTTCGTGATTTGTTCTCAGAAGAAGCCATTGCAACAAATTTACAATTAGACATTGGCATCAAAACAATTTTATTCACTGATATTGTTGGTTCGACAAAGTTCTATGAAACAGAAGGTGACCACGGCGCCTTTTTACAAGTCAGGGAACATTTTATCAAAACAAACCAAATCATACAAAACTTTCGAGGTGTGGTCGTGAAAACCATAGGTGATGCGGTGATGGCAAGTTTTTCCTCCCCTCTCCAAGCACTAAAAGCAGCAAAGGAGATGCAAGAATGGTTTCATCCTGAAAACAAACACACACCTGTCCGCATTAGGATTTCCATCCATACTGGAAACTGTTTGGCGGTGAATTTAAACAGTAATATTGATTATTTTGGGAATACCGTAAACTATACTGCTAAGTTACAATCGGTAACCAACTCAGGAGAAATTTCCTTTAGTGAAACAATATTCAGAGACAAGGATATTAGAGATTACCTAAGGAAAACAGAGATCAAACTCAAAAAAGTAGAGTTCCCTCTGCCTTGGGCGGACCGCACTGACTTTGTCTACATTTGGAAGGTGTAAACAAAGTTAGGTTTCTTTAGGATTTAATTTGAAGGAATCGGAGGGACTTTGGTGGAAGTGAAGCCGTTAAAAATTTGGTTAGGTACTGGTTTTTCCTGGATAAACGTAATTAATTTATAATTTTTGTCGTTTTCGATTTCATCGCGTGGTATAAATTCTCTATTTCCGAAGTCTAGCTTTAAACGAATTTCACTTTCATTCATAGATTTCGTAATCGTACAATGCAAATAGACTATTGGGATTTTGAAACTACTACATAGATTATCTTTACAAGTTTGCTCATAAAACCATTGTTTTTTCTGTAAAAACAATTTACCCTTACCTATTTGAATGCGCTGATTCGGTTCTTTATCAGGTCCTCCTTCAAAAATTTCAAACATTCCATTCGAATCAATATTATAAAATGTAGTTTGCTGGTCTTCTCCTATCCATAATTTATTAAACATTATATTTTCAAGTTTTGAATCAAGTAAATCCATCAAAATCTTATGACAACTCAATTCTTCTCGCTTGGAAATACATTTACTATTGAGTTCAGGTTCCAAAAAACATTCTTTTTCGTCAGAAACAAAGAAAGGATCTTCGTATTTTTCATTTGCAATTGGTTTTTCTTTACAAAAACTGATACAAGCTAATACAATCAATAACGATACTTTAAACTTCATCATTTCCTATGTTACTTTGAGACTTTAATTCATAATATTCAGAGCGAAGTAAATAATCTGAGTAAATATTAGGAATTTTTAATTTTGATATTTTTAAATCAATTTCTTTCTGTGACATTTTTTGTTCTATGTATTTTTGAGTTAAATTCTTGATAATACCATCATTTGTTTCAGATCTAATCCATCGATTTTGTATCCCTGTTCCACCAGCTGATTCCGAAATCAGATATTCATTTACACCTAATTCTGGATTGAATTTTTTACCAATCACGATATAAATGTGATCGGATTTCATTGTTTTCTTTTCTACTCCATCCACAGATTCCATTTTTCTTGTGATCCCAATCATACCGACTTTTAGTTCGGGAATCTCTCCTTTCCCTTTATGTGCTATCAAATCCTTTTCCGTTGTTAGCCTTTCTGATACCAATGTCGAAAATCCACCTGCTTGCCGGAAGTATTCGACACCGTTTTTATGAATATTCCCTGCCTTGAATTCTGCACTCATCCTCTCAATTTCTTCAGGTGTTAAATAAACATCTGTGTTAAGGTTGGCAAAACTTCCCTTATCGGTAAGGCCTGCGGCATACAAAACTGCTCCAATGTAACGGATACAATCTGTCTCTAACGTCTGCCTAAATCCATCAGCATCTACCGTATTTACAGCAGAAACATCTTCTTTGCCATCAATTAATTTAAATTGCCCATATTTTATTTTGCTTTTTAGGTTTTCGCCTAATAGTTTTGCCACGTTAGCGGTATGTATGGCGACTAGTTCATCTGTAGAAAGATCAACATTTTTGGTTGCAGCACATACTTCATCACCTAATCTTTGAAAGTAGGCTTGTTTTGTTTCTTTTTTGGGATCATAGTCGACGTTTATTTTTGAAAGAGCATCACTGGAAGATATGAATACAGGGGTTTCCGATCCGATTGGTCGAATAGATCGAGATTCCCTCAGGCGTTTATATTCATTTAAGGATTTCTCTACTGCCTTCGACATGGGTACATCTTTTCCATTCCTTTTCTTTTTAATTTCTGCTTCGATTTCCGTAGTATCCACACCTGCTTGTTTTAATTCATAAAGTTTTTTTTCTGTATCAAGCCTTGAATCTTTTTTATATTCTTCAAGAATATTAGTTTTTAATTTTGTGATTCGATCTGTTTCTTTCGAAGGTTTTTCTTGAGTAGTTTCGTTGTTCTTTGATTTTTTATTTGGTAAAATTGTATCTGCAAATCGTCTCGCTGTTTCGCCAAAATGAAACAATCGATTTTTAATTGAGTCTGTAAAACGAAGTAACAATGACTTATCTGAAGAGGATTGAAATGAAAATGGATTCAGTACAGTTCCCACACCTCGGAAACTACTATTACCACCAGTCATACGACTCCTTACCAAATTCATCATTCCAAATCCACCTAACAAAACACCTCCGACCATACCTAATTGTCCAATTAAATCAGAAAGTGGACTCTCGCCTTCGTTTTCGATTGTAACTCCATTTTGATCTTCTAAATCACTTCCATCTTGAGCTAAATTTATGTTTTGATTGACAAAATTGAATTCATCTATTTGGAATCCTTCTTTTGAATTTGTTCCTAAGCTCACTCCATGTAATTCTGATGATGTAGAAATACCATTACTGTCAATATGATTGGTCAGTCCAAGTTTGGTTTTTGGTTCCGTATAACCAATGCTACCACTCAGACCTGAACCTTTCAAATCATACATCATGGAAAAATTCCAATCATTTCTTGGACCTTCACCTGTTGGATTATAATTGAAACCTACTTTCCAAGAATCGTTGGTTGTCAACTCAGTCGCAAATTGTATCCCCTTCGCAATTGCTTGTGAAAATTGTAATGAGGTATTCCCTTTTTTTGAAAACGAAAGACTTACATTATTAATAGAATTTCCAATACCAAAAGAACCACCCAATCCATTCTGTTCCGTGTAACTTACACCAATCCCTGGTTTCATCCCTTCGAGCATACCTGATTGAATTTTTCCAATCTTTTCAGTTAGCCCAACCAGAGAACCATTGACAAAACCTGCAGCGGCACCCTTTGGACCTTCATGACTTCCAGCAACTGTTTGTAAAAAACTAGACGCGACAACTTGTCCCACTTTCGCTGTCGCAGGGATCATACCCCGAGTGAGTACGTTTGTCACTTTACCAACTTTAGAAAGTGCAGAACTTGCCCCACTCCAAACACCACTTGCACCCAATGTAATTGCGATTGAACCAGCATTCACGGCGGTTTGCCTAATTGCAGTATTTTGGGCTTTTTTATCGGACTTTCTTTTTTGGTATTGGTTATAAACTCCATCTAATGATTGTTTTATGAAAGATTCATCCAATCCAGAAGTTTTTGCAATTTCCTTTGAAAGGAGAGATTTTCCTATTTCCTTAACGACAGATTTTTGGTCTTTCAAATCCAAAAATGAACTTTGATGTTTGGTCCAATTGGCCTGTAATCCCATAGTTTGTAAGGTATAACCAAAGTTTGCTTTTGCATCCGAGTTATGATTTGAATTCCTTGCATTTACCAGCGAATGTGCGTTTGTCATTGTTTCATAAATTTGATCTTCGGGGATACCTAATGCTATCACCGCTGTTTTCACTATTCCACCAATGGCACCAGTAATTTGTGATCCTAAATCAGATACCAAATTTTTAGACATGGATTGATCTGCTTTTTTTGCATTCCTTTGTCCAACGGTATCTCCAACTAACTGAGATACCATTTCCATCGGAAGACCTGTCCCTAAGGCTATTGACTGCGATATACCATTCTGAATCAATTGTTCCTCATGATTCTTTATTTCAAGCAAACGATGATTTGCACCTGATATTTGTTGATTAATTAAATTGAATCGCTTATCTCCAACTAACTCTTTGGTGACAGCCATAACACCTGATAAGGCCAAATTAACGGGAACACTTGCTAAACCATCAGTTACTTGGTCTATCGTTTGCATTGTATACGACAATGATTTGCCAACCATAGTTTCTAGAGTTTGGATTGGATTTTTGATTGAGACAAACTTATCTCTTGATTTGATCTTATTTGCTGTGAGACGACCTCTCATAAATTCAACAGCCATTGAAAACGTTTGTACGTCCTGTTCGTTTCCGCCAGTTGCCCTAATCCAAGTTTTAGCAATCTCGTTGTTGATTGCAGATTCTGCTTTTGCTGATAACGATGCTTTCACACCACTCAATCCACCTGTCAAATAAGCAATAACCATCTCTTGCACAAAAGAATCTACATTGTCTTGGGTTTCTTTTTTTGCTAAAAAGTTTTGATAATTTTTTTGATTTAAAGTTTCAATCCCATTCAAAGTAGAAGCCAATTGTTTTTGATCGGATTTCATGGAATTAATAACAAAATCATTAGCAATTTGATTTTTTCGGTTTTGCAAAGTATCCCAATCATCTGCTGACCATTCCGTAAAAAAATCCTTGTGATCACCACTTTGTAGTTTTCCTATTGTACTTAAAATTACTTGTTTGCTGATCGTTGATTTTGATGCACTATACTCACCCGAAGTATCTTTTGCACCTAACATCCCATTATAGATATCTTTGCTGATGGTGATTGTACCGTTCGTATTTTGACTCGTAATCTCATATTCCTTTTTCAACAAACCTTTACATTTCTCAGAATTGGGATTTTCATAACATTTGCCAAAATTTTTCTGTTCTTCGCTTGTTAGGTTTGAATGCTCAATCGCACCAATGAGAATCGATTCTTCTTTTGAAAGTTTTCTTTCTCCAATAAACTCTGTATTTAATCCATAGGAATATTGATTGATGAGTTTTTTTTGCTCTAATTTTTGAAAATCTTCAAGTTCATGATTGATTTGTATCACAGAAGCATATTGATTTACACCTAAGATTGTTCGTTGCAAGTTATCAATCAAAGAGGAATCCCCAACTTTGATATCAAACATATTTTCCTCTAAGTTTGAAAGATTTTGAAATCTGTCTCGTTGCGAATGATCTCCAATTGAGGTCAAATTGGATACAAATTTGAACTGTGTTGGATTAGGTTTTGGATGAGTAAGATCGCCTGTTTGATACAATTCACTCCATGATTTCCATCCATTTATATTTTCTTCTTCAAGTTTCTGTATCCAATTTTCTTTCGATCTTTCTAAATTGATTCGATTGGTTTGAAAATCCAATTTAGCTTGTTCAATTAAATCTTCTTTAGAATTCGACCAACTGCGAAATGAATCAGCATATTCCTTTACTTTATTTTCCCAAATACTAATCGCAGGTAACATCTTTGTTTCGAAATATTGGTTTTGATTATTTAATTGAGAGAAATTTGAATTCCAATATAAAGAAGATTGGTTGGATGTTTCATCATACAATTCATACAATACAGAATACCCGATCGCACCCATCTGATAAGAATAGGTTCCTGGAGTAAAAATCGACAAATTCACTTCTGCTTTCCAATATCCATACTGTTGCAAACCATCTAACAATAAATTGCCTTGGACATGATGGGCCCTATCAAAAGGAACATACAAACCTGCGATACTTAAATTATTGATAAAATGATAAGCATCTGTATATAAGTTGGCACCGAGAATCGATTCTACCCTTCGATTCTCACCTAGTTTGGCATTTAGGAGATCAGTCAAACGACTATAATTGGAATGGTGGATCGAGTGGAATATGGATTGGAGTTCAGGATCTGATATACCAGAAAAACTTCCCACTTCACCTGGATTATAGCCCCAATTTTCAAATTTGACACTAGATGATAATTGATGGTAATTTTGATTTCTGAGTAACCAATCCGCTGCGGCTAAATTAAAATTTGATTTCGTATTGTTTAAATTTAAATCAAATCCGGTTTGGTAAGTTAAAATTCTGTCATGATAATAATTATATTCCGAAAAGGCTTTGTTTGACTCTTGTTTTAAAAAATCATTTATTTTGAATGCAATTTGAGTTAACATCAAATCTGGATTATCTTTGCTAGAAACAAGTTCCTCAGAGATATCATGAATTAATTTTGAAAATATTTTCCCAGCTTCGTTTAAATTACCGTCATGATTTCTGTATTGGCAACCACTCATCACTTCACAGGAAGTATCCAAACCTGTTTTCATCTGATCGATCATATTAGAAAGTGCAAAATGAACTGTATCTTTATAATCGTTAATTGCCTGTAAATTTATAAAAAATTGGTTTTCAGTTTCTTGAAGAGAATTCAAATAAAGTAAATAATCTTGCTCCAAACGTTCCAAAGAATTAGCAAAGGAGTCGAGGCCTTCTTGTCTGGATTTATCCCAATTGTATTGCCATTCTTCCGCATCTCTTAAAATTTTTTCCCTATTTTCATGCAGACTAATCTCTTCCTTGGTATACGATTCATAAATTGACTCTTTCCCTAATCTCTCGAAGTAAAGAATATCAATTTTTCCAGATTCCAATTTTTCCAAAAAAGAAGCGCGATTGACAAAATAATCATCTAACAGATCTCTTTCCCATTCAGTATAAAAAACTGTAACTTCAGAAAACAAAGATCTTCTTCTTTCATCAAGATAACCATCGTTGGAAATAAAAAAATCTTCCCCCTGTTCTTGTATCAAGATTTCTTCGATTCTACGATTAGCTTCCTCCTGCCAAGCAACTATCGAATTTGATAATACATCTTCCACTCGGTAATCCCATTCTGATAAGGAATGAGAAAAATATACATTTCCATACATTTCCGCATAATCAGAAGTTTGGTATTCCGGAATTACCCAAGTATCAAGGATCGACTGTGAAGATAGTGCTTTAGAAAATAGGCAAAGAATCAAAACTTTAAAAATAAAAATGGCTCTTAACCAAGTGGGAAAATTTACCATAAAGAACCTCAGTTCTAATAGGTAAAAAAGTCTTTAACTGGTTTTTATTTTTAAGAAACGATCATTTAATTTTAGATAGATGAAACCAAATAAAAATACCAAAAACATCGACTCAAATAGATACACTCCTCCATTCCAAGGATGAATATATGTCAAAGTCAGAAACCCAAGGAAAAATACATTGGTGTATAAAATTCGGATGAAACCTTTAGGAAACTTAAGTCTAAGAAACAAAAAACTAAAAATTACAATGGTAAATTGTAAATAGTCTCGCGCAAACATTACACTTTGTAACTTCCAAACCATTAAAATTGTTATCAAAAAAGAAATAAACTCTTTGGTATGTTTTTGGCGATAGACTAAAATTGAAATAAATAGAACGAGAAATAGTAGTCTAAATTGCAGATCTCCGGTATTGGTTATACTACGTTCAACAAAAAGAGTTGTATCATCTTTTAAAATGAACTTTAACCCATTCTCTATTTTTTCCCAATCGACATCATTTCCTTTAACAAATACTTCCATACTTGGCTCTGTTTCTTTATGGTAGATCCTTGCAAAATTTTGAATTACGTTCGATTCTCTGATAGCACTCCCGAATATAAAATTTCCATTCCCATCGGAAACAGGTTGTTTGGAATACTCTTCCTTTGAAAAAATTTGTTTCACTTTCAATTTTACGTCAATAAGGGCTTCATTCAAATACATTTTCCCGACAACACTCGGATTCAGAATGAAACTAGATTCTTTTATTGTCGGATCTATATCCAAACCCATCTGAACACGACTCGTTGGATTGGTATGGAATTCAATTCCTTCACTCGAAGGTTGAAAACCCAATACAACTTCTTCGATTTCCTTTTGGCTCTTTAACCATGGTAAAATCTTTTTCATTGAAGATTCCATTTTCTCAGAATTTTGATTTGTAAATCGTAAAACATTCATTTGTTTTTCATTCTTACCATTTACAAAATGGAAATATCCGATTTCAGTAGGAAGTGAGTTAAACTGGTTTATGTTCGTAAATTCCGATAACTTTATATAAAAATCGGAACGGAAATTTTTTTGAGTCACTACAAGTAAATTAGTTAATTTGTGATCCAATATTGTTTCTTCCACCTGTTTAGTGATCCGATTCATTTCTGATTCCGATGCATAAGTTGGAAATTCCAATCGAGCCAATTGGATTGATCCAATATTTGTAAAGATAGGGAATGGAGCCATTACGTCTTTGAAAGATATAATCATTGAAATCATCATCAATATTCCAGATAAAATCACTGAATATCTTGAATTAGATTTTGATTCCGCAAATAAGATGCGATGAATGAGTGGTAATTTTAAGTTCTGATTTAAATTAATCTTTCGATTGGTTTGATTTATCAATATGAAGGGCAATTTGTAAAATAAAGGGTATATCAATACTCCATTTATAAATATAAATAAAATAACCATGATAGAAAGAGGAATCCAATGGTAGTACAAACAAATACATAAAAACAGAATCAGAGAATAAATTTGTTTTTTAACAATCAAACATCGTTCACATGGGATAAAGGGAGAACAGATTTTCAAAAAAAACAATAATGCAATTCCAGAATTTCCAATGGGAAACTGAGCCAATGAAAGAAAAAAGAAAAGCACAATTACATGAAGCAAAAAACATAGAACCATACATGTTGCTTCTAACCAAAATTTTCTGATGGCACCAATGTAGATTAAAATAAAAAAATCAATTAGTAGATAAAAAAACAAAAATTCTTTAATATGACAAACCAAATCTTCATGGCTTGTAAATACGATCTCCCAATCATCATGTTCTTCTAATAGATTCTTCAAATACATCTGAAGCAACAATTGTTTAAACACTGTGTTTGTCTGGATAAGTATTGATTCAAAACTTTCCCCGTTCACCCGAGTATTTCGGTTTATGTGAACTTTTTTCAAACTCACATCTGCCATTCGTTTTAATGGGACAAATCCAATTTTTCTAAATGGCAAGATAACCTTTTCCCACTCCAAATACTTTTCTGGATAATCCCGGAAATAGAATTTCTCTTCATTAATATCAAAACTGATCACATCAAAGTAACTACGTATGGAATGGTAAATTTCTGATAATGAAGGACGTGAAACCTCCAACAAAAAATCTTCTCTCATTTCTAACTGAATTTCACTCTCAAATTTTGGTTGGTAAACTAATTTATCAGCATAATTACTTTTTATAATCTTCTGTTTTAATTCTTCTAGAGATGTTAGTTTTATTTCCGATTTTCTTTTGAGTAAAATTACGAATGCATCATTTTGATTTTCATAAACAAATCTTGGGAAGTGAACTTCATTTGGAAATTGATTTTGATTCAATAGATAAACATTACGAATTAAACGAAGTAATTCTTGCTTTTCAATTGTTGGATTCTTTTTTAAAAATAATTTTACATTTCCAAAATCAGATACCGATTTTAATTCTGAATAGCCAGTAACCGATTTGAGAATCATTTCCCAGGGTTTTGTAATTTTATCTTCAACCTGAAATGCAGTTTTGCTTGGCCAATTTTGTGTGATGGTCAAAATGATTTCATCATTTTTTTCGTGATAATCACCTATATTGATTTCTCTAAGCAAAAGAGCTGAAAATAAAAAAACAAAACCAAACAGAGAGACTATATAATAAAAATATTTTTTTAAGAAAGTATGTTTCATACATTCAAATTAAGATATTTTTGAAATACCAACGGGTAAATTTTGAATATAAAAAACAAAGAAACCAAAATTCCGATACAGATAGTCACAGCGATCGCTCTTACAAATTCGGAACCAGGGAATACAATCAAAACAACAGGAAGTAAACCGAAGAATGTAGTCCCAACATTCAAGATAATTGGTTTCGTTAACCACTCTAACACTTTCTGTATTTTTTCTTTTCGATTTTTTATATTTTTTGAATATTCCCACCTTTCACCAAACAATGAAATACTATCTAAAGATAATCCTATCAATACGATAAGTCCCATGTAATGACCAAAATGAATTTCTGGTACCAAAATCACCAAACAAAACAAGACCGCTATAGAATATAAAAGACTAATAGAAAGGTAAATGAAAGGTCGTAAAAATGACTCGAAAATTCCTACCAACACTAAGTAGATGAAGAGAAATGAAAATACAAGTAAAACAAATAGGATACAGTAAAATGAAATTGTCTCATTCTTTTCTGAACGAATCTTATATTGGAAGCCCTCCTCTTCTAAGCCTTTTAGATTTTTTTCTATCGAAAGATCACCTAACCATTCTATATAAAACTTTCCAGCTTCTCTTTTGTATTCGGAATAACTTTTTTTTTCTTTCATTCTAAATAAGGCATCAGGGAAAATCGATTCTTTTGAATGAGATTTAAAGGTTGGAAGCTGGTTTGAGTTTTTCTCGGATTTGAAATTGTTGGAACCAAGTAATTCAAAATAAATGGGTATAGGATTCTCGATCCCTAACATTCCAATATATTTTGGTGTATTTTTTAATAGAACTTTTTGTTTCAAATCATCAAGGTCAGGTAATAGTTCCGGATTCAAAAAAAGATTAGATTTCCATTCCTTTATTTGGATCACGTTCGGAATGGAAGCAAACTTTCCCTTTGAATTTAAATTCAAATTTGATACTAACATTGTTTCCATCCATTCCACCAACTTCTCCCAGCGCTCGTTAAAAACCATAACAGAATCAGTTGGTAGAAATGGAAGTGAGAGTGCCAATTCTGATTGGAGATTTATCCGCTTTAGATTCCAACGTTTCGCATTGATTGGAAAAAAAACTTCTGTATCATTTGTTGATCCAGAATCCGACTCATACCATTTCAAAAGAAAGGGAATTGCGAATTGTTTAGCGTCAATTTCATCTTTTTCAAAAGAAGGTAAAATAAGCAATTGTTGATTGGGATAATCCTGCTCGAATTTTTTTTGTATTTCTTGGATTATAAAACGTTCCTCTTTCATGGAAATTTTTTCCATAGGTGACACTTGGATCAACTGCCCAATTGGATTTGGTTTTGGAAAGATTTGAAATTTGTTAAAACCCCATTTAAAATTCGAAATCAATACAAACCCAAATATCACGAATATAATCAATATTTGTAATCGATTCGAACTTATCTTTACGATCCTTTTGAAAATAGGAGCTTCTAAAAAATGGAATGATCTTCCATTGGATCCAGAAAAAGAAAGAAAAAATAAGGGTACAATTGTAACTGAGGTAAACAAAGAAGATAATATTAACAATATGACACTCAAACCTATGTCATAAAAAAAATCCCTCCATTCATGTGCATAAAACAACAATGGAAATAAAACAACGATTGTCGTTAAACAAGAAGAAAATAAAGAAATGAAAACATTAGAAATCCCATTGGTAACTGCGATTACCTTATCCTTATTTTGTGTATTCGTCGATTGGATAGAATAGTATATTAAGTTATTTGCATCAAATAACATTCCAATTCCCACTGAAATGCCACTCAAACTCAATAGATTGACTGAGAGAGAAAAAGAAACCAACAAATGAAAGAAAAATATCAGAGAAAATAATACTGAAACCAATAAACAAATTACAGGGAACCATTGGCGATACATTAAGTATGAAAATAATGAAGCAAAAAAAAGGCTGAGGGTCAAAAAAAATAAAAACTGTGAAATTTGTGATTTTAATTCAATTGATGAATCTGAATAAACTTTCGGCTGGAGTGTATCATCATACTCTTCCAGAATTTGTTGGATTTGATTCGAAATCTCCAAAGGATTTTTGGAGCAGTCTACATATACCGCAAAATAAACCGATCTTTGACCATTGATTTCAACGATCTCATCAGAAAGTAAAGATACGATGGAAGCAGAGGCAATATTTTCTAATTGAATCCATTTACCATCTCCAAAATGGAATGGAAATTTTTGAATCTCATCTAACGATTTAATTTCAGAATCAAATTTGATTTCAGATTCCTGATCTACTTCCGATATCTTTCCAAGTGAACCACTTTTGATTGCCGATGTGAATTGGTATTCCAGGTCACTTAACTTAATTGGGTACAAACTCAGTTTTGACTCATTCAAAGAAACAATCACCGTTGGATTGTGATCCCCCATTTTTTTTACTTCCACAACACCAGGAATCCTTTCGATTTTATATTTCATTTGATTGATGTGATAAAAAAATTGAGTTTTACTTAGAAACGTATTCTTTTTGATCGTAAATTCAAAAAATGGATTCTGGTATTCTTTTCCACTCGAAACCTTGGGAAGTCCGACACCTAATGGAAGTTCATTTTTTAACTCAAACAAAAGTTGATACAATTCTTCTTTAAACTCCCAACTTGTTGAACCCAAATTTAATTCAATTTCAATACGAGAAAATCCATGGCTAGAATAGGTCTTGATTTGATTTACAGACTTAAGTGAAGATATCCGATTCGACATCGGTAAACTTAAAGTAAGATCTACAACTTCTGCCGAGTGATTAGAAAACGAAGTTGTTACATAATATTTAAGTGGAGAAAGATTTGGCAATAATTGGATCTTTAATTGATCCATTCGAAAAAATATCGATACCGTGATGAAAATAAGTCCAACCCAACACAAATGTTTGTGTTTACGAAAAGAATAGACCAATTGATCGATTGGTTTCATTTGGTATTCACTTGAAATAACTCATCTGCGTTAATCCCTGTGAAAACCTCCATTTCGAAATCATTATATGGCTTACACTGAATAAATCGTTTTTCTATTGAATCTCCGTGTTTAATCAAAAGATAATAACCGGAAAGATCATCACCATAAACTGATTTTGTGGGAACAATCACAATTTCCTTTGTAATATCAGAATCTATTTTTGCAGTCCCAAACATCCCAGTCAAAAGTGAACCATTATTTTGAAAGAGTTTCGCTTTGACACCAATTCCATGTGTTCTTGGCTCCAAGTATCCACTTACATTCTGTATTTTTCCTGATGCAACTTGTGAACCTTTCAAACTAGGATAAAAATCCACTTTTTTTCCTGGCAAAATTAAATTTAGATCTGATTCTCCAACTTGAAAGGAAATGGAAAGATCTCCATTTTCAATCAAACTAATGAACGGAAGATGATTTGTTAATTCCCCTTCTTTTAAATAAATTTTTAAAATCTTTCCAGCTTTTGGTGCAATTAGTTTTGATTCGGCCACCAATTGTTTGTTATATTTAATTTGGTTTTCAAGAATTTTTGTGTTTGTGAGACTTAGCTCATATTCTGTTCTTTCGATAAGAGTGTTTTTTTCCTTCCAAACTTTTAGTTTGTCAGATGCACCAATATCATCAACATCAAGATTTAATTTAAGTAATGATAATAAATTATTACGATCTCGTTTGATATTTTTATAAATACTAAATTTATTTTCTTCGTCAAGCCTCCATTTCTCTAATTCTGACAATGAAACAAAGCCTTGTTTCCATAAAATTTCTTTTTTCTCTCTTAAATCTTTACTTAGTTCCCATTCCGATTCGTTGACTTGCAACAATTCTGTTTTTTTATCAATTTCTCTTATTTTAACCTCAATGAGTTGTTCTGCTTGTTTCCATTTCTCAAAGCTAATCAATTGGTTTGCCTTCGATACTTCAAGTGAAATGTTTAATTTATCGCCCTCTAATTTAAGTAATTCATCATCTAATTCAGCAAGCAATTGCCCTTTTTTTACTGTTTGCCCTTCTAAAACATGTATTTTTTGGATTCTGCCAGAATGTTTGCTTTGTAATTGTAATTCCTTTGTTGCTTCTACGATGGCGGGAAATTCAAATGAAACACTCACCTCTCTAACCAAAGGTTTTTTAAAAATTGGGGAAATTTTCTCGAACTCACTTGCATAAACTTTCGATTCCGCAAACAACCAAAAATCATGGTATAACAAATTTGTTAAATATAAAAAGCGGATACGAATCTGTTCATTTGAAAATTGAGTAAAAGAGAACGAAATAAATCCATATAAAATTAGAAGTGAAAGAAATCCTTTTAGTTTGGCTCTCAATTGATACAAAAATTTCTGTTTCATCGTTTTATGAGTAAAAGAAGGATAAAAGTCCAAAGGATTGGTATCATATAACCAATACATTTCGAAAAAATAAAAACCGAACCTGACTCTAATAGAACCTGATTTCTAAATAACTTACCATTTTGATTTACAAAGATAAGGTACGTCCCAATCCAAAAACATAAAACTAAAACTGTGTACACTTCGGTATCGCTAAAGATTCCCAATAATACATTTCCAATGTATAATATACATATGATGAAAAAAAATAGGTTAAATTGAGTTATGTAAAATGAAGTGATTTTAGATTGAATTTGTATCATTTTTAATTTGGCAAAAACAGAAACAATTAGATACGAAAACAATAAATATAAAATTGAAATCAAATACACGGAAAAGACATGATACGGATAGAGATGCCAAAAAGAAACAAACCCATTCCTCAAAATCATTTCAGATTCGATTTGGGAGTTAATCTTCGTTAAATCTTGCCAGGAAACTAAACAATGAATCAAATAAATTAAAGTATATAAAATCAAATAAAACCAATCTTTGTTTTTAAAACTTCCCCAAAAACTTTTACATCGTTTTAGTAAGTTCATGATCATTTCAAAGTTTAGATATTGTATCATAGATTGTGATCCAACTCCTTTTCCATTCGATCTAATAGGGTTTTGAATTGTTTTGTTTGGGCCCGAAATAATTTTATCTGAGATGGTTTTCGAACATTTTTTTTCCATTGCAAATACACCAAACATGCTTCTGGTGATATTGGCATTAGTTCCACTAGAGATTGTTCTTCTGATACATTGACTTGTTGATTTTCATTGGATAAATTTATGGCTTTAAAGTAATATAAAACTAACTCCGGTGTTTTCTCCTTTAAATCTTTCCATTCATTAAAAAAGTCTTTCCACTCACTTAAATAAAATAACGACTTCATAAATAACTTCCTTTCCTCAAAGGAAAGTTCTCTTTCTTTTTTCCGTTCTTTTAGGATCACTTGCACTACTGTTAAATGACCAGACTGGTAGGCTTCTTTTACAACTTTGTATTCCTTTGGATCAAATGTTTCATTCGGTTTGCAGTGAAGAAAGAAATATGAACTGACAAAAACTAACGTAACAATGCCTTTCATTGAATACCATTTCATAAATCTCCTTCCATCAGTCGCAAAAAAGGAAGTGGTGAATTAAATTTCCATTCCCAATCGAAACGCTCTGTTTGTTTTTTTTGCAAATGAGTCCACATTAATCGTACGAATATAACATTTGTTTTTTCAAGATGTGGGAAACGAATGAAGACAACAATTGGGATGTCTAATCCGCTTGCAATACCATACCAATAAGTAAGTTTCGATTCGTTTAAACCACTTGTAGGTGAAAGATTAGATTCAAATTGAACCAGGTGATCTTTTAAAACAGGGAATGTTTTGAATTCATGTAAGGTATCTCTTTGGATGACTAAAAACCCATATCTTTCTAATTCTTCTGTAATCTGCAAAACAATCTCTTTTTCATGTGTATGTTGGTCTGAGTAAAATGAGGAAACAGTGGGAACCAAAAGGATTGTTTTCCCACTTGGGATAGAAAATTTTTGGTATCCAACTGTTTCACGAAAGAGGGAGCAGGAAACTGAAAAAAGGATAACGACGAAAAGAAAGAATTTCATTTTGCCTCCATTTGGATCGCAAAAGGAGAACTCATTCGTTTCCCAGTTACTGAACGAACTTCTGTATCTAGGCGAAATTCATAATAAGGATAAAAATTCGGAGCCCAAACAGAATTTGATAAATTAAAATCCCCACCCGTTGAATTATTCCCAAATAAAGAACCATTACAACTTGCTTCACTTTCTGCAAATGAATAGGTAACTTCACGACAACCATATGGATATACAGTCTGGCAAAAACTCCACTCCCAAGTCGATAAACGAATGTTACTTGTTGGCGGCGAAATTTTTGTCAAACGACTGGAAGTGATTACTGAAATTGGATCTACATATTGATCAAAAAAAAGTTTTATATTGTCAGTTGCTACATCTGCACAAGCAGAAGGACTTCCACTTTCTCCACTCCCATCATCCCCTCCTCGGAATTGGTAAAAATGAGGACTAAGAATCGCAAGGCCTCGGCTCCAAAAGCAAGTGCCACTATCCCAACGAGCACCTGTGATCGAACCAATTTCTTGGATCCCTAAACCACAACTTTGTGATGCCACACCAAAGCCGATCACTTCCGGAGGTTTTATACCTTCCCCCATAAAAAAATCGAACTGAATCGGTTGGGAAA
Organism: Leptospira bouyouniensis; assembly: GCF_004769525.1. Classification (NCBI taxonomy): domain Bacteria; kingdom Pseudomonadati; phylum Spirochaetota; class Leptospiria; order Leptospirales; family Leptospiraceae; genus Leptospira; species Leptospira bouyouniensis. Next base: position 113,371 of record NZ_RQFT01000012.1, on the reverse strand, counting down.
TTTTTGAACCATCTAACGCAGATACACCGGAAGCTAAAATCAATCGATAACGAGTTTGGCTCTCTAAATACTCATCAAATACGATTCGCACTAAGTTTGGCTCTAACCATTCCAAACGATAGGAAACATATGGTTCTAATCGTAACCCTAATTGTATTTCTCTTTCATTCATTGGTTTTGAAAAACGAATTGTAATTGGAGAAGGATGAGGAATTCCCACACAAGCAGAGTTCACTTCTTCTAAAATTCTGTTGGTAATATTTCCACCTGACAGACATTCATCGGTATCTCCTGTAGAAATTAATAAAAAATCTATCGATGGACTTGGAAGTGATTCAATTGCCCCCACTCGAAATGGAATGGAATAAACGCGGTCCAAATCTTTTCCCTTTTTGTTTTCACATTGTTTCGTCAAACGGATCACATACCCGCCTGGTAACAAATCTTGATTAGGAATAAATTTTAACGTAATCTCTGTGGTATCAAATATACCTTTTGTATTTGGTTCTAGAGAAAAGGCAGTTACGCAAGATTGAATTTCCATCGGTTGGTCCCAAAGAATCGTAATTTCAGTTTTGGGAGATACAAATTCACTCCCAGAACTTGGAGAAAAAGAGATTACCTTCGGAGGGTTTTCATTTACAAACAAACTGAGCCAGTCTTTTGATGTGCCCAATTTGGAATGACAATTCAAAATGAAAAAGATACAATGAATAGAAAATACAATTTGAAGTGTTTTCATTTCATTCCTCCAATAGGAATGGGGTTTGTTTTTGTTTTTTTGGTTCCCTCTTTTGTAAATTTTCTATTGGCAATAGGTTTTTCCAATCTCTGAGTAGAATTGTAAAATCACTATGGAATTTTGAATTATGTAATCGGAAGTAACGATTATTAAAAGGATCCTCTCCCAAAAGAATCACCAATTCTAAAGAAGTCGAAATGTAATTAAAATAATGTTCGATACTTTGTTCTAAGGCGACAAATACCTCTTCTTCCGCCTTTAAATATTCCAATTCCGAGATGAGGTTTGATTTTTTTTCCTCTCGTTTTTGTTTGAGAGATTCAAATGCAAACTTAACAAACTCCATATATAAAGAATATTGTTTGTATTCCTCATTTAACTTTACTTCGATTGATTTTGAATTATTTCTTAAGTTTAGTTCGGATTGTTCTTTTTCCAAACGGATTTGAAATTGTGATAATTGAGAATCAAACCGTTTTTTCTCACGACCCACTTCATCGAAAATTCCAATGGTTCCACTTTGAAAACCATTTTCTCCAGGACCAACTGCTTGGGGCCCATAGCCTGGAATCCTTTGGATTCCATTCCCTTCGGATTGGAATCCATTTTGAGTGTTGGATACAAAACTTGACCCACCCAAGTTCGTCTGAAATCCCAGACTCACTCCATACACTTCATTTTGTAACGGGAAACCATAGTTCCCATTCCTACCTATATAACCGCCTAATACCAGTTTTGGTTTCCAATCATTGTTTAAAGACTCTTCTTCCAAGCTAGCAAGTTCAAATTGTAACCTATTTTTTTTTCGGATTGGGTGGTTCATATCCACTTCGATTGGAAAAGAGGTCGGTTGGAATATTTCTATTCTCTCAGTAATTCCAGGTTCCAATGCCAAACTTTCGTTGGGATCAAGGAACATCTTTTGTTTGAGTTCGAGAATCGATGATTCCTTTAATGCTTGTGAATGAATCCTTTTTGCAAAAAAATCTAGTTCCCATTGTTTGATTGATTTGGATTCGAATGTTGGTATTAATTGAGTTTGAACTTCTAAATTTAATTTCTTTTGTTCTAGGTGGTATCGTTCAATTCTTAGATCATAAAGTGAATCGATTATGATTCTTTTATTTAAATGCAAATATGCAAGAGAGATCGTTTGAATGATTTTTTCCCGTAGGATTTTTTTTTCTTCTGCTTGGATGAGTTGTTTGATTTCTATTTTTTGTTTTTCTCGCTCAATTTCTCCTCCATCATACAATAATTGTTGGATTTGAAGCCGAACATCTCGGTATTCTTGGTCCAATTGTTCCCTGTTCCTAGAGAAAATTCCAAAATAATGAACTCCTAATTTAGGAAGATATTGTTTCCATTTTTCATTCAGTAAAATCGGGAATAATCCTTGCTTCGTTTTTTCCAATTTCAATTGTGCATTTCGTTCGAGTCCTATCCAAATACAATCTTCCCATAACAATAGCTCATTTGCGAACAAAGATACTACTCCGAAAGAGAAGGTCAAAAGAGAGGTTCCAAATATACGCCACATATCAGAAGATAGGTGGTCGAAAATGATATTGGTTCTAATTTCTAGGAATTGTAGGTATTTTTTTGATTTTTTTTTCTCATTTTTGGCTTGTAAGCGAACGCTTATACATTATAAAAGTGGCATGATTCGTTTGATTCCCTTCTTTTTGTTTTTCCTTACCGCCACCACCGTATTTGCTGATGAAGTAGGAGTGGTAAGTTTCATCCAAGGAAAAAATTACCTTTCCGGCCCACGTTTTAAGAAAGCAAAAGAGCCAGTCAAATTAGGGAGTGTCCTAAAAAAGGGCGATACCATCACATCAGAAGATGGAACTTGCGAAATCCAGTTGGCTACACAAGCAACCATCCGACTCTCAAAATATTCTTCACTTCGCATTGATGATTTACTGAATCCCAAAACAAAATCCACGACTCTCAATTTAGTTGGCGGAAAATTATTCGTAAAAGCTCATAAACCTGCAAACGGCGGACCTAGTGACGCTCAACTCAGCGTTGTCAACCCAAGTTTTGTGGCAGGTGTCCGTGGGACAGAATTCCTCGTTGCGACTCCGAACCAAGGTGGTGAAGACGAAGAATTAAAAGATGTTGAAACGGGAGTTTATGTGAATGAAGGTACTGTTGCAGTCAGTCCTGATAAAAAAGGCAAACAAACCTTAGTGCGTGAAAATGAAGAAGTAGTTGTCTCTGGCAAAGAATTGAAAAAACAAATTTTAGATGAATTTGTGAAAGAAAAAATGCACATCTTCGAACAGTTCAAAGCCATCAAAGAAGAAAACTACCAACGCATCAAAGAACAATACGAAAAAAATGATCAGATCATGAACGACTACAAAGGCCAAGGTTAATCATGAAACGTTTTTTGATCATTTTCTCGGCTGCCATCTTATCAATATTCTCTGTTGATCGGATCGGCACAACACCAGTCTACAAAATTGCCGTGGAAGCTTACCCTTCCACAGATGAGAGTAGAACCTTACGTGATTTTATCAAAGAACAAATCCAATCCACAGGTAGAGGAGTCGTCACTGTCACGTTTCCGGATACGGAAGAAAGAACATGGGAATTTGACAAACGTGGCGATGCAACGGAAGAAACAAAAACCAATCTCCAAGCATTGACCCAAGTGGATAAGTTGCTTCTTGTATCCATGGAAGATGGTCAGGCGCTTATTTCGTTTGTCGATGTTTTACACGAAACTTTGGAATATCGCAATGCACTGCCTGAATCACTTTCGAAAACCCTTGTTTCCGATTTCTTAAGTTACTTAGATAAAAAAAATATCTACTTAGCTCTTTCCCACACGGGAGCAAGTGCCACTTCCCAAGTAAAAATCAATTCTCTCAAATCTACTTATGTAGCGGGTGAACCGATTCGTTTTGAAATTGAAACCACAGAAGACAATTATGTTTACGTGGTCCTTATCCCTGAAAACCAAAAGGGAGAACCTGTTTTACTTTTCCCAAACCAAATGCAAAATGATAATTTTGTGAGAAAAGGGGAACGAGTCACCATACCAGACAAACGAATCTCTTTCAAAGCCTCAGAGACACCGTCTAAAGACCGCATCCGTGCCTTTGTCACAAGAGAAGAATGGAAAGAATTCCAACTCCGTGGCAAAAAGGAAGATTCCTTTTACCGATTGTTACCACCTGCTGTGACAGGTACGAAAACATTAGCTCGTTCCCTAACTCCTCCACCGACTCTCACCTCTCCCATCGAACAGAGTCTTGTGACCGAATGGGAATACGAAATCCTATCTCGTTAAATTTCCTTGCAAAAACCTCTCTTACCTGTTGTTATATCAGGTATGAGAGCTTTACTTTCCAAACTACTAACAATTTTTCTCGTCAGTATCTTCGTATCTTGTTCCTTGTTTGAAAAAGATGATAAAAAAGATAAGGATGTCTTAAATGCACTTTTGTTGTCGATTTGGAGCTACAATTTAGCAGCAGGTTGCACGGGCCCAAAGTCTGGGTTTACAATTTGTATTCCCAAAGGAATTGCGGAATAGACTATGAAAAAACTCCTATTACTCTTTTTATTTTTAAGTGTTAGTTTTCAATTTTCCGACTTTCACAAACAAACAAGAAAATCCTCTCACACCATCCTTTCTGAAATGTTAGCGGAAACGATTCATATAGGTTTTGGATCAGAAAAACTTTGGTCTGCCACAAGTGCAGATAACTGGGGTTTTGTGAGGCAATCTGCCACTTGGGCACGTGGAAACTCTGGCATCATCGATAGTTTGATCCTAGCTCTAAAAAATGCAGGTTACTTCAATAATCCAGGAGAAACCAGGACCGATGTTTTAACCAATGTCAATCTGAGCGGATTTGGTTCCGCAACACTTACCATCAAAATCAATACACCAACGGCAAATATCGCTTCCACTGCATACACTGGGAACAAAACTTTTAATCATTTTTTTGAGATCAAAAAAACTGGTGCTTCCACCCCTTCTCTACAATTATTTTTTGATGATCCGAGTACTACATTAGGAAATGATGGTGCACTCGTCTATTACCGGTTAGTTGATTTTGGGAACCCTCAATTCGCTAATGTGGGAGATGTGATCACCGAAAGTTACACTGGAAACGAATCTGTTTACGGAACCAAATTCCAAACCTATACTTGGCGAAATGGCCCAGAAAATGCTTCGTGGATCAGTAAACATGGTCGTGTGGTGTTAACTGAAGTGGATTCAGGTAGACAACTTTGTTTTCGTTCGGTAGTTCGATTGAGTTTTACAAAATTAAAAGAAATCAATCCATCGGGTGCTGCTGGATTAGACCAATTGAAAACTGCATGTGGTGGTAGTGATAATATCTATTATGTTTTAGCCTATATGCAAAAGTTTGATTCCCCCTTCCAAACAACAGCAAAAGCAACTTTTACGACACTGGCAACAAAAGCAGAAACAATCTGCAATTTACCAGCATCTAGTTTCGCCGGAGCAAAACTTTCGTATGGAATCTTTAATATCAATGGGTATGTGACTGACCAACTCACCGCAGACCAAGTTCCAGCCGATTATCCGAGCCCCACTGTAGGAGGGACTGATTTTATGTCAGTCGACGAAGCGTTCAATCGAACCTACGTTGCCTTGGGAGCAAGTATTGCAGGCCAAGCTGCGCTCGGCACAGTGAAACAATACGAAGAAACTTCCAAAGCGTACTTTGATGCCTTTGACGGATCTGCTCAAAATTTATCGTTTAAATGATCGTTTGTGATTTTTACGGTATCTCAGTATAACAAAATGAAACTTGGAATTTGGAACAGAATCTATAGATTTTAACAAAACAAATTCCAAGAACGAGGCGAAAAGACCAAATTTATTTGTTTCTTATGATTGCATTCGACACAATAGATCCTGTCAAAGCAATCAGTTCCACTCGCACATAAGGATCTGATTCTTGTATTTGGTAAGTGGCAATATTGGTATCGGGGCTAATTTGTAACACTTCTCCCAGTTTTCCTATGAATCGAATTTCCAAATACCTTTCTTCAGCTTTCACTTGGATTTGGTTTTTGGCATTCACATGGATTTCTGGAACTTTTGGATCCTCTGCACCTTGAAAGAATTTTTTCACACAGTAGAAAGATCCTTCATTTAATGCCTGCAATACGGCATCCTGGTCTTTAACTCCCGAATTTGTAACAATGTAACGTAAAAAACTTTCCCCTTTCCTACCTCTTTGGTGGCCAAGAGTTTGGATCATGTCTTTCCAGAATGGTTGGTCAAAGTTTTTTACAATACTTTCTGAAAAATAATGTAGATCATCACTTGCCATACAATGAACATTTTTCCCAACACTCAAAAGGTTATCTAATATCTTAGTATCATCGCCATATGGAGAATATACTTCTACAGCTTGAAAACCTTCAAGAGATAACATTTCTTCTCTGGAATAAGAATCAAATAATTTGGGATGTGGTAAAATTACATAACCACCTAACTTTTTCATACGATCCATTACCCAATTCAGGTTTTCTCTGGATGCATAAATCGGGAAAAAATCATAAAATGCTTTTTGGATCCCAATTGCCAGGATATGTCTTTTTTTAATGTTTTGTCCCCATTCCATCCCGCGGATATAGTTTGGGTCTTCGGTATTTGAAATTTGTCCGTAGTCGGTGATAGCGATATTTGAAAAACCTTCTTTTTGATATTCACCTACAATTTCTTTGATTGTATGTCGTTCTGGTGTGAACCATACTTCATCAGAGTGTGCATGTAAGGAAATTTTCTCACGAGAACCTACTTTCCAGTTTTGGTAGGGGTTCGAAATTAACGTACCTGAAAATGGTTTTGTTTGTTGTGAATGCGATTTGCGGAGTAAAAGAACGACTGCCAATTGGTAAAAACATAAAATACCCAGAAGGGCGAGGGCAAATAAAGGATATCGATACTTCCAAAGGGAAGGCCTTGTGAGTTTCTCTTCAGATGTAAGAGTGGGCCCTGGAACGTGCAGTAACATAGGATAATGTTACAAAATCTATTTTCCATTTTGATTCCAGTTTTGTTACAAAATGGATACAAAGTCCAATCGATCAATTTGGCTTTGACAAGGTAGGCAGGGTTTTCCTTCTAGGAATGTGACATTTTTCACTCCAAAACGTACATTTTTAATCCTACTGTTTCCCTTCGTGGTGTATCTTTTACTTGGTAATGCCTCACCCTTAATCGACCAGGATGAAGCAGCTTATGCGGGTTTTGCAAGGACCATGTCCGAATCAGGAGATTATTTACAAATAGAATTCCCATATTCTACCCCACATAAAAAACCTCCTTTGCATTTTTGGATCATTTCTTTTTTATTCCAAATTTTCGGTACAAACGAATTCGTATTGAGACTGTTTCCAAGTTTATGTATTCTCGGAACTTCACTCCTAACATACCATCTAGCTTCTGTTATGTTCAATAGCAGGACCGCACTGTATGCTTTTAGTATCTTAAGTTTTTCTTTGTACTTTCCATTAAATGGTAAAATAGCACTCGTTGATTCGTTGTTAGTGTTTTTTGGAATGCTTGGATTTACCTCCCTACACCATTTTATACGAACTGAGAAATGGTTCTATGCTTGTATCTTTTGGTTTGCAGTGGGACTCGGAGTGCTAGCAAAAGGTCCTCCTATATTGATATTTCTAGGAGGAACTTGTTTTCTCTTGTTATTTTTTTCAAAGATTCGACCCACCATATGGAAACTGCAACCATGGTTTGGTTTACCTTTGGCAATACTACCAATCTTGGCATGGGGTTATCTCTCCTGGCAAAAAGATGGAGGCACACTGATTCGTTGGATGATTGACTGGTACATTCTAAGACGTGCCACAAACCCAGTGTTTGGACAATCGGGACCACCAGGCACCTATTTTGTGTTATTTGTTGTGACATTGTTCCCTTGGAGCCGTGTCTATCTTTCTTTTTTAAAAGAAATGTTTTGGAGATTAGTTTCTCATATGAATGCCAAAACTATCAAAGATTCAATTTTTTCATCCTTTCGGAATGGAATTCTTTTGCCACTGTCACCACGTTCTTATTTGATGATTGGTCTTGTATTTTCTTGGGTATTTTATGAGTTTTTATCGAGTAAGTTACCTTCTTATCCTTTAAGCGCATATCCAATCTTATCTATTTTACTTGCTGAACAGTTGTCGAAGAAACACAACCAAATCTATTTGTACCGATTGTATCTAACAACTTCCTTAGTGATGATTTTCATCATTACTTTCTTGATTTTACCAAAATTTAGCGATATGAGAACAGAAACAAAAAAATTAGCGTATACAATTCAAAAGTCATTAGAACCAAATGAGACCTTGTTTTCGTTTGGTGGTCTAGGTATTCCAAGTTTTGCTTTTTACTTACACCAACCCATAAAAGAAATTGGGTTTGATGAAATTATGACAATAAAAGGAACCATACTTCTAACAGAATCGGACAGACTTATGTTAGACTCAATGGGAATCAAACTAGAATTGTTAGGCGAACCGATTTCCCTATATGTATATGATCGGAACAAAACTTTACAATTGCGACTTGTGAGATCAAATCCTTAGTTTAGGAACCGTCGTTTCACTTCAGGAGTAGGAACCATACAACTTTCTGCTTTGCCAAACCACTGGTATCTATGTTTGGCAATGAAGCGATAAAAAAAATTGCGTAACCCTCTTGGAATGATCCAAAAGATCAAACTTAGATTCCATGGGAATCCTAACTCATACGCAATACCAAGAATGGCATCCGATTCCACAAAAATTTTCCCTTCGTTCCAATAGATGATGCTATCAGGTAATGAATTTTTTTCGCCTTCTGAGATTAGATCTGAAAAGGTTTGTGAACCAATAGCCGAAAAAAATAAGGATTCTTTTTTGTTCTGTTTTAATAAAAATTGAACTGAACCCATACATAGATGGCAAACCCCATCGAAGAATACAATTTTCCTTTTTTCCGGTGGCATACTTTTCCTTTCACACCAATATGGCCTCTAAGGATTCGAAATCGAGTCTAATTCATACGAGGTACCGATGTTTCCAGAATTTCATTCGAATAATTTAGCCCAAAAAGAATCTGCCATTTTAGAAAAAATGGAGTCGAACAAACAACTTATCCAATCCTTACTCAAACAACCAAATATATCCTTTCAAAATTTTTTAAAACCTTACCAAAGGGTTCAAACTGAACTTGGAGATTTGGTTACGGAAGTGTCTCATCTCAACTCGGTAAAAAATAATGAAGAAAGCCAAACGATCTATAGTCGATTATTACCCAAACTCAGTGAATATTATACTGACCTTGGCCAAAATGAAGAAATTTTTTCTGCACTCTTACAAATACAAACCTCTGACAAAACAATTAACGAAGAACAAAATAAAGTTTTGGAAAACGAAATAAGGGACTTTCGATTATCAGGTGTTGGTCTTAACTTGGCAACAAAAGAAGAACTAAAAAACATCCGTATCAAATTATCTGACTTAACGAATCAGTTTTCACAGAATGTGCTGAATGCTACAAATGCTTTTGCTCTTTATTTAAAAGAAGAAGATGTTACATCCATTCCGGAAAGCGACAAAATTTCAGCAAAACAACCAGATGGTACATATAAGTTCACTCTTCACTTTCCATCTTACATCGCTTATATGACATATGGTGAAAACCGACAGGTTCGAAAACAACTGTATGATGCCTACTGCACGAGAGCTCCAGAGAATGGAAAACTCATAGAAGAAATTTTATCCTTACGAGACAAAGAAGCAAAACTTTTGGGATTTGAAACTTACGCCCATTTGAGTTTAGCGACAAAAGTTGCGAACAGTCCAGAAGAAGTGATACAATTCTTAGACCATCTCGGGAAAAAAGCAAAACCAATCGCCGAAAAAGAATATAAAGAGATCAAATCGTTCGCAAAAAAACTCGGACAAGATGATTTAGAACCTTGGGATCTCACTTTCTATTCAGAAAAATTAAAAAAAGAATCATTTTCCTATGATGAAGAAATTTACCGCCCCTATTTAGAAAAAGAAACAGTCATCCAAGGAACCTTTCAATTTTTAGAAAAATTACTTGGAGTTACCTTTAAACAAACACAAACAAACGTTTGGGAACCGACTGTTCTCTGTTATGATCTCGTTGTGGAAGGAAAAACAAGATCCAGATTGTATCTTGATTTAGAAGTTCGAAGTGATAAAAAAGGTGGGGCCTGGATGCACAACTGGAAACCACACTTCCAAGATGAAACAGGAAAAACAGAACTACCCATCGCCTTCGTTGTAGCAAGTTTTCCAAAAGCCACCGACAACCAACCAAGTTTACTAAGACCAAGCGATGTCGTAACCTTATTCCATGAATTGGGTCATGCCCTGCACCACTTACTTTCTCAGGTAAAGGAAGCCTTTGTGAGTGGAGTCAATGGTGTAGAATGGGATGCTGTGGAATTCCCATCTCAATTTTTAGAAAACTTTGTGTATGAACCTAAGGTATTACAACTTTTTGCTAAACACTACCAAACAAAAGAACCAATTCCTAACTCCTATATCGAAACAATGGTGAAAGCAAAAAACTTTATGTCTGCTATGGGAGTTGTAAGACAGTTAGAATTTGCAAAATTTGATATGTTGGTTCATAAAGAAAAACCAACAGAAGAAAGAGTACAAGAAATTCTAAACCAAGTAAGAAACGAAATTGCAGTTGTGCTTCCTCCTACTTACAACAAATTCCAAAATTCATTTACACATATCTTTGCTGGTGGTTATGCGGCAGGATATTACTCTTATAAATGGGCGGAACTACTATCGGCCAATGCATTTTATTCATTTGTCGATAAAGGTGTTTTTGATTTGGAACACGCAGCGCATTTCCGAAAAACAGTGTTGGAAAAAGGTGGGTCAGCCAATGCCATGAATCTTTTCAGAGACTTCTATGGCAAAGATCCAGACATCGAAGCGTTACTTCGTTTGAACGGAATCGCCGCCTAAAGAAAGTATTGTTTTTGTGATCACATCTTTCCCATCGGTTGATTTGATGAGTTTCCGAGTTTTCCTCTGGGAATCCAAAACGTAGAGATACGTCGAGTGATCAAACGAAAGTCCATCTTTTGATTTCTCGACGTAGGCAGCATATTGTTTTAAGATTTGGCTTGTAGTATTTGCATCAAAACTATAACCAACTGCATTTGGAATATAAAATTGTACATACTTGGTCACAGTTTCTGTGGAATCCCTTTCCGGGTCGATTGAAACAAACACTACCCGAAATTTGTTTTTATCTGCTTCCGAAAAACCTTCTGTCGCTGCTTTGATTTTGGCAAGTGTGTTAGGACAAAAATCAGGACAGTAAGTATATCCAAAAAAAACCAGTAATACTGGTTCTCGGAATTCTTGCAAATTTACCCTTTTTCCAAACTTGTCAATGGCATCAATATTTCCGCCAATAGGAAGTTCGGTGAGCTCAATACCAGATCCACATCGGTGAAAACTAAATATCAAAAATGAAACGAAAAGGATTTTGATAAATTTAGAATAATTCATAAAGATTTTTTTTCGACCACATGTTTTTCCATTGTTCCATTTGAATATTGGATCGTGATCATTAATTTTTCCTTCGTAGTTTGTTTATCGTATAACATAAGATGAGAGCCACCTCTCTCCAACTTGATGATTTCTTTTGGTTTTAGAGAAATGGGAAATTCCATTTTCTTCATCCTCATAATCCCTTCATTATCTAAAACCATTGTATGGAATTCTACTTTTTTGTATTCGTTACTTTCGAGTGCAACAATTGTGATCTCATTGTCTGAGGGATTTTGGATTTCTCCATAAACAGCAGTTGTTTTTGCTACATCAGGCACAGGTATGGTCCATAAAGTCTGGCTAACATTCGATTTGTGACAAAAACTAAACAAATTGACTTGAATTAGTAACAGAATTCCTAAATTTGTAGTATTTACCTTTCGGAACAAGAGAACCTCGATGAGATTAATAATCAAATGGGTGACCGCAATCACTCTCATTCTTTCTTCCTTTCTAGTATCCACTTACAACTGGTCTACTGGCGAATACAATTATGATTCTACACGCAAATTCGAAAATTTCGAAGCCTTCTACCAAAACGAGTTAGAGATCAGCAAAAAAGAAAAAACAAAACCAAATAATGAAGAGTTTTTATTACGGGTTTCAGAAGATCCGACTCCAATTGTAATCCTATACCTTCATGGCTTTGGGGCCAGTCGCGGGGAAGGAGAAGAAGTCACAAACAAACTAAGTGAGTATTTTGGAGCCAACACCTATTACGTCCGTCTCCCAGGCCATGGCACCAATATCGAAGACCATCTAAATACCCCATTTCAAAAATACTTACAAGATGCAGAAGATAGTCTAATTTATGCAAAAGAACTTGGCCATAAAACGGTTGTTATTGGGACAAGTATGGGTGGAAATATTGCAACCTACCTGGCCGCAAAACATCCTGAACTGATAGACAGTTTGATCTTAGCTTCTCCATTTTATGATTTTGATGATCCAACAGCACATATATTCCGATTTCATTGGGGGAAATCGTTTATCGAATCTATTAAAGGTGAAATTCGTATTTCCAAAACAGATCCCAAGGATGAGTCAGCAAAGTATTGGTATTTAGACCAATACTTTGGTGCCTTACAAAATATATTAAACCTCAAACGTTTTATGGATAAAGAAAATCCATATTCTAAGATAAGTGCACCGACTTTACTTATGTACTATTACAAATCAGAGAAGGAACACGACTTTGTTGCTTCCATAAAAGCGATGTTAGATGTATATGACAAAATCCAAAAGGGTCCAAATGCCAATCCAAAAAACCGACTCTTAAAAATCGAGGATGGAGCACATGTTTTACTTTCCAAATATGTCAAATCGGACAAAACTTTGATTGAAAAAGAAATGATCCAATTCATCAAAGATACAACTGGTGCAGAAGAAGTAAAAAAATCAAAGAAATCCAAACGATAACAAAATTGATTCGTACAATTCATCAACGGATATTGGTTTAGAACGAACCAATATCCCTTCCTTCAATAGTTCGTCGGCGTCCAATCCATCCATATTCCCCGTATACAAAACCGCAGAAAGATTCGGATTTTTTTGTTTGACCTTACGAATCAAAACTAACCCACTCATCTCCTTTAAACGATAATCGGATAAAACAAAATCAGGTATTTCTTCGTTTAGTTGGTCAATTGCTTTGGTCGATGTAGTAAACACCTTTGGTTTGATTTGTTTTTGAGATAATACAAAACAAATTGCTTCACTTGCTGCTTCATCATCTTCAACAATCCAAACATTCCTTTTTGAAATTTCAGACCATACATCTTTTGGTTTTGATTCTCGATTGTTTGGATATACATTCGCAACTGGCAGTGCTTCTTCGAGAGGTAAATAGATAAAAATCTTTAAAGTCATTGGATCAGGTTTATCTAAATAAAACTCACCTCCCCAATTTTTTATATACCGATTGATCAAATGAATTCCGGTCCATTGGAAATCTTCATCTCTAAAATTCACCAAATCTAATGTGGTTAGTTCTGACAAACTTGGTAACGACAACCCTGAAAATTCTAATGAGACTAACAAACGCACTTCATCAGAAGGATGAGTTTGGATTTGCACAAGACCACGTTTGCGATCATCCCAGGCCAAAATACCACCCGATGTGAGCTCGCATAAAATTTTGGAAAACTGGACAGCATCCACTTTTGTAAAAAGAGGTGATCTAAAAAATTCAAATTGTGCTTCTACGTTTTTTGGCAATCCAGCTACAAGCAGTGGAATTGTGGATTCAACCACAGAAGAAATATCAATTTTTGTCACTGAATGTTCGTTTTTTGTTTTAGAATAATGGATAATACGATGAATCATGGAACGAGCATTATCTGCTCCCATTCGTATTTTCTCCAAATAATCCAAAACTTGGTTTTGGTTGAAATTCCCTGCATTAATTTGTTCTTTGCCAAGTTGTGAAAACACATGAATCGGTTGCAAATAATTATTTAAATCATGTGCAATATTGGTCGCAAGGCTTCCTATGGTTTCCATTTTTTGTGAATGTAATTGATATGATTCTAATTGTTTTTTTTCTGTTACATCATCTAAGAATACATAATAAAAATCAGGTTTGCCTTGGGAGTTACGAAATGCACTAATCCGCCTATAGACATTGATCCTTCTTCCATCTTTACGTGTGAGTCTTGATTCTTCAGCGCCTTCTTTGAAAAAACTGAAATATTCCATCTCTTCATCTGAGATAGGTTCCCCTTTGATCCGTTTGATATTTAAGTCTGTCAGATTTTGGAAACTATAACCTGTGATTTCCGTAAACCTTGGGTTGATACGAAAGTAACCACCTTCCCAATCTTGTAGTGCCATTCCAACAGAGGCATTTTCAAAAAGCCCTAGGAAAAATTGGATCTGTTCGACGATATTGATTTCGTTAGTTTTTTCGTTTGTTACATCCCGAACAAATACAATTTGTAAAGAAGATTCCATACTTGGAATGTTCACTTTTCTTTTTTCAAACTGAAACCACCGAACAAGTGTTTCATTTGGCATTTGAAATCTAAAATCACCAGAAATTTGATCTCTGTCACTGAGTTTCAAAGGAGAAAGGATTTGTTCTCTAAATGTTTCTTTGTCTTCATCTGATACCCAGGCGAGTAAATCTGATTCCAAACAATCTTTTCCTGGCTTGGCACAACCTAAATTATTTTTGAAAAAGTCATTCGAAAATAAAATTTGCCCGGTTTTGGGATCGGAGAGGTACACCCCACCAGAAAATAGGTTTGGCAAGACCTTAAAGAATTCTATCATTCCGCTTGCTTCCAGATTCGTTTGCATAACTCTTGCCTTAAGAGGGAAATATGCCATCCAATCCGTTTTCTTTTCAAGCACCTATTGCTTTTTTTAATTTAGGACCATGGGAGATTGCACTCATCGTTTTTTTAGCCTTACTTTTTTTTGGTGGAAAACGATTGCCAAGCCTTGCCAAGGACTTGGGTTCAGGGATCAAAGAATTTAGAAAGTCTCTCACAGGACAAGACGAGGAACCTGCCCAAACCAGTTTTCCGGTAGAAGAACCAAAACAGTCTGCGCAGTCCAATTCCAAATCCACAAAAAAGAAAAAAGCTTAATCGACCCCATTGGCAAAAAAAAATAGAACTGCGCTGCCACTGCCGGAGGATTCGGAAACCAGGGAAAAATATATGTCCCTGGGAGACCATTTGGAGGAACTCCGCCAAAGACTAATCTATTCAATCTTAGTTGTTTCTTTGTTTATGGTTGGAACCTTGTATTTTGGCAGTGAGATACATAGTTTTCTCATCCAACCTTACAAATCAGTCCTTGGACCAGATGCCCATTTTTTTCAGATCCAACTCATGGCACCGTTTCTCATTTATTTGAAAACGTCCTTTATCCTTTCAGTTCTTGTTTCCCTTCCATTTTTATTGTACATCAGTTGGGGATTCATTGCGCCCGCTGTAGACCCAAGGACTGAAAAATGGGGAAAATTCATTATCTTATTTTCTACCTTACTTTTTTGGTCAGGGCTTGCTCTCTGTTGGTTTACTGTATTTGAAAATTTTTTACGGGTGTTCCTAGTCGTGTTGCGACCGGATGGAGTTGATCCGTATTTGCCAATCGATGAATATTACGATTTGTTTTTTAATTTACACTTAGTGTTTGGGGCTTCGTTCCAACTCCCCATTGTACTCATTTTACTTGGTCGGATTGGAATATTATCTTCAAGGTTTTTGATTTCACGTTGGAGAGAAGCGGTACTCATCATCGCAGTTGTATCAGCTGTGTTGTCACCAGGACCAGATGTATTTTCGATGCTCATGTTACTTGTTCCACTCAGCTTTTTATTCTTTTTATCTGCCATTTTGATGAAAGTATTGGAAGCGACAGATTCAAAATGAGTTACCGAGTCAAATTGCCAATTTTACTTGGCATCATAAGTTTTTTATTTTTTTTCATCCACTTTCTTTTTGCTGAATTTACTTTCACTCACTGGCAAAATCCAAAAGGAGAGAATACTCTCAATTTCAATTTAGTAGGGATCTATAGTTCCTTTCTTTTGGCATTGTGTATTAGTTTTATCGTATATTATTTTCTTGGATTTTTATACCAATACATCCTTCACATCGTGTTTCATATCCAAGATAGTGAAAATGAAATTCCAAAAGACATCCGAAACTTAAGTCGGAATTCAGATGAATACAAAATTTATAAATCTGTGATGTTCACACTATTGCAAGGAGAAGAGGGACTCGACGAAGAACAATTCGAAAACAAATTTGATTGGAAAACTACCCAAGCTTCTTCGGTAAACAAACAAATCCCTGATATCAAAATTCCAAATATTCCAGGTTTTGATGTGGCAGTATTCCCATCAGTGATGCGTTATGCGGGTGCAGATTATATAAGGATTGTTCGTGCGAAAGATGGTTTGTTTGGGATTATTGCAGGCCATATGGAACCTGGGATTTTGGAATCTTCCGAAAAAGTTTTTATCCATGGCATTATTTCCTCGTTTGGCGATGGTTTATTTTCCACTGAAGAACTATTAACCAAACTAAAATTTGCACTCCACCAATTTGCGTTTTTAAAATTAAAACTCTCTGCATTTGTGATCCAAAACAAAGATGATAAAATGTCTTTTTTACATTACATGGACATGCCCATCTTTCAATTTTCTGACCACGGCATCCAAGTGATCGAAGGCAGTGGGGATGACCATTGGTATCCTAACCACAAACACCCAATCTCAATTGCCGATGGAATTGAAATTGGAGATTATTTAGTTTGGGCAAGTGACAGAACACTCACCCAATTTGGTCTCACATCGTTTGAAATCATGGAAGAATTTGTGGATTATCTTCTCGATTTAAGGCCAAGTTCCGCTCGCCAAATGTTACTTGCCATTGCAAAAAAAATGAGTTCCCTTGGTCGTGAAAGAAACCTCACCAATCCCATGGAAAAACTATCCATATTAGTGGTTCGAAGAAACAAGTAACCGAATTGTATGGCGGAGCAATTCAAGTTTGCCCCAGTTCCCATGCCCTGGAACCACAACTTCGGCATCCGGGTATCTAATTAACACACGTTTCACTGCATTCTCCCATTCTACAACATTTGCATCTTTTACATTCCCCAAGTCTGTTGCATCAATTGCCTTTACAAGACAACCTGCAAAGAGGATATGAGTCTCTGGTAACCATACCACAATATTGTCAGGTGAATGCCCATGACCTGGAAAAAAGATTTCTACGGAATGATTCCCGGCATAGAGTCTTGTTTGGATATCTAAGATGGGATTGGTTTTTCCATATCCTTTTTCTTTTGCCAATTTTGCAGTTAAATTTGTGCTATAAACTGAGATATTTCGTTTATGGAATTGGGAAACTCCCGCCATACGGTCGTCATGTGCATGTGTGACAATGAGGAATAAAATTTCTTTTTGGAATTTGGATTGTATTCCAAGGATTAGTTCCTCTGTTTGTGGTTCTGTCCATGCAGTATCAATGACGACAACACCTTTATTTGTTAGAACAACAAGGCCATTGGATTCATACATTTTCCCTTGGAAACTACCAAAACTTTTGTGGATCCAAACCGTCTCTTTGATTTTCATCCATTCGATTGAGGATTTAATTGGATTTGTGTTTTCGTTTACAAGGTCTGCCGATGATTGATTTGCCGTTTGGCAATGGACAAACCAGAAACCAAACGATACGCAGAAACATAAATAGAATATGTTAGATTTCACAATCAAACCATATCTATGCGATCTTTTCGATGTCCCCTTTCAAAATCGTAATCGGTGCTTCTTTTTTGAGAACAGTTTCGTCAGTGACAACAACTTCCAAAACATCTTTACGAGACGGGATTTGGAACATGAGTTCCATCATGATCTCTTCTACAATGGCTCGTAGTCCCCTCGCACCACTCTCTCGTTTGATGGCTGTTTGGGCAATGGCTTCGATAGCAGATTCAGTGAACTTGAGTTTTACATTTTCAATATCAAACATCTTTTGGTATTGTTTGAGAAGGGAATTTTTTGGTTCTGTAAAAATCGATTTTAAACTTTCAATCGTAAGTTCGTCGAGAGTCGCTATGATCGGAAGACGTCCAATGAATTCAGGGATAAGACCAAATTTCATCAAATCATCAGGGATCACATGGTGCACCACAGATTCCCCTTCTTCGATTTTTCTACCTTTGTCATTCACAACTTCATTGGAATGGAATCCAATCGACTTTACACCAACTCGTTGTTTGATGATATCAGTGAGACCCACAAAGGCTCCCCCACAGATAAAGAGGATATTTTTGGTTTCGACTGGGATGTATTCCTGGTGGGGGTGTTTTCGCCCGCCTTGTGGTGGGACATTGGCAACAGTTCCTTCAATGATTTTGAGGAGAGCTTGTTGGACACCTTCTCCACTCACATCACGAGTGATGGAGGCAGAGTCAGACTTGCGTGAAATCTTATCAATTTCGTCGATGTAGATGATTCCCATCTCAGCACGTTTCACATCATTGTCAGCATTTTGAATGAGTTTGAGGATGATGTTTTCCACATCTTCACCCACATACCCTGCCTCAGTGAGAGCCGTAGCATCCACAATCGCAAAAGGAACTTTTAAGATACGAGCAAGTGTTTGGGCCAGTAAGGTTTTTCCAGAACCAGTTGGTCCAATGAGCATGATATTAGATTTTTCTAATTCTACATCACCCGCCTTACGTTCGTTATGAAAGATACGTTTGTAATGATTGTAGACGGCAACAGCCAAAGCCTTTTTTGCTTGTTCTTGCCCAATGACATACTGATCTAAGATTTTTTTGATTTCCGTTGGTTTTGGGATATCTCCCACAATGGCAGTTTTCTCACCTGATTGTGGTTCTTCTGCGATGATTTCATTACACAAGGAAATACACTCATCGCAGATATATACTCCAGGACCTGCAACAAGCCTTCTTACTTCGTCTTGGGCCTTTCCGCAGAAAGAACAATGTAATTTTTCTCTGGAATTACCCGTTTGGCTTGCACGTTTGGTCATGGAGATTTGCCCCCTTTTAGGCTTGTGGCATTTGTTTGCGTTCTTGGATCACGTTATCAATGATGCCGTATTCTTTGGCTTCATCAGCACTCATAAAGAAATTTCTTTCAGTATCTTTACGGATTTGGTCAGAAGTTTTTCCTGTGTGTCTTCCATAAAGATCGATGAGTTTGTCTTTGATCTTGATGATTTCTTTTGCAGAGATTTCAATATCAGAAGCCTGTCCACCTGCTCCACCGTAAGGCTGGTGTAACATAATCCGAGAATTGGGAAGTGCTGATCGTTTTCCTTTCGCTCCACCAGCAAGTAAAAGTGCTGCCATAGAAGATGCCTGGCCAATACAAAGGGTTCTCACCTCTGGTTTGATGAGTTGCATTGTGTCATAAATAGCAAGTCCAGAACTCACATAACCACCTGGGCTATTGATGTACAGATAAATATCTCTGTCTGGGTTTTCTGCTTCTAAAAACAATAGTTGAGCTGAGATCACATTCGCATAAGTTTCATCGATTGCAGAACCTAAAAAAATGATCCGATCTTTTAATAACCGTGAAAAAATGTCGTATTGGCGTTCGCCACGGCTTGTTTGTTCAATGACATAAGGCATCAGTGTGGACATAGTTTACTCTTCTTTCCCGCTAAGTATTTTCTCAGCTTCTTCCGTTGAAATTGCTTTTGGCGATTTTTTCTCTACTTCAGCGTAAACAAACTCGTCAATTTTATCAAACAGGAATTTGTCACGGTAGTAGGTTTCCGCCATCTGTTTTTGGACTTCTTTTTTGAGGGTTTCGGCAGGAATTCCTTGGGCAGTGGCTTCTTTTTCGTAACCCACCTCCACTTCTTCATCTGAAATCGCAATTTTGTAGTCTTCGGCGATCTTTTGCTTCAAAATATAAGTTTGGATGCGTTTTTCTGCCGCTTTGGAGAAAGACTCTCGAACTTCCTTTTCTTCCTTACCGAGGCGTTTTGCATAATCGGAGAGTGAAGTTACTGGAAGACCAAATTCACGCATAAAGTTTTTGAAAACCGTTTCTGTTTCTTCAAGTATCAGTGATTCTGGGATGATAAATTTGGATTCTTTGATGATTTCGTTGTAGGCATCATCTGTAGCTCGTTTTGTGAGAGCATTGCCAAAAATTTCAACGAGTTGTTTTTTTGTTTTTTCTTTTAACTCTTGTAAGTTGGCAGAACCATCTACTTCTGATGCGAAGTCGTCATTGATTTCTGGATACGTCACTTTGTAAATCGCTGTAACCGTTACTGTGTAGATAATAGATTTTCCAGCAGACTCTGGGGATGCTGGATAGACATCTGGGTAAGTGAAGGTAAACTCTTTCGTTTCATTCAACTTCATTCCGAGCAAATTGGATTCAAACCCTGGTGGGTTTTGGGGAGCACCCATTTGGAATTTACCAGTTTGGCTTTGTTCTGGGTATTCTTTGCCTGTTTCTTTGAATTTATAATTAATTTCTAAGAGGTCAAGAGCTTCCACTGGTTCGCCTTCTTCTTTCAAAGAGTTACGAGCCATGTTTTTTTGGATTCCTTCCAATTCTTTTTGGATGTCCGCATCAGAAATTTTAATTTCTTTTGGTTGGATTTTGATTTTCTTTAACTTTGGTAAGGTGACTTCTGGTTTTGTGTCGTAAGTGGCTTTTGCTTTCGCACCAGTATTTTTATCAAATGTTTCCATTTGGAATTGAGGCAAACGGATTGGTTTGTGTTCCAATTTATCAAAGAGGTCTGCCATTGCTTGGTTTAACATAATGTTCGCAGCATCGTCCATCACGGAGTCACCAAGGACTTTTTCCACCATGTTGAGTGGTGCTTTTCCTGGTCGAAAACCAGGGATTTTTACTTTTTCAGCTGCATTTTTGTAAGCCTTTGAGTAGGCGGTGCGGACTTCTTCAGCGCTAAATTGAATGCTGAGGTCACAAGTTGCGTTGTTATTTTTTTTAGCCGTAAATTCCATCGTGTTATATCCAGTGTAAAAAAAGAGAGTGTAGTGGAAAGAAAAAGAAGAATACCTTCATTAGCGGGAAACGGGACTTGAACCCGCGACCCTCTCCTTGGCAAGGAGATGCTCTACCGCTGAGCTATTCCCGCAGAAGGTTTGTGAAACCATCATTTGGAATCAGGACAAATCGGCAAGGAAAAAAGACGAAAAAGGGTAAAACAAAAATTGAGTCAAAATGGGATTGTTGATCCTCACCAGTATGTAATCGTTCTATTTTGGATCTTGTCGGACGAATGAATAGACGTGCCCACTTACACGCACCCAGAATCCTAACCGAAAGCTTAAATCCCTTTAACAACTAACAGATATTTACCGAGAAGGCCAGTTCTGGTTTGTCCAAGCTTGCTCCCAAAACATCCATTCATAATTACAACTTTGTTGGAAGGTTACTTTCGCTCTCTGTTTCGTTGCTATGTCAGTACCCAAGGAATACTTTTCTAGTTTTGCGAGTAGATGGGTCATGTAGTCATTGAAGCCAGGATCGGAATACATCTTTAGCCAAGAGGCATAGGGATGATCGTCTGGGATAGTACCCTTTTCACGCAATAGGTGTTGGCCAAGTTCGATGTAAAGCCAAGGACACGGAGCAATCGCACAAAACCCTTCGAGGATAGATCCTTTCAAGGCAGTGGATACCATATGGTTTTGGTAGGCTAAATTGTTCGGTGTTGGTTCTGTATCGGCAATCGTTTTAGCATCATAACCCAAAGTTTTTCCATACCCAAGGTGGAGTTGGCCTTCGACCACAAGTGCCATCTTTGCTGCATCGATGAGCCAAAGTTTATCGTCTGGGTCTGTTACCTTTGTAGAAAGAATGGCACAAGCATCAGAAAATGATTCCAAGTATTTTGCGTCTTGGATTTGGTAAAATCGAAAGATTTTTGGATCTAAAGTCCCATTAGCAAGTGCAATTACAAATGGGTGTTTATAGGAAGCACCAAAGGATTCGTTTGCATACAATTTACATTCAAGAGCAAATGGTGGAATGGGGAATGGACTTTGCATGATAAATTTTCCTATTTTTCCAGAAGTGGTTTTATGTAAGGGTACACTGTGTCCGCTACCAATTTATGCCCAGCTTCTGTTGGATGGATACCATCTTTTTGGTTGAGTTTACGTATGCTTGCCACTTTTTCTAAAATAAAAGGGACAAGAGGAAGGTTTTCTTCCTTTGCGAGATCAGGGTAAATGGCATTAAAAGCACTTGCATATTTTTTTCCCATATTGGGTGTCGCCATCATTCCCACTAACAAGATTTTGGTGTTTGGGTATTGTGATTTGATTTGGTGGATCATGGTACGTAGGTTTTCTTTTGTAACTGATGGACTTATCCCTCGTAACATATCATTGGCACCTAACTCGAGTACAAAGATAGATGGTTTTTCAGCTAATACCCATTCTAGACGTCCTAGTCCCCCACTCGTTGTATCACCTGACACTCCAGCATTTGTCATTTGGTAGGAATACCCTTCCGCATTGATACGATTAGTTAGGAGATGAGGCCAAGCATCTTCAAAATTGAGGAGCCCATACCCAGCGGTTAAAGAATCTCCGAAATACAAAATCCGTTTGGTTTGGTTCATACCGGTCGATTGTGTTTTTGAATCTTTCTCTTGATTGGTGGGATTCTCACATCCAAGAAAAAGTAAGAAGGCAAAGAGTGTCACTAAATAAGGCATCTCTCTTTAGATTGGTCTGTTTGCAGGAAAAATCAAACATTTTTAAGCCAATTGGATTTCCAAATGACCCTTTCTTGTTTGATCGATCGATGATGGAAGATTCTTTTGAATGGATTGGTTGGATGCAGATCAGTAAATTTTGTCCTCATCATAATAGAACGAAACACCTGGCATGATATAAAATTCTGTCACCGTGTGTTTGACTGAGTTTGACATTTCTGAAAAACCAATGTAAACACTCCTTGCCGAATAATCACTCCTATGCACATTCCCCACTGTATCACCAAAGTAGGAATCATAGTTCCGTTTGACATCTTGTCTAATCATCCCGATGTCCAAACTAAACCGACAATACTGGAATGAGGTTTCCAAATTTAAAATTGTACCTTTGTCTCTGACTTTTCCCCCATAGGCTGGGACAACAACTGCAAGATTTGAAGTTCCGTCATTATAAACTTCTTGTATAATTTGGGAACCTAACACAGAGAAGTTTCCCTTCCGGTCGAGAAGCTCTAATCGGCCGCGAATCTCCCACCAATCCCTAAGTTTCAGCTTTGCATATACACCTGGCAGAATTCCTTTCATCGAATATTCTGCATTGGCATCTCCTCCGATCGACCATGTTACCTTATTAGGAACTGCTGCTTCTGGACGACTCGTTGAATAAGATCCATAGGAAATATTGTTTCGTTCCGTATAACGATGGAAGTTGATCGATGGTCCAATCATTAATATTTTTGAAATTGGATGGGTATAAGAAAATCGTAAATGTTGGCTCACTCCTTCAAAACGAAGTAACCGGTTCCCTTCAAAACTACTCGCCCAATAGGTATCTGTCCTTGGAGATAAAAAATTATTACTCGCCGGAAGGTCACGGCTGTAAACACCAAGGGAAGTATCTTCAGCGTATTGGACTTCATATTTGTTTTTATAACCATAACGAATGTCAAAGAATTGTGAATTAAGTCCTAAATCTTTTGCTGGTTTATAAGGAATGGAAAGTGGTGCACCTGGTTCTGTGATTTGACGGAAGAGAGAATTTTGGAACCACGCGGGCCCGGTTTCATTTAAGATGGCTGGTGATAATTTACCAATCCCCCAACCTCCTCGGATCATAAACCTATGTTCATAGACCTTATTAAAAATTTCCATCGGGGTTTGGTTATCTTCTCTATCAGCAAGTGAAGTCGCTTGTGTTGGATTGGAATTAGGAGCTTGGTCTGGATTCGGACTTGGATTTTGGATTGAGTTTGGTTTTTCAGAAGTTGTTGTTTGGTTTTTTTTGGTTTCAACACTAGGCAAAGTTTGTTTGGAATCTTCTGCAAACAAAACACCACAACCAATTATAAATACAACTCCAAAGTATAAAAACAGATTGGATCTAAATTTGAAAAAAATAAAACCGTTAGTAAACAATGCGAACTGTCCCTACGTAAATTTCGGTTCTACGGTTTTTTTTCTCAGCTAACATAGTATCAACGATCTTATATTGGTCTGCATAACCATCCACTTCCTTAAATCGCTCTTCTGCGATTTTATGGACAAGTTTGAGTTCTTTTTTTACGGATTGGGATCTTTCTTTACTCAATTTTAAGTTCATTGAAAAGGCTCCCACACTGTCCGTGTGGCCACCGATCCTACAGTTGGTTTCCGGGTATGCTTCCATGGCATCTCCGACTTTTGCGATGAGTTCTTTTGCTTTGGGAGTGAGTGTAGATTTCCCAGACGGGAAAGCAACGTCCCCGTCAATGATGATGAGTAATTCTCTTAGGCGTTTTTCATCGTCTTCAATCCGTTTGAGTTCAACCCCTTTGGCAACAAGGCTCCCACCCACTTCTTCAAATGGTGTACCTGTGTGTTCAAAATCACTTCGTAGTCCTTTGTATAATTTTTCCAAGTATTCAGGTGTTCCTAGTTTATCTAAGGATCCCACTGGCAAACTACCTAAATGTTCACTCGGTTTGGATTCATCGATGTGAACACAGCCACAAAATTTTTGGAACGATTCCGATTCCATCCATTCTGGTTTGGTGGTGGTTTGACATTGGAAAATAAATGATGATGCAAACAAAATGCACAATAAATTTCTAAACATAAAACAAACTGTCCTTATCTTCTGCACCAAGTAAAGAAATCAATTGATAAAAATAAAGGGTCCGAATGTGAAACTTATTTCTAAACTTCATCTACATTTTTCCTCACGTATGCCATATATCATTAGTAGAATCACGAGTCTTATCTTTACAACTAACAATGTTTGCTGAAAAGTTAAACAACATCTAACAGAAATTAGTGTACCAAAGATTCTACCTCGAATTGAGAATATCATTGCAATGAACTGACAAGGAAACATTCTTTGTTTTAATCAAACGCACTTATACTTAGGAAATTTTTTATGAACAAAAAGAAAAACCTGATCCCACTAACGCTACTTATGTTTTTAGTATCTATCCTAATGGGATGTAGTGGAAGAGTTTCTGCCAGTGACACATTTTTATTTGGGCTCAGTGAACAATTTGATCGAGTGTTTGGCAATCGGGACACATCTGCTTGTTCGGGGGATGTGACCATTTCCACAAAACTGGTTTCCCTTGTCGAAGATGGGGATGTCAATTCCACCTTTAGCACTGTCAATGAAAATGGATTATCTGATGTTGACACCGATGGCGGCACTGCTTGGGGGTATCGTTCTTTCCAAACTTGTATTTACCCAACTGCCCCATTTAGCGGGAGTTTGGACATCCCCATTACAGTGACTTCCAGTTATGGAACAAGGGTCGAATCTAAACAAAACTTCCCTGGGGCAGAAGTTGATATTCCCACCAAACTGACGTTTACTGGGAATGGACTCACAGAAAGGCAATGTTTTATTTTTAGAGTGGCCGATGATGGTGTGAGAAGTGCCAAGGTTGACCCGATGACTGTGGCACTTGGAACCATGACCCAAAAAAATGGAAGTGGGGAAGCAGTTTCTGGAACGTATTCAGGGAAAGATGCCTGTGATATTTCTGTTTCAGTAGAAGATGATGAAGGACCAGGTGTGAGAGTTTCCAATATCT
Organism: Leptospira bouyouniensis; assembly: GCF_004769525.1. Taxonomy (NCBI): domain Bacteria; kingdom Pseudomonadati; phylum Spirochaetota; class Leptospiria; order Leptospirales; family Leptospiraceae; genus Leptospira; species Leptospira bouyouniensis. Next base: position 87,743 of record NZ_RQFT01000012.1, on the reverse strand, counting down.
CACGTGTGATGGAAGAACCAGGACCATCTGCAACCGCGACCTATGGAACCTTTCAGGTGAAACTTCGAACAGCACCCACTGCCAATGTGACCATTCCCATCAATGAAGTGTTTGATTCTGTCAACGCCAGTAACAGAGAAGGGACTGCAAATCCAAAGACACTAACCTTTACACCTGCAAATTTTTCTACCGAACAAGCCGTCACCATCACTTCAGTAGATGATTTAGAAATTGATGGCATCAAGGTATACACAGTAGAGGTCTCGAATACAAGTAGCTCCGATGCGGATTACAATGGAATCAAACCAAGAAACGTTGTCGTTTACAACCGAGACCAAAGTGTACCGGGATATGCCTACATGCGATTTGATTCTACGGTTGGTACGACGGGTGCGGCAGGTGGAAGTGTCAATCGGTTTGCCACAGATGAAAGTAACCAATTCGGAACCAAATACTCCAGTTTCCAATTGAAACTGAGAACAAAACCCACAAACAATGTAACACTTTCCTTTTCCTCCAATTGTGGGAATAAGTGTACGATTTTAACTCCCACTCTTACCTTTACTCCTACTGATTGGAATACTTACCAAACTTTCCAAGTCGAAGGAAAATCTGATTCAGCAAACACGGGAAATGCGGACTATACGGTTTCGTTTGTTGCTTCATCAACCGATGCCACTTACAATACCACTGTCTCTGAACCAACGTTTAGCATACGTTCTTGTGATAACGATGCAACTCACCTCTTACAACCATGTAATTTTTCTGGACCAGCACGAGGGATCAGTGGAGATCGTTTGTCTGCGGCAGAAGGTGGCTCCACCAATATTTGGATGATTGCGCAATCCGCTCCTGGATCTGACGTGACCATTGGACTCAGCAGTACAGATACAACCGAAGGGACAGTACCAGGCAGCGTAACTGTCTCATCATCTAACTACAATTTTATGGAAACAGGTGGTTCTAACCAAATCGTGTTAACCCATGTGGATGATATCCTTGTGGATTTAACACAAAATTGGACAGTGACAACACTAACATCCTCTGGTGGACTTGTCCATGATCCCATCGATGTGTATGCGGCCACCACTGATGACGAAAAGGCTTTTTATATTTCTCATGTTGGGAATACAAATGAAAATACGACCAACACGGCGACAGTGTCCGTTTGTTTGGGAGGCAATAACCCAACACAACCAGTGGTTCTAAATATCAGCTGTAAATCCTATGCGGCGGGTACGGCTGCTTCAGGGGAATGTGGTGACATCACATCCTCTCCGATCACGTTTCCGGTCAATAGTGAAGTGGAACCAGGGAATGCATCAGACTCAGGATGTGCAAGTTCTGCCAAAAAACAAACCTTCACCGTCACTGGTCTAAATGATTCCTACGCAGATGGGAACCAGTCCTTTGACATCCAATTTGTTATGGTAGCCAATACCGATACCAATTACCAAAATGCAGCAAACCCAGGTGACCATAGCATCACCAATGAAGACGATGAACCAGCGGGGAAGGCAATATTTGTAACCACTTCCAGTTACAACGGTGAAATGACGGCACAAGGGGTGTTTGCTGCTGATGACACATGTAATAATAATAAACCTGGCGGAGTGCCAGCTGGTACTTACAAAGCATTAATTGTCAGTAATAGCGGAGGCAGTGTGACAAATGATCGGATACCGAACGGCACCAACTGGGTGTTAACAGCTGGTCGCCACTATTATCGATGTAATACTTCTGGATATTCCAACTGTAGCGATGAGTATTCTCGTTTATTTATCGCGAATGGTTCTGCCGGATTTGATCCCACTACTCTCGTTCGTTCTTTTTCAAATGTTGGAGACCAGTATTGGACAGGTATGACTAACACTCTAACACCAGCTACACAAACAAGTCCTCCAACTTGCCCGGGAGACGGGCTCACTTATCTCCACAACTGTAACGGATTTACGTATCAAAATTGTCCATCCACTCCAGCTTCTTTTCTATATGGTCAAACTTGGACAATGGCTTCTTCGACAAGTATCACGAGCCAAGAATCCATTTGCTCGGCAACGAAGAAATTAATTTGTGTCCAACAATAGATAAAAACGTAGAAGTGTTCAAATCTGAATGGAACCTACAAAATTCCATTCAGTCTCTTCATGACAAACCCTTATCAAATTCCTTTTAACTTTTCTTTTAAAACTTTGGCGGCCATGGCAAACCCACCATCTGCTCCATCAACAAAATGCACTTCATCGGATGATGCGACTTTTAATACACAGGTCATTAGGGACCGATTCGATACAAACATTCCAAAATGAAGTAATCCTTCCCCCTCTAACTGACGTAAGAAGGTTTCTAAAGCCAATCTATGTTTTTTGGAACCATCAATTACCATTTTTAGAGTACCATCATACTTTCGAAAATCAGCAGACATCACTTGGTATTCTTTCAATCGGTCCAAAGAATAATGACCTGATTTGATCGGAAGTTTCCAGCGCATTGCAAGAGCCATGAGTGTCCTTTCGATCCATATTTGCAAAAGTGTTAGGCGAAACTTTAATCCAGATTTTTTCCCAGTCCTTGCGACAGCTTCTTTTCTTAAATTGTCACCGTTGTCCAATTCAATTTGATTTAGGCTGAGTGGGTGGTAATCCTTTTCTTCACCATACTCAGAACGAATGAAATTGAGGACACGTGTTATTATTTTTTTACAGACTTCTAAATCTGCATGATTTGGTTTTACGATAAGGGAAACAATTTCTCCCCTTTCACTTGGTATGTCTTTCCAACGACAAGTAAATCCAGTAAAGTCGGCAGGGAGAATTTTTTCATTTTCGCGGACCAAATAAGATTCGTCTTTTCCTTCTTTGATCCATTGTTCTGCAAGAGCTAATGCGGTCCCAAAAAGAGAACATTGCACATAATGATCGGATGCTTTGAACTTACTTAAAAATAATTCTGCCCCTGCTCGATACAATTCTTGCACGGGAACAATCCCTGCGCGCATTTCCAAACCAAAAGCTGCCTTTACTTGCAATATGGTATCGGCAATGGCAGATCGAATAGGAAAGAGTAAATTGATAGGAAGTAAAAAGGTAACTCCATCTCCACCAAACACAAAGGGAAAATCCATATGGCCATAAACATTGGCTACGGCAATTGCCGTAAGTCCACCGGCAGTATTCACATCTTTGTAGCGGCCTTCTTCGATTGCTTTTGTAGAGCCAACAATATCGGTAATGAGGACAAACCAATCATCTGGGACTTTGGATACGATGGTCCCTTCAAAAATACTTTGGAACTGTGAGCTTGGTTTTATGTTTTTATAAAAATCATCCACTACATACTCTGACTTCGGAAACCATTGACAGGTAAGAGATTTTTCGTAGTTGTCTTAGAAAAGCAGGTCATAAAACCTATGATCATACTCTATGAACCAAGTTCTCTTACGTACCTCCTTTTCCCTTTTCCTTTTGTTTGGATTTTTTGGATCTTCCTATTGTTTTGGTTTTTACCTCACAGAACTTGCTGCCAACGAACGTAAGGTTTGGTTGGACGAAAAAGCATGGTCCATTACCAATGCCATGACCGAAGAAGAATTGGTTGGACAAACGATCCACATCGCAATCCCTTCTAAAACCGTTGACCAAATTGCATTAGATGAAATCAAACAAACGAAACCTGGTGGTATCATTCTCTTCGGGAAGAACTTAGGTAAAAAAGAAGAAATCCTTTCCTTAACAGAAAACTTACAACTTGCGGCAAAAGAAAATGGTCTCCCACCTTTTCTCATTTCCACAGACCAAGAAGGTGGACGAGTCTTCCGTGTCCAAGACGGTATTACCCATTACCCAGGTGCGATGGCAGTAGGACAAACTGGGAAAAAAGAATGGGGTGAAATCGTAGGTTTTGTCACTTCTTATGAATTAAGAAACTTAGGACTAAATTTTTTATTTGCACCAGTCCTTGATATCAATAACAACCCACTCAATCCTGTGATTAACACTCGTTCGTTTGGTTCTGATTCCAATCGAGTGTCAGAAGTTGCTGTTGCTTATGAAAGAGGAGCAAGGGCTGGTGGTTGTTTACCTGTAATCAAACATTTCCCAGGACATGGTGATACAACAGTTGATAGTCATTTAGGTCTCCCCATAATCAATAAAAGTTTGGAAGAACTTCAAAAACTAGAACTTGTTCCGTTCCAACAATCGATTCAAGGCGGTGCGGAAGCAGTGATGTCTGCCCATATCGTTTATCCAAAAATTGATCCAAATTTTCCTGCAACACTATCCAAAACTATACTAACTGATGTTTTGCGAAATTCCTTACAATTTGATGGGATTATCATCACAGATGCGATGGAAATGCATGCGATTTCCAAAAACTATGAAAAGGATCGACCTGGTGTTCTCACAATCCTGGCAGGAGCCAATATTGTTTTACTTACAAGTTGGGGAGAAACTGCCAAAAAATTCAAAGCACAACTTATGGATGCCTACAAAAAAGGAGAGTTCCGATTTGTTGATAAAGAAGGTAAAGAACACGATATCTTAAAAAGTGCCGTACAAAAACAAATTCGCAAAAAATTAGAACTTGGGATTTATGATAAAAATTCAATCCAACCAAATGTTTACGATGAAAACCAAAAACAAAAAGAATTTTTAGCATCTTGGCAAAAAGAAAGAAATGATCGATACAAAAAACTAAATGAGTCCCAAAACTTTGCAAAAGAAATCAATGAAGACTCAATTCGTGCATACCCAAAATCTGTCCAAACATCTCAAATTGTGCCAGAACAAACATTATCGTTCGTAAAGAATACAAAACTAAAAGAATTTCTAAAAACAAAAAAGATCCAAACAGTATCTTTGAAGTCATTTGGAACGGCCGTAAAACAAAAGAACTTCACAACTTATTTGTTTGATTCCACTTCCGAACCAGAAGTTCGTTTGGTAGCAGGACTGGCAAAAAAATACCCGAACAAACGATTTCTCGTGATGCTCGGAGGGACTCCCTTTATCCAAATGCCCGAGGTTAAAAATTTAGAGTATCTATTATCCTTTTCATTAACGACTGGTTCTTGGGAAGCATTGGGTGCAAAACTTACCTCAGGAAAAGAAATCCCAAAGGTAGATTTGATTTTATTAACAAAGGAAGCAAAGACACCTCCAAAAGGTGCCTTTCCTGAAAGTTTATAACATTACTGTTTTTAAGTTAATACTTCTCTGACCCCACCACGTTTGCGGATTTCTTCATACAAGGATTTCCGCGTTGCCTCATCGGCATCTACAAAACGCAAAAGATACAAATCTGACTTTTGTTTGGTGGGCATCATTTTGGCTCTTATATGAAAGTCAGGTCCATTATCGAAACTAAAACTCACTTCCCAAAGGTCTTGGTGTTTCCATATTTCTGCAGAAATTCCTGCAGGAAAAGTGAACAAAACTCCCCTATCAGATAATCTTTCGGAAAGTGTGATAAATGGTTTTGCCGTTTCCTTCATATCAAATCTTTTTTCATTATTTTCTTTTTGGTCTTTTGCAATCCGTTTGAGCACTTCTAATTGTTTGTCAATATTCTCTTCACTGAGTAATAATTTGTTTTTATCGAGTTCTAAGTCTTTTTTTTGTTCTGGTGGTGGCCAAGGCGCAACTGTAATGGATATTTTGTCCAAAAGCATTAGATGGGATTCACCTTTTCGTTCAATTTTTCCATTAAAATGAAAGATTAAACCACTTTCGTTGGTTTTTACTACCGTTCCATCTAACAGATAACCACCACTACTGGGTCTAAAAACATATAATTTAGCGGATTTACCTGGAACAAGTAAGTCTTTTGATATCCCTTTTACAGATAACAAAAGTTCGTCTGCCGTTTTTTGCATAACGTAGGTGAGTTCTTCTCTACCGTCAGCTTCTAGAGCGGCAACTTCTCCAATTGTTAAATCATTTAAAGATAAAATTTCTTTTTTGAATTCCACTCCTGAACGAAAGAGTTTATCAAAAAGATCTACTTCCTTTTCCGTTGTATTGGTATTGGATTTTAAAAAATAACGATACAGTGCATTTTTAAGTTTGTTTCGGTTTTCAGGCAAAAGGTACACTTCACGTTCTTCTTCATTTAAGTGATCATAAAAACTATGAAGGATATTGAGTTCCACTTGGTTACATTTTCTGGCTATGGCATACCTTTGGAATTCCACCCAGTGGTTTACCACACTTGTTTGTTTGTTTTGTAGGTAATTCATGAACTTTACGTAAATGAAGGCTGCAAGTCCCATGAGTGCGATGTAAAAGATGTAGATTGTATCAAATTTTGGAAAAATCCAAACGACCTGTGCCATAAAATTCATAAATTACTTTTCCTCATATCTCCGTTGTGTCGAATGGAAGTAAGGTGAGCTCTTCCTACTTCAAAATTATCGGCAAAAATCCACTCCACGGGACAATTGTTCCCCAAGGGAATAAAAACGAAGCCCTTCCACTCCTTGGAGCACTGCTTCTTTGGGAAGGGGATGTCATTCTTGAAAACCTTCCTGAAATCGCCGATGTCTTAAAGCTCATGGATGTCCTCCGCCATATTGGTGTGGAAATCACTTCCCTAGACACTAAAGGATCTTATCTCTTTCAGAAAAAAAATCCAGTGAAATCGGATTTACCCTATGAACTTTGTTCCCAACTCCGAGGGGCGGTGACACTCGCAGGACCCATCCTTGCAAGGACAGGACGTGTATTTTTGCCAAAACCTGGTGGTGACAAAATTGGCCGTCGTCGGATGGACACTCACCTTCTCGCACTCGAAGCACTTGGTGCCAAAATCGAAGTCTTCCCTGATGGGTACATGCTAACGGCCGATCGACTTTTTGGAAAAGATATTCTACTTGATGAAACATCTGTGACTGCCACAGAAAATGCAGTGATGGCAGCAGTCTTTGCGGAAGGAACCACCATCATTCGTAATGCAGCCTCCGAACCTCATGTGCAAGGTCTTTGTCGCTTTTTGCTTGCGGCAGGAGCCAAAATCGAAGGCATCGGAACAAACCAACTGACCATTATAGGTGTTACATCTCTCTCTTCACCAGAAGGTGTACTCAAACACCGCATTGGTTCTGACTATTTAGAAGTGGGATCCTTTATCAGTTTGGCAGCTGTGACTGGTGGAGAAATCCATATCACTGATGTGAACCAAGAAGACATTCGAATGATCCGAATGGTCTACTCAAGACTTGGGATTGAAGTGCGACCCACAGAAACGGGAATCCTTGTCCCTTCCGATCAAAAAATGGAAATCATCCCTGATTACCACGGTGCCACTCCGAAAATTGACGATGCCCCTTGGCCCGGGTTCCCTGCTGATATGACTTCTGTAGCCTTAGTGACGGCGACACAATGTAAGGGAACCGTTCTCATCCATGAAAAACTTTTTGAATCAAGATTATTCTTCGTAGACCATATCATTGCGATGGGTGCCCAAATCATACTTTGTGATCCGCATCGTGCGATTGTGATCGGTGCCAACAGGTTATATGGCCAACGTGTGGCAAGCCCTGACATTCGCGCTGGGATGGCGATGATCATAGCGGCACTTTGTGCAGAAGGCCAAAGTGAAATCCATAACATCGTTCAAATAGACCGAGGGTTTGAATCCATTGACACAAGGTTACGCTCTCTCGGGGCACAAATCGAAAGAATTCCCAATTAGATGAAACGTAAGGATTTATTTCGAGAAGGATTTAAATCTGTTTTCCAATTTACGTTTAACAAAGCAGACGAAATCTCCGAAGCCATCAAAGAAGTTTGGGAAGAGGAAACAGATCCTAACCCTAAGAAACAACCAAAAGGAAAACAGACACTCAATTCGAAACATTCTAAACAAAAGGAAAATCCAAAACCGACTCCTGTCCGCAAACGTAAAACAAGAATGTTCCAAACACTTTCCCTGCCACCAGGAGCAAGTTCGGACTTTTTTTCCTTGTGTACAGGATGTAACGAATGTATTTTTTCCTGCCCCTATGCCGTCTTATTCCCTGTTACAGCAACAGATTCACAAAATTCATTCCCTCACTTCGATCCAAATGCAAAAGCATGCCACCTATGTTCAGATTGGCCATGTATCAACGCCTGTCCAGAAGAGGCATTAATACCGTACGAAATGTCCGATAATACGCCAAATTTCGGTAAGGCGAAACTATTAAAAGACTTTTGTATAAATCAAAAAACTGGGGAAACAACCTGTAATGCTTGTTTTGTTACCTGCCCAATTGAAAAAACTGTTAAATTTAAAGGAAATTTGCCTGTTTTTTCACAATCAAATTGTACAGGTTGTGGTCTTTGTGTTGAAACTTGTCCTAGTTTTCCAAAAGCAATTCAAATTAAATTGATTCAAAACTAATTATCACCTATCAAATGTTTTAGAAAAAAAAACATCGCAAAACATCAAAAAATTGTTATTCGATGAAAAAAATATCTTGAATTTTTTAGAAAGAAGAGAGATACTCTTGTTAGGGCAAGGGTTTTCCCTTCGTCAAAAAAAATATAAATTTAATTTAAAGGAAAAAGAAAGCTATGGAACCACAAAAAGTAGGCCCAGGACAAATCGATAAAATCGCAGAGGATCTTAAAAAAGACCCTGAGAAGTCGATTGGGAATTACCTTTTCAAAGGATTCAGAATCCAAATCTCCAAGTACAAAGCATCTGGAGCGGAGAGAGTTCAACAACTTTACAAAAGAAGAAGAGCACAAGGTCTATGCATTGTTTGTGGTACAAAAGTAACTCGTAAAAACCCGGTAACAGGAATTCTTTACAGACTTTGCGACACTCATAGAGCAGAAATCGACCAAAAAAATAAAGAAAAAGCAAAAGCAAAAAAAGGAAAATAAATCCTTTTCATTGCACTTTTCTTAACTGAGAGGGGACGTCTGGTCCCCTTTTTTGTTTACAGACCTATCTTAAACTCTATTCTCATTTCCTATGAAAACTCTATTCCCCTTCCTCCTTCTTCTTGTTTTTGGATGTTCCCAAATGATTTGGCGGGATGCTCAACTCTCGGACGAAATTTCTCCGAGTGATAATCCGAATGTCAACTTAGTGCTCACAGTCCATTACGAAGAAAAAGATTCATGGAACCCTCTCAATGGGACAACAGACAAACGAAATTATAAAAGTAAAATCAAACTAATAGAGAACGGTGTCACGGGAGCCAAAACCCTTCGAGAATGGGACTTACCTTCTTGGTCACTAGGTGATGGAATTTTTTATCATACAAAATCAAACACATTATTTGTGTTATATGGCAAAGATGATGAATATGGCACTCTCAACCAAACACTTTCGATTTATCCAGAAGTAGGTGGAGCATTTTCCTACCCAGCCACTCCTGAAAAAAAGATCATTTTCCAAATGGCACCATCGCCAAATGGAAATGATGTCGCACTCATTACCGCAAGTCCCACAAATGAAGATGAATTCACGGAATTTGAGCTTTCCATCTTACATACCAAAGATAAAAAAGTGCAGTCTTTCCCCCTTAGTTTTTGGACCGCATTGCCATTGTATGGAATTCGATGGGCCGAAGATGGAAACAAACTCTTTGTGCGGACACCGGATCGGATTCTCGTTTGGAATGGGAACGAACTCGTTGAAACCAAATCCTTTCCAGACTGTTTTACCATCTCCACAAACTTCGGAAAGTGGGCATATGAATCAGCTAGCATCGGTGATGGTGGGAATGTGGTCCTCGGGAAAAAAATCAAGTCCCCCAAACAAATTTCCAATCTAGACCTGATCAAACTCTGCCGCTAAGGCTCGGAATGGGGGTTCTAAGGCCTCAATTCGCTTGATTTAATTATGTCACATGATTGGATGAGTGAAAAGCCCCCATGATCGAGAAAAAATTCACAGAGCATATCGATGCCATTTCTAAATACTTAAATGTCGTCGAAAAAATCGAACCCATTCGCAAGAGTGGGGTCGTTGTTTCTGTTGTGGGGAATGTTATTTATTCACAAGGCCCTCCTGATTCCAAAGTGGGTGAAATTTTGGAAGTTGAACGTGGATCTGACAAAGGGTATCTTGCCTGTGTACTCGTTGGTTTTAAAGATCACCTTTACACCTTAATGCCATTAGGTGATACTCAAGAAATTTTTCCTCATGCTTTTGTTTTCTCTTCTGGAAGACAAATCACTCTCAATGTTGGACCAGAACTCCTAGGTCGTGTGTTAAATGGTCTTGGAAAACCGATTGATAACAAAGGGATCCTCATTACAAAAGAGGAAAAAGCATCTGAACCGAGATTTTTAAATCCACTCGATCGTCCTCCAATCACTGATATTTTAGAGACAGGTGTTCGTGCCATTGATGGGATGTTAACTGTTGGTCGTGGGCAAAGGATCGGAATTTTTTCTGGATCAGGTGTTGGTAAATCCAGTTTACTCGGGATGATCGCCCGTTATACAAATGCAGATGTGAACGTAGTAGCACTCATAGGTGAAAGGGGACGCGAGGTAAATGAGTTTCTACATGTCGAACTTGGGAAGGAAGCATTAGCACGGTCTGTTGTTTTTGTAGCTACGTCTGATTCTTCTAAGATGGAACAAGTGAGTTGTGCAAACTTGGCTTGTTCGGCAGCAGAATACTTTCGAGAAAAAGGAATGTCTGTCAATTTGTACATGGATTCACTCACGCGGTATGCGGAAGCGCTACGTGAATTATCCATTGGAGAACCTGTTGTCACAAAAGGGTATGCATCTAGTGTTTTTACTAAGATGGCAAAACTTGTGGAACGCGCAGGTACATCACATAACGGTGGCTCTATCACAGGATTTTATACAGTATTAACCGATGCCGAAGACGATATGGATGATATCGTCGCAGACAAAGTACGTGGATTTATCGATGGTCACATTGTACTCACAAGAAAACTTGCAGAACAAAGCCATTACCCTGCCATCGATGTGCCTTCTTCACTATCCAGGTTAATGCAAAAAATTGTAAATGAAGACCACTATATGCGTGCCTCCATCGCACGAGAGCTCATTTCCAAATACAAAAATTCAGAAGACATCATTTTACTCAATGCCTATGTAAGAGGTGCTGATGAAAAAATAGATATGGCGATTGATAAAAAATCTCAAATCGATGATTATTTACGACAAAGGATTGAGGAAAAATCTTCTTATAACGAAGCCATCAAACGATTAGAACTCATTTTACAAACATCATCTCGAATGGACGATGAATTTTAAATTTTTTTGAAATTGTTTACTCAATCTCTAAGATCACTAATGTAACATCATCATCAGGTGTTCTATTCCCGGTAAATTCTTTGATCTTTTCGAGTAACAATCGTTTGGATTCGGAAACTGGATACCCACTATATCGGTGTAACATCATTTCCCAATTTTCCTGTCCGATCATTTCTTTATTTGAGTTGGTCGCTTCTGTGATCCCATCAGTGTATAACACAATTCTGTCGCCCGATTGGATGGGTATCCGATCTTCTTGGATATCAAGTTCAGGGATCCAACCAATCAATTTTCCTTGGGGGATACTGAGTTTCGCTTTGGACTCACCTTTACGGTTTACAATGAGAGGTGGATGGCCACAACGAGCATGTATCATTTCTTTGGTTTCTAAATTGATATAAACATAGGATGCTGTAACAAAAGCGCCTTTCATTTTCCCAAGTAATGTAGAATTGATTTGGTTTAAGAGTTGAGATGGTTCTTTTGCAAGTCTTACTTGTGTGGAAAAAGCAATCTTTAACATGGCAGACACAAGGGCAGCAGGGATTCCGTGACCTGATACGTCGGCAATGAGAACACCTAACTCCGTGTCCGAGATCGCATGAAAATCAAAAAAATCACCCCCTATACTATCCATCGGTTCATAATAAAACTCAGTTTTGATCCCAACAACATTTGGGGCTTCTTCCGGGAGAATGGAATATTGGAGTTTTCTTGCTAACCCCAATTCGTTTTGTATGGCTATAAATTTGTTTTGTTCTTCAACTGCCTTTTTTAAGGTAATGAGGTTTTTAGCACGAGAGACTAACTCACGTTTGTCGAATGGTTTAGCCAAATAATCATTTCCACCTGCTTCCAATGCTGCAATGATGTCTGCGATTTGATTTTTGGCAGTCAAAAACAAAATTGGAAGTTGGTATAAAGAATAAGACTCACGTAATACAGTACAAACATCATAACCACTCATACCAGGCATCATGATATCAAGTAACATCAATTCAAATGGACCTTCGTCTCTTACAAGCCGGATAGCATCCACTCCATTTGCTGCTTCTCTTACTTCACAGCCAATCAATGTTAAGTGATTTTTTAATACTTGACGATTGATAGGTTCATCATCAACAACGATGACTTTTAATTTTTCACCTTCAAATTCTTCCTCGGTATCTTCAATCGGTTCAAACTCAAAATTATCTCCCCCAAACCACATTTCGCTTTTTTTCATCTGCGGTTTTTCCATGGGGATCTCCCCTTCTCTTGCAAGAGGCAACGAGAAAGAAAACTTAGAACCTTCTCCAGGTGTAGATTCCACCCATATACTACCGCCATGAAGTTCTACCAAACGTTTAGAAATGGCAAGCCCAAGGCCTGTCCCACCAAACTTGCGTGTGGTGGATGCATCCACTTGTTCAAACGATCGGAAGATATCACCAAATTTGTCTTTTGGAATTCCAATCCCAGTATCGCTGACAGAGATGACCGCCATTTTATCCACGATCTCACTTGAGACTTCAATACGTCCCTTCTCGGTAAACTTAATCGCATTCCCTATTACATTAAAAAGGATTTGTTGGAGCCTTGCTTCATCCCCTAAAATGGGTGGGAAATCAATGGGAACATTATTTCTCACCGTGAGATTTTTTGTTACATACAAAGGTCTTGAGATGACAAGGACAAAATCAGAGATTTGGTGAAGGTCAATTGCCTTAAGATCTAAGTCTAAATCCCTGTTTTTCATTTTGGAAAAATCCAAAATATCGTCAACAAGGGAAGACAAACGTTTCCCAGAACTCACAATCATTCCGAGGTTTTGCCTTTGTTCTTGGTTAAGCTTTCCACCAATCCCATCAAACATTGATTCAGCGATTCCGATGATTCCATTGAGTGGTGTTTTTAATTCATGAGAAGTATTGGCCAAAAATTCGTCTTTGAGTTTGTCAAGTGCAAGCAATCGTTTGGATAGGGTTTCCACTTCTGAAAACGCAAGGCTAAATCTTCTCGATAATGTTAAAGATTGCACCAGGATAAAAACAAAGATTCCAATTGGGATAGCTTCTATTGAATAAAAAATTTGATTTGCATTTAATAGATCAACGCATGCTGCAATCGCAACCGTACAAATCCCAACTAAAAATAAAAATCCACTTTCTTTTCTGTGGTAGGCTGCACGGAACACACCTTGTAAAATCATTAGGATACCGAACAAAAATACGATTTGGTAATAACCATTGAGTTCCGTATAGATTTGTGTTGGTAAAAATATTAAAAATGAAATGAAAACAAGTGTTGGAACTAAGAGTAATCGGTTCATCCATTTAGGATAAAAATCTGGGTAAAACTCTCTAAAAAATGCAAAGAAAAGATATGGTGAAACATAAAATGTAAAGTATTCAATTCGTAAACAGACATTCCAACTTAGAATTGGTGCCAATTCGTTGAATACAAATCGTTCCCCAGTAAATAATGTTCGTAACGATAAAAGAAGTGCGGCAAAACCAAATAACAAATTTCCTTTGTCAGTGCGCCGAAAATAAAATAGCCCAAAATGATATAAGGCAATGATAAAAACTGATCCAGCTAAAAATAAAGAAGAGGCAAGGTCGGCTTCACTTTCCTTATACAACTTGTTCCACTCACCAATGTAAGGTGGTTCCCACATTCCACCTTTGGAATGTTGGAAATTGGAAATTTCAATCAAGAGTTCGTTTGTTCCTTCTTTCCATGGTAAAGGGTAAAGTTGGAATTGATAAGATGGGTCTGAACCAGTTTTTGTTTTGGAAACAACTCCCGAGGTGCCGAGTAGTTTTCCATTCCAAAACACACGAGAGGCTGTTGCCACGTCCAAAATTTTAATTCCAAACACTTGGTCTTTTTCTAAATAACTTGGACGTTGTAAGAGGAGACGGTAGGTTCCATACCCTTCACCCGTTCCAAGAATGGAGTTCCAAATTCCAGGTACAGCTAGATACACGGTGGGTTTTTCCCTCGATTCAGACTCCGACAAAAATTCTTTGGGGTAAAACTCCCAGTCTCCCTCCAAATGGATGGGATTTCCGCCACTTTTTTCCACAAGCTCATCAAGGGAAGTGGCAAAGACAGGTGAAAAGGAGCCTAAAAACTGGCTCCATAGAAAAAGGATAAAATGTAAGTATTTATGGGACAATATTCCAAGTTTTACGTATTTTTTTAAAAATACGAGTAAAAAAGAGTACAAAAATTATTTAGAACCGAAGAAATAGACAGCTGTGAAACGATTTCGGTTTAGTTTGGAAACGGTTTTAAAGCTGCGGGGCTTAAAAGAAGAAGAAGAGATCCGCCGTTTATCCCTTGTTGTTTCCAAACTCAATTCACTGATTTCTGAAAAAGAAAACAATCAAAAAGAAATTCAATCTTCGTACGAAGCCATACTTTCCTCGGCGAAAGTGGGAACCAGTTTGTCTGATTATCTTTCCATCGAACAATACATCAAAGGTCTCACTCGCCGTAATGAAGAATTAGACCAACGAATCCAAAGCCAAACACATGAAGTGAATTTAGTTCGCAAAGATGTAATGGTAGCCAGGATGAATAAAAAAGTCATCGAAGTTTTGAAAGACAAACGTTTCCTCGAATGGAAAAAAAAGAGAAATCGTATGGAACGTCGCGAAGTGGAAGAATTTAATTTTCACTTAAGCAAACAAACATTATATGAAAATCTAGAGAGTTATGGGCCGAAACAATCAAAAAAAATCCCAAGGACTTTCAAAATTTTAAACAGAGAAGATGGTGGTGATGAACTCGCATCTGACTTTAAAACTCTACGCGATTTTTATGAAAAATATTATTTAGGACAAGGCAAATCATAATGGCAAGTGTAACAGATAACACAAGATCCTTCTTTTTGATTGTATTGATTTTTTTCCTAGTAGCGATTGGATTTTTTGTTTTTGACTACTTTCAAGTCATCAATGCAGAAGACTATTTACCTTTCTTGAAAAAACAAGCTGGTCTTGTCAACCAAGACTTACTTTCTCCTACTGAGTTGGAAAAACTAGAAATGGAAAAAGCCAAAGAACGTCTCATTGCTGACCGAGAAGAATTGGAGCAAATGAAACGTGAACTTGAAGAAAAATCTTCTTCGCTCAATGCAGACAAAGAGAGATTGGAAGAGCTGAAAGAAGGGATCCAAAGAAAAGAAAAAGAAATGGCAGAGAAAGTCAAAAAAGACAATGCCCGAGCAGAGAAGGTAAAAGTGCTCGCAAACAAAGTTGCGAATATGCCACCCGAATCGGCAAGGGATATGCTAATCAACTGGCCTGATTATGATATCATCGAAGTGTTTGAACAAATGGACCGAGATGCAGAAGAAGACGGTAGACAAACGATCACTACCTATTTGCTCACCTTGTTTCCGGCAGAAAGAAGGTCAGTTATTTCAAATAAATGGTTGGATGCCGGTGCGAAAAACGTTCCCAATTATGGTAAAAGTATTGATGAGGAAAACGACGAACCTTAGAACACCAAAAGTTTTTTCCTGATTGTACAAAACATATGTTTCATTCACAAATCAAAATGAGACAGTTTTAGTAGGGATTTCTCTTTCTATTTACCACAAAGGATGGCCTTTACTTCTGTAATGGCGTCTTCTAATTTATCATTTACAACCACATAATCGAAGCTAGGTGCTTCATCCAATTCTTTGATCCCATTTTCAATTCGTTTTTCAATACTTGTTTGAGAATCTGTCCCTCGTCTGATCAACCTTTCAATCCAAATCTCACGACTCGGAGGTTCGATAAATATCGTGATGGATTCAGGCCTAAGTGATTTAATTGATTTGGCTCCTTGGACATCCAAATCCATAAGCGCCACACGGTGTTCTCTGATCGCATCAAGAATTGGTGCTTTGGGAGTTCCGTAATAATTTCCATGAACTTCCGCCCATTCATAAAACTCACCATCTGCTATTTTTTTTTGGAATTCTGGAATTGTTAAAAAGTAATAAGTTTTTCCTTCTTCATCCCCAGGCCTTGGAGCCCTTGTGGTACAAGAAATGGAAAAATAAAACTCAGGGTTTTCTTTGAGGAGTGCTTGGATGATGGTCGATTTCCCACCACCTGCAACAGAAGAGATGATATAAAGATTCGGAATGGCTTTCAATCTTCTGACTCCTCTTCCCCTTCTCCAATATGATTATCACCTGTTTCCAACCGTTTTGACAAACTTTCAGGGCGAATGGCGGATAGAAGAATATGGCCTGAATCAAGAACTAACACCGAACGAGTTTTCCGGCCACAAGTCGCATCAATGAGGCGATTCTCCGATTTTGCTTCAGTTCGGAGTCGTTTTGCTCCAGCTGAATCTGCTAGTAAAATGGTCAGAATCTTAGAAACAAAAACAACGTTAGAGAATCCTACATTGAGAACCGGAAACGAAGACATGGAAACATATTTTTAGATTCTTCTAGATCGATCAAGTCGAATCGTTTCGATCAAATGAATTTCATGGATCCCAATATTCATAGCTTCCGAGATTTCATCGTGTTTGTATCCTTTTTTGATGAGGTGTACGACTTTATCAATCTTTGTTGCTGATGGAGGTAACTCTTCTAATGCAGACTCTATCGAAAATTCTACTTTGTCAAGATTCATCCTTTGGTAAGAAGCAAACGCAGGATCATTCGCTTTGGAAACTTCGTTTAAGAATTCTCTTTTTTTTGTGCCTTCTATGATTTCATTGCGAATGGCTTCGGTTGGTTTTTCTTCGGTGAATGGATTTCCACCTACCGTATAATTCATCTTAGGTTGGAAGGTAGGGACTTCTAAATTTTCGATCGCCTCTTTGGTAGGAGAATTCATAGCTTCCATTCCAAACATTCCTTTCACAGCTTTCCCTAGTTTCCCAAATGCTTGGTTCACTGCCCCTTCCGTTGTTTCGGCTTCATCAATTGTCACGGGGATTTGGTTTGCTTGGTAAATTTTACCAATACCTGTTCTTTGTTCTTTGGTATCAAGGATAGGCTCTTCTGTTTCAACAGGTGTTGGAACTAATTCTGATTTCATAGAGAGACCTTGGTTTTGGTAGTGTTTGAATTCTTTTACCAAAGCCTCACCCTTTTCCATCATTGACCTTAATGCCACCATCTTTGATTCAATGATACTTACAGTGGCATCTAACTCCCGTATGGTTTCCGCTGTAGCCATATCGATGGCTCGGTTTAGTTTTTTATCGTAATATTCGCTGACTGCTTTTTGGACTTTTGCTGAGATGAAGACATACATCATCCCACAGAATAATAAATTGATTAATACGAGAGAAAAAAGCTCCATATGTTTCTCCTAAAGAACATTTCCAACAACATTCCGTAGAAAAAATTTAAGCTTTAGAATCAAAACGAGACCCACGTTCCAAATTGGGTCGATTGTAGATAATCCCCTCTTTGGAATAAGCAAAAACCGAATTTTCTTTGTCTTGTTTCGGTTTTGCAGCCGAACCTTGGTATCCTGATTTTGTCTCTGGAACCGTTTGGGCTCGGTTTTGTGTTTGGATCACAACCTTTTGCAATTCCACCACCTGGTTTTGGTGGGTGAAGGGATTTTCAGCCTGAGCCCTACGTGCAAAATCGTAGTGGTGGGCGATACTGGCGAAATTTTCGTTGAGTATCATCTGGCAACCCTCCTAGTTCTTAGACTTACCACGCCCTCTCTTTTTTCTCCAGTCATTTTTTGTTTCATCTGGGTCTTCGTAAGGCATACTTCGCACCTGGGACTCTTCTTCGTAAAAGGTCTTGGCTTTCGTTTCGTGGCGAAGTTTGAAATCAGCGTTACGGATCCGGATGGTCACACCTGGGAAAATGGTTTTCTCAACTGAAATTCTGCCACTGGCGGCCTGTTCGTCCATGTATTCAGTAAGCGTTTGGATGTCTTTGCTTGCTTCTGCAATCCGTTTTTCGAGTTTTTTGGTCCCAGCTTCCAATTTTTGCAAATGGGCATCTTGTTCAGCCGTGAAACTCGCAGGATCGGCATCTTTACGCGCTTTGAGAGTGCGCATGGTTTTTGTTAATTGGTCAAGTTTGTCTTGGTTTTCTTTTTTCTTCTCTTCAAACTCATTGATCTGTTTTAAGATCTTAGGATTGTTTCCCACAATGAGATCGGTTTGTGGGTTAGCCTGTGAACCAATGATTTTTGCGGATATGAGTTGGGCCGCTTGTATGGTTCCCCCGACAATTTGTCCCCGTTTTCCTTTACAGGAAATTTTTCCACCTGCCATCAAATGCGAATGTAAGATCCCTTCTTGGACAATGATGTCTTTTTCTGTGATACAAGTCGCGTTCTGGATGAACTTGGCGACAATATTCCCACCTGTGGACTCCACACGTGCTTCTTCGCGACCAGTGACCCCTTGGCGTACGATGATGTCACCGTCAGCTTCCACAATGGCTTTTTGGACGGTTCCATAAATTTCAATATTGCCTGCAGCCTTGACCGAATAATTGTCTTCCACGTTTCCTGTGATGATGATGGATCCAAGGAAAGTAACATTTCCTGTTCGAACTCCCACATCCCCATTGATACGATAGACAGTTTCGACAGAGAGGCGACCCGCAGCGTATAACACCTGTCCGTTGACTTCGGCAGTAAGACGCATTTTATCTTCGGAAAGAATGGTTCCTTTCCCTTGTTTGAGTTCTGTGTCGAGTCCGTCTTTGGCTGGCAAAACCATTCCAAATAAATTGCGACCAAACTTTCCTTTTTCAGCAGGGAGCTTTTCGGCTAACAATTGTCCAACGACGACGTTTTCGATCATATCCAAATCTTTGTAGTCCACACGACCTGATTGGTCTTCCTTGAAATTGATTTTCTTTTCTGTGCGAACGTAGTATTTGATCTCTGCATTTTTCCCATTCACAGGGAAATCACCTTCTGCCCCAATGAATGGTTTGTTATGGATTTCTTCATCAAGAGCTTTGCGGATTTCATCTTCTTTGAGTCCATGCGCTACACCCATCCCTTTTAAGGCAGCAACGATGTCGGATACTTCTAAATCTCGTCCACCAGGCCTTGCAGGGAATACGGTGACAAAGGCACGCATATTCTCTTGGGCAATCTCCACATTACAACTGGAGTCATTCCCAGCCTTTGGTTTTTGATTGGAGATAAGGACGGGTTCTCCCTTTTTCTCTTTTAAGATTTTGTTGATTAGATTTTGGTCAACACCTGCTACACCACGAAACGAAAGTTTTTTGGAAACATCCGCCATCGTCATCTCGAGGCCTTCCCCAGAAGGAGGGTATACTGTTAAAAACACACCTGTTCTATATATTTTAACAACCACTCGGCCGTCTTTGTTTTTAGGTGTGACGAGTTCTTTTAATTCTTTGGAAACTAATTTCCCACTACCACCTGTTAGATGCTCATCCAATAAACTGAGTTCATCCAGTAACATATCATCAGGGATAACAGATGCTCGGATATGGTATGGTTCAGAAAAAAATAAGGATTTTTTCCCACGTTTTAAAACAGTATAATCGATTTCGTGTACTTTCCGTCCGAGGTGACTCGAAGCAATGGCAAGACACTCTTCGATCGTATCGGCAATGACTTCCACTTGTTCTTTTTCCTTACGATCGAACTCTTTTAGTTCCTCTGTAAGAAATTCAGTGAGTGACATAGCCGATTACCTTTTTTGGATCGCTGATTTGACTTTGGAGAGTTTGCTTCGAAGCCTTGCGACAGCTTTCGTATGAAGCTGAGAGATCCTAGACTCAGTGACTTCTAATACTTCTCCAATCTCTTTTAAGGTTAAGTCTTCGTAGTAATATAATACGATGACTTTTTTTTCTTTTTCAGGGAGGGATTGGATGGCTTCGACAATTACATTTTTGATCTCTTCTTTTTCGATGATATTGTCTGGGTTCATATTCATCGGAGACTCTAAGGTTTCCATAAAGGAAACTTCATCATTCTCATCACCGAGAAACCAAATATCATTTAAAGAAACGAGTGAGGTTCCAGAAAGTTTTGCAAGTAAGGAATTGTATTCTTCCATCGAGACGCCAAGTTCTTTGGCGATCTCTTCATCATCCACTTTTTTGCCCTCTTTGTTTTCGAGCATGGCAATGATGTTTTCCAGTTGTTTTGCTTTTTGACGGATAGAACGAGGGATCCAGTCCACACTTCTAAGTTCATCAAAGATGGACCCGCGAATACGAGTCATTGCATAGGTTTTGAACTTAATTTCCCGGGAAGGGTCGAACTTCTCGATGGCATCTAACAGACCGAAGACGCCATAACTGACGAGGTCTTCAAATTCCACATTCTGTGGCATTCCGATCGCAATCCGCCCGGCCACGTGTTTGACGAGAGGTGAATATTTTTCAACAAGATAACTTCGGATTTCCGCGTCCTTTTTGACACGGTATTGTTTCCAAAGATCTGTCTCATCAAACTGATTGTATTTGTCTAGCAATCTTGACATTGGGAACCAGGGTATGGGATCTCTTTACTTTATAAATCGTAAAAAAATCAAAATTACAAGAGGATTTTTTCTTATGTCCTCTAAAAACAGTAATTTTTCAGCCCTCTTGTGGGTCATCCTTAGCCATCATGGTGCGAATTGCTTCCGCCATGAGTTTTGGCTCGTTTTTGATCGCAATTTTATCCACAATGATATGGTCTCCAAACTTTCCTGACTTCGCCATTGCCAGTTTTGCATCCATAGCTGCATCACCGATTGGTTGGGTGCCATAGTCATCGGAAGAGGTTCCCATGGCAGAAGAAGGTTCCATCCCTGCATTGTCATGATCAAAGTCATCGGCATGGCCTTCCCCACCGAAACCTCCAATCGAAAAGGTAGATAAAAACTCTAAAAATTCAGGGACCTTTTTTTGTAGGACACTAAAAATTCCAAACCCAAGTCCGCCAAAGGCAAATGTTGAAATGAGAGAGACAAAAAAGATATAACCAATGCGGTTTCCGACTAAAAATCCACAGACGGAACTAATGATGGCTCCAAGGATTGCAAATCCCAGTACAAATCCGATAAGCACTTAGTTGTCTTCCTCCATTCTGGATTCCATTTCCTTTTCTTTGAAGTCCACAAAACTAAAGAACTTCTTAAAAAATCCAGTGAGGCCTTCTTCATCATCATATCCACCTTCCGTTTGTAAGAGGGTATGTGTGATTCTTGTGAGGCAAGCTGCCGCTTTGGAACGTGGGGCACCAATGATAAATGGTTTTTGTTCTCGGATGGATTTTTCCACTTCTTCATCTTGGAAGATAAACCCTAAATTTTCCACTTGGACTTCTAAAAATTGACCCGAGATATCAATCACTCGGTCAGCAACTTTTTTCCCTTCGATCGCAGATCGCACGCGGTTCACAATGATTTTGAGATTTTTATCTTTCGATTGAGAGACAATGGATTTGATAAGACCATATGAATCCGTAATGGAAGTAGGTTCAGGGGTTGTGACTACGACGACTTCATCCGCTGGCATCACAAGACCAATCACATTGGCAGAAATCCCTGCACCCGTATCAATGATCATCACATCATAACGATCGAGTTCGGCAAATCCTTTGATGAGGTTGTTTCGTTGTGTTTCGTTGAGGTTGGCTAGTTGGGAATACCCGGAAGCCCCTGCAATGATGTCCACACCTTCAGGAGTGGAGATCACGATGTCTTTTAAAGACTTATGGCCTTTCACAACATGGTACAAATTGTATTTCGGAATGATACCAAGAAGGACATTTACATTGGCAAGACCCAAGTCACCATCAAAGATGAGAACTTTGAGGCCCGTTTTGGCAATGGAGATGGCTAAATTGACAGAAACTGTACTTTTACCCACACCGCCCTTTCCTGAGGCCACTGCAATGATTTTGGTTTTCTTTGCAGCATCTTGGGGTTGGACGAGTTTTAATCCAGTACCAGTTTCTGTTAACTTTCTAAGATTTGCTGCTTGGTCCATCGTTACCCCTAGGTATCAGGATAACGATGCGTTTTTACACAGTCTTCTCGAAGACTTCGCCCGCTATCCCTTTCAATTTTTCAGGAAAAATTACACATTCGGCAAGGATTTTTTTCGTGGCATTTAGGATATCAAATGGAACATCCTGCCCTACACTTAAGAATGCGAATTCCCTGTGAATAGTATCGGCTAATTCTACGACAGAACCTAAAAATTCTGCTTCATCGAGCTTGGTTAATAAAATTCTTTTATAACCGACCGACTCATACGCGTTTGTCACCGCGAGTGCATTGTCTTTTGAAACAGTGGAGGAAAGCACTAAGATGGTTTCAATATGATCTTTTTCCCCAAATACTTCGTAGAATTCCTGAAGTTTTTCTAGGTTCTCAGATTTACGGTGGGAGTATCCTGCTGTATCCACTAAGATTAGTTCGGATCCATCACGAAGAATAACCTCTTTCCATTTACGTAAGTCTTTGGCTGCATAAAACGGAAGTCCCATCGCATCTGCGTAAAATTTCAATTGGTCGATGGCAGCGATCCGGTAATTGTCAGTTGTATAAAGAGAAACTTTTTTCCCCATATGCAAACTGTACTTAGCAGCTAACTTTGCAATGGATGTCGTTTTCCCAGAACCAGTGGGTCCAACAAAAAACACTACTTTTCGTTTGCCACGTGGCGTACCACTAAAAAGGTCTGAATCTACTTGGATACGTTCTTCTAAATAGGTGACGGCTTTGTCTGTCACATTGGCGTAACGTGTTAAGTCTACTGCAGCCAACCTTTGGCTTAGTGTTAACGCCATCTCCTCTAAATAGGACTCGGAGAATCCTTCACGTAACAGCCGATCGATGAGCTTTTGGATATGAGGGTGTTTTTCTTTTTGTTTGGAAGGTAATTCGATGGATGGTTCCAAAAAGGAATCTTTTGCTTCCGCAAGGGACAAACCCACTGGTCTTTCTTCAAACGACTCGATTTCATAAACGGACTGGCTTTGTCTGCGTTTTCGCTCCGAGAAAGGACGAACCGATTCAATATTTTTTTTACGTGCCGTATAAGAACTGTGAGTTGGGTTCCCTGCGAGTGAAAGACTTTGGTTTGCTCCGATCCCTACAAGGCCTGATTCGGGGAGGGATTCAGTCCTTTGTTTTTGTTTGATGAGTTCTTTGAGGTCTTTTAGTTTTCGTTCGATTCTTTCTTTGGAATTTTGTTTTTCAGGCACACCCACATCAATTTCATACATACGTTGTGCCATAAGGCCTGTTCCAAAGAGTCCACCTTCTGTGATCACACGTTGGTCATACAAATGAGCCTCAGGACCATACTTCATTTTCATCTGCATGATGCAGTCTTGTAAGTCTTTGCCCCGGATTTTTACAAAATCCATAGAATCTCCCCCAAACCTGGGAAAAATATGAATTGTACCCTCTATTTGGAAAGTCTTTTTTATGAGACATAATAAAATTGACTGAGAAGGGAGAATCGAACATGAGTTTGGAGGACTATGGAAACGAATGTTTGGTTTCGTGGCTGACTGGCTCTCTGACTGGGAGATTCTGATCCAAATCACGTTCAAGTTTTCGACTTTGATTGATTGATCGAAAATACGATTTTCAATCATGGATCTAGATTCCGTTTCCCAACCATTTGCCTTTTGTGACATTGGTTTGAGTGCCTCTCCAATAAGTTTTATGGATCAAAACAGAAACCAAACTGAAATCGAATTAAAAGAAGGAGTTCCCATTTCCCTCATATTTGGGGATGTGTATTTTTCTAAAGAAGGAGGATGGGAAGAATCCAAATATGTGTTTCTCGAAGGAAATAGAATCCCTGACTTCCTAACATCAGGTTCGAAGAACCATTATAAGATTGGGGAATTAGGCTTCGGAACCGGACTCAATTTTTTTGTGACCTTAGCATTTTGGTACAATCTTCCCAACCCGCCTCCGATCCATTTTTATAGTCTAGAAGGGTTCCCTCTACCAATTGAAATTTTACAGTCGCTGAATCTTTCCTTTCCGGGTAAACCATTATGGACTGAAAACTTACTCAAAGGGTATCAGAAAACATTTGATCAATGGATAAAAAATCCTTTGGACCGGATTTGGAAAACAGAGACCCTACACCCACTTTCACAGAGCAAATTCACCTTAGAAGTGTTATTCGGTGATGTGAGTGAATGTTTGGATTATTTCCCATCGATCGACTTTTGGTATTTGGATGGTTTTTCGCCTAAAAAAAATCCAATGATGTGGTCCGAAGAGACTCTTTCCAAAATCAAAACCCATTCCCAAGTGGGGACAAGACTTGCCACTTTCACAGCAGCGGGATTCATTCGTCGGACACTGGAAGGACTTGGGTTTATGATCCAAAAACAAAAAGGGTTTGGGAAAAAAAGAGAAATGATGACTGGAGTTTTCCTTTAATTGGAGACAAGAGTTTTCGAAAAGGAAACCGACGGGGGAACTGCTATCGTTGTCGGTGGTGGGATTGCTGGAGCTAGCGTTTGTTATGCTCTCTCCAAAAGAAAAATCAAAACAATTTTATTAGAATCGGAATCCTCGCCAGCCAAACAATCAAGTGGAAATCCAATTGGAGTTGTGTATCCATTTCTAACAAAACACAAAACAACTGAATCAGAATTTTCTTATCTTGCTTACCGTTATTTTTTAGAACTTTGGGAATCATTAGAACTTGGAAACAAAGTTCCCCATTCCGATGGAATTCATTTTCTTCTCGAAACAAATTCAGCTTATGACCGTTATTCGAATGCTATCCTATCTCACCAAATTCCAATTGATATAGCATTCCTCGAAAAAGAGAAATATTCTAACTTGTATTCTCTATTCTTTCCTACAGGAAAAGCCATCTCCCCTGTTGCACTCACGATGGAACTCCTTCAATTGGCAAAACCAGAAACAAAATACAACTCTCGGCTCCTCTCTTGGCATACTATTGATAAGGATAGAAATGATGAACAGGATGGAAAACTGATATGCCAAACGGATACGGAAACACTTTCAGCAAATTATTTATTTTTAACACAGGGGTTCCAATTTGCAAATGATCCTACACTCCAATGGATCCCGATGAAGCAAGTCCGTGGACAAATCGTAAAAATTCCTGGCTCAATTTGCAAAAACCAATCTTCGATTTTGTATGGAGACTATATCACGGCCGAAATCAATGGAGAACGTGTATTAGGTGCAAGTTTTGATGAATTCCATTTAGAAAAAGAACCGAGGATTAAGGAAACCATTATGATGTGGGAGGGACTACAATCACATCTAAAGAACGTTATCGTCGAGAACCAAACCTTGGATGTAAAAAACTTTGGGACCCGAGTGAGTTATCGAACACAATCCCAAGACCGCCATCCAGTGGTTGGAAAACTCCCCATTGTCTCTCAATTAGATACAACTGTGAAATACCAAAATCTTTTCCGCAAAAATGGAAAACCTTTCCAAATCCCCTACTACGAATCCGTCGGGATTTTGAATGGACTTGGGTCTCGTGGTCTCACACATGCGCTCCTTGCGGGTGAGATTTTAGTGAATCAAGTTCTAAACAAAACAATGAAGTTTTTGGATCAAAAAAATGAAATCCCAGAACACATCATCCAGTCTTTGAAGCCAGACCGTTTTTTACTTCGTATGTGGAAACGAGACCAGCTAACATAGATCCAAATTTTTGCTCTTCAGCCAAAACCACTTCAATTTTTAAAACAAAGAGTCGGATGTTTTGTTTTTTCAATGTTTCCAAAAATCCAGATTGTGTTCTAACTTTTACCCAATCCTTTTCTGTTGTTACAAAAATTGAATCCTTCAAACGATTCTGAATGAGAGAAAATAATACACTTTCTTCAAATTCGTAATGATCAGGAAAAAAACGATACTGTATTTTATTTTCTCCAAGTATTGACTCGGCCGTCTCTAATACATTGCGAGGGTTTCCAACGCCAGTGAATAAAAAATAACCTCCATTAGGTTTCTCTTTCGATAGATATACCTGCTTTTCGATCACATTTTTTTGTAACAAATCAAAATTCATTTCCACTAGATTTGATTGGAAAAAAGAAACAGATTCTGGAACATTGATTTGTTTTTTATTCAAAATATCTTTTGCTAATTTGATTACATTTCTATTTTTTTCAGTCAATTTTGTGAACACAATAGAATGTGCCCGTTTTAGATGAGTGATCGGTTCCCTTAAAAAACCTAATGGGATTGTCAAACCATTGGCAAAAGGTGCATTTGCATCTAATAAAACAATATCAAAATCTCTATAGATTTGTTTGTGTTGGAATCCATCATCTAAGATGACAATATGTTTAGGAGATTGGATTTGGTTATGTGTTTGAAAACTCTTCCATCTATTTTTCCCAATGATCACTTGTACACTGGGAAAAAGATCTTTGTGTTGGCTTGGTTCATCTCCATATAAATGAGGAGACTTTCCATCTGGCAAAATAGCACCTTCATCTGACTTTTTTGCTTTGTATCCACGAGAAAGGATTGTAATCGCATAGTCTTTGTTTGTTTTTTGAAAGTATCGTACAAGGTATTGCACAAAGGGAGTTTTCCCTGTTCCTCCGACTGTAATGTTTCCTACACTGATTACTAAAACATCAGGAATTACAATTGGTTTTATTGTCGATTGTTTGACCCAAAAAAGAAATTGGTATAACCAAGAAAGTGGGTAGAAAAGAAATAAAATTACTTTCATAAAGTTTCGCTTGCGGAAACTGTTTTGTTTAACTATGCCTTTTTTCTAATTCTTTGGCAATCGTTGTTAAACTAATCCCTTTCTCTACCATCAAAACTTCTAAATGAAAAATCAAATCTGCAATTTCATGAATCAGTTCTTTTTCATTTGGATTTTTGGCTGCAATGATGACTTCCCCGGCTTCTTCCCCAATTTTTTTGAGAATTCGATCCACACCATCTCGGAATAATTCCGCAGTGTAGGATTTTTCAGGTAACTCTTCTTTTCGTTTGCGGAGTAAATCTTCCAATTTTAATAAAAATTCCATCTCATTTGCCTTCTAACTACCATGGAAACTGCCCGTTCTATTTCGAAAAAGCGAAAATTCGTTGTTGATTCGTCATGAATGTGGGTAGAATGAGAATGGATGTTTCGTTTCAGTATCGTTTTCGTTTCCTTTCTTTTTGGTACAATACTCTCAGCAGAGTCCAACTGGGGTCATTCCATTCAAAAGGGATTTGAAACTGCCAAACAGGAAAAAAAATTCATCATCGTTGATGTTTTTGCAGATTGGTGTACGTATTGTATGGTATTGGAAAAAGAGATTTTTCCAGATCCTGAAGTCAGCCGCATATTGGACCAATTTATTCGTGTTAGATTAGATGGAGAAGAATTCCCCAATTTACGAAAAAAATACAATGTGGAAGGTTACCCAACGATTTTATTCTTAGATGGAGATGGAAACTTTGTAACTAAAATCACAGGACTTGCAACTAAAGAAGATATCATCACTCTTTCAAAACGAATTTTGATGGAACCCAATTTAGAATCTTTTTTGAAAACAGAAATTAGAAAAGACAAAGAGAACCCAAATCTAAATTTTCGTTTGGGTCTGCTATATTTTCAATCGAAAGAATATGAAAAGGCAGAAGAACAATTTCTGACCTCAATACAAAAGTCAAAACATCTCCCAATAGTAAAAGAAAATTCCCATTTCAACTTAAATCTAATTCGATCTGTGAATGGGCCAAAGGAATCAGCTGTTACCTCTTGGAAGGAATTCATTCAACTTTACCCAAAGTCGAAACGAATGATTACAGCAAAATTGTATTATGGCATTAGTTTAAAAGAAGTTGGCGATAAAAAACAAGCCAAATCGATTTTAATAGAGATCCAACCAAAACTAGAGTCTGAGTCGGATCAATTAATCTGTAAAGAAACCTTAGAACAAATCGAAAAAGGATTTTAATAGAGATAATCGGAGTTTCGGCAAACACTCGTTTGCCAAAAATTTTTACCGATTCCCAATCGAGTAATAGGTAAAACCTAACTCATGCATCAAACTAGGTTTGTATTGGTTCCTACCATCAAAAATTAAAGGTGACTTGAGCAACGATTTGATCTTTTGAAAATCAGGTTCTCGGAATTCACGCCACTCTGTTAATAGTAACATTGCATCAGCCCCTTCCAAAGATGAATATGCATCCTTTTTATACTCTACTTTGCCTTCAAAATAGTATTTCGAAGTTTCTGTAGCAGCAGGATCGAAAACCTGTATCTTAGCACCATTTTTATGAAGTTCATAAATAAGAGGAATCGATGGAGCTTCTCGCATATCATCTGTTCCTGGTTTAAATGAAAGGCCCCAAATTCCAAAAGTTTTGCCTTTCATATCAGTTGATTTGAAGTGATCAAATATTTTATCTGTGAGACGTGTTTTTTGTTTTTCATTCACATCCTCTACAGATTGTATGATGTGCATAGGAGCATTCACTTCTTCTGCAGTTCTTAGAAGTGCTCTCACATCTTTTGGAAAACAAGATCCACCATAACCAATTCCAGCATATAAAAATTGACGGCCAATTCGCGAATCAGTTCCCATACCCTTACGAACATCATCATAATTTGCACCTAACGCATCACATAAATTTGCAATTTCATTTACAAAGGATATTTTTGTCGCTAGGAATGCATTACATGCATACTTTGTGAGTTCGGCAGAGCGAATACTCATAGTGATGATTGGATTTCCATTGAGTACGAATGGAGAGTATAACTCGCTCATTTTTTTTGCAGCAATTTCAGATTCTGCTCCAATTACGACACGTTCAGGACGCATAAAATCATCGATCGCTGCACCTTCTTTTAAAAATTCTGGATTAGATACTACATCAAACGGATGTTTTGTGTTTTTTGAAACAATTTCTTTTACTTTGTCTGCCGTTCCTACTGGGACAGTAGATTTATCTACGATGATTTTGTAACCATTCATAGTTTTTCCTACTTCTTCGGCAACGGCAAAAACAAAACGTAGATCCGCAGAACCGTTGTCAGATGTTGGAGTTCCAACTGCGATGAAAACAAACTCAGATGATTCAACACCATCCTTTAAAGAAGTCGAAAACTTGAGTCGACCTTCTTTATGGTTACGTTCGACTAGTTCGGATAAACCTGGCTCATAAATGGGGATGATTCCTTTTTTTAAATCACTGATTTTTTTTTCATCTTTATCAATACAAATTACATCATTGCCATACTCAGCAAAACAAGTACCTGCAACAAGGCCCACATATCCGGTTCCGACCACACAAACTTTCATAGGATTTCCAGATTTTCAATTTTAACCGAAAAGGAAACTGTTTTTCTATTATGAATTCCAATCTTCCTTGATGTGGAATTGGGTCGGAATGTGGCAAACTCCTACAAATTTTGCAATTTTTCCGGCTTCCACTTCGAAATCGAAGAGTGACTCCCGCCAAAAATAACTCCCTTCGATATGAGATTCACCTTTATGGATTGCGACTCCAAGGCTATATTTCCCAGCACTAAACTGGATTGGAAATTCAAAACCAACTTCATATTCTTTGTCTTTTTGGAATACACGATTGGTATCACCTAAATGGTAGGTATTGGTTCCAAAAATGCGGATCCCTTTTTCATTATCGATATGAAACCCAACAGTGGCACCTTCAATCAGGTCTTCGGTTTTAAATTTAAGTTTCAATTTTACCTTGGAACCAATAAAAAATACATTTGAATGTAATCCGTTTTCATTTTCCAAAAAAAGACGTAAGTCTCGAATGGAATTCGATGAAAATGAATCTGTTTCTTGTACATTACCACCTAACACGAGCATATATTTTTCGATTGTATCCTTAGGATTCCCATCAAAGAGAAGTTTCCCTTTTTCTAATAAAATAACTCTATTACAAAAATAGGAGACAAGTCCCAAATCATGGCTTACCACTAAAATCGAAGAACCTTTTTCAGAAAATTCTTTGATTCGTTTTAAACATTTTTGTTGGAAACTTGCATCTCCAACTGCTAGTGCTTCATCGACTATGAGGATGTCTGGTCGTTTAGCAGTTGCTAAGCTAAACCCAAGTCGCATCGCCATACCAGAACTATAGTTTTTCAAAGGTACGAATCGAAATTCTTGTAACTCTGCAAATTCAAATATAGAATCTGCAAGAGATTTAATTTCTGAAGGTTTGTAGCCCCAAACCAGTCCATTAAAATAAACATTCTCTTCTCCTGAAAGTTCAGGATTAAATCCGACACTAAGTTCTAAGAGTGCCCGCACAGATCCATTCACCTGCAAGGTACCTTTATCTTTTTGGATCACACCGGTGATGAGTTTTAAGAGAGTAGATTTACCTGCCCCATTCCTTCCAATGATACCAAGGATTTCACCAGAATTAACTTTTAAATCTAAGGAATGGATTGCAGTAAATTGGGAGTCAATTCCGTAGTATCCAAAACTCAGTCCAGCTAGAATTCGTTTCCAAGGTTTGGAAAATCCATGATAATCCTTGGAAAGTTTTTCAATAAAAACCGTGATCATGGGAATTTAAAGATGATCCAAAATCACTGATTGGAATTTTCTTTTCGCAAGTAAGTACACAAGAAAAAAGAAAAAAAGAAAGGGTGCTAAATGGAACCAATCAAATTGTGCATGAAAACCACTGATCACAGCAGTGCGAAAGACATCCAATGGGATGGTAAACGGATTCCATTCATTCCATTGTTTGAGAACACCAGTCGGATAGTATAAAACAGGAATCCCCCAAAAAACTAGCTGGCTCACCAAACGAATCAAAGGTGAAATGTCTTTTAATAAAATATTGAGCCTTGAAAGATAGTGTAAAAGTAACATCAAATACAATCCAGATAATACCAAAACAAAATACCCAAAGAATATACCTGTTAGGTTGAGTTTCTCAGTATAACCTAAATACACAAAAACGGGAATGGATGTCACAAAACTATGGATTAAAAATTGAACATACGGTATCCATAAAAATAAATCGATACCTAAACTTGACCTTTTGAGAAGAGATCGGTTGTCAGTGAGAATCCCCGTCCCTCGCACCAAAAGTTCTTGGATA
The DNA here is from genome assembly GCF_004769525.1 of Leptospira bouyouniensis. Lineage (NCBI taxonomy): Bacteria > Pseudomonadati > Spirochaetota > Leptospiria > Leptospirales > Leptospiraceae > Leptospira > Leptospira bouyouniensis. Next base: position 56,466 of record NZ_RQFT01000012.1, on the reverse strand, counting down.
GGAATCCAAAACAAAAGTCCTGTGAGTAGATATGCTGTGAAATCTTCTTGTGTGGATGGGTTTTTAAGATTGAGGACTAAAAAAACAAGGGCGTACAAACTGATGAGAACTAAATTCTGCAAAAACATCCAAGAGATCCCCAAAAAGGACCCTGCATATTGCAGAGCATAGTCACGCCGAACTAAAGCCCAAAGTATGGATACTCTCTCCATACTTTGATTGTCGGCCCTTGGATCCTGATTCTAGACCAGAATCCAGAGAATGGATCTTACATCTTCCTTAGGTTCTTTTGGCCTAAGTCGGATAGATTTGGTGATACCCAATTTCCATTCTGCACGACCTCACCTTGGAATGCTTCCATTAGATACTCTTCGAAAGTTTTTCCAGATTGGTTTTGGGCAAATCCCTTTTTGGGACCTTGGCCTGCGAGGCCAGAATCCTTGTGGCGGTTATAAGCGGGTTGTTGGATGGATCGAACGATCATAGGTTTTTCCTCCCCGTCATCTTGTTAGACGACATAAAACTAAAAAATAACACCAATAATATACTAAACGCTTGTTTACACTACTTAACATATGAGAAGTTAAGTCAATATTTTTTTCACGTTTTTATCGGTTTGTATTAACAATTTAGCATTCCTCTGGGACAAAACCCGCCCCTGGATGGATTTTTTTTTCGCCGTTCCCTAGAATATGTCCCTTTTTCAGAAAAAAGCAAACGGAATGAGGGAAAAAAAGAACAAATTCGAACCTCAATCATGGTGGATTGGCAGAAAATTACACTTTTTTTGTGGTTTATCTTCGTACAGTCATTGTTTGCTGGCGAAAAAACTCCAAAAGATGTGCCTGTGTCGACTCTATTAAAAACGGGATTTCCACCAAAACTTGTCGCCACATGGAAGGAAAAAGCAAATGGCCCAAGAGAGGCTTTTTTCAAATGGAAACGTGGTCTCAAAGGAAAAGAGGCTGCCCTTGTCTCCCAAATATGGAAAACAGAAAGTCTGAGTTACCCGGTTGAGCCAAAAACAAAAGAGAAGGATTCGAGAAATGAAGTGAGAATGAATCAAGAAATGTTTCTAGGAGGAATTCCTGGACCATTTTCTCAATCTAAGGTATCCGATCCGTTTCTTGGAGATGGTTGGTTCCTTGGCCTGTCCCACCAAAATTTGGATGTCCAGTATTTACCGAGAGATGAAAAAAACCATTCCGCATTTGCAGTTGGAAGAATTCAAAAAGGCAACCGATTCATTTTAGAAAAACGCGATGAGGAGTTTTTATATGGAATTGATTTTGTCACACACTCCTTCCGATTCACTTCCGGGAATCGTTACAAACCCATCCCTCATTTTTACTTTGCAAAAGATCCCAATTTTTATTCTCAGATGGATCGAGTTAACTCACCTCTCCCTCAACCGATCCAATCTTCCCATTTTTTTGGGTACCAATTTACAAACATAAGTAAAAACCTAGAAATTGGGATATATACTGCACCAGGTTTTTCGCTTTATCCTGGAGTTTACATAACTTCACCTAACAAATCATATTCTGGTGTCTGGTCTCCGGGTGAAAACAAATCAAGTCTGTATGTTAACGATTCTTATGATTTAGGGAATCTAGGCAAACATCGTATCCAGTCAGAATCGATATTTAATCCCAAAGAAACGGTTGGATTTTTATATTCCAAATCGGAGTTTCAAGATTCTAAGTTTTTATTTGATTCTACTATTTATAGAGATTCACCTCTATTGTATGGAAATGTAAGTAGTGGAGAAATCCGCCCAGAAATCCCACAAACATTAGGTTATCTGAGAGGAAGTTATAAACATTTGATAGGTGGTGAAGGATTATCATCAATGGAAGGACATCGATTTGAAAAAGGATCTTCCTTTTTTTTCCCATTCGTTGTTTCCGAAATTGGAAATATACTCTATCGGTATCGATCTTATTTTGAATCAGGAAATTATGAATATAATGAAATTGGGAGAGCCGTATTTTATGAATGGAGAAAGGATAGGTCAGTTTGTTCGGTAGGATTTGAATCTAGGGAATTTGGAGGGCAATGGGAAGGGAAAATTGCAGTCCCTATTCGATCTGGACATCTACTCGAACTAAGTACAATCTTTAGAGAAGGGAATTTAAAAACTAGAGCTTGGTTTGAGAATTGGACATATGCTTCTGATTTTAATATCAATTTGACAGACCGAGAAGAAATCATCAAACTCAAATACGTGAGCCCGTTTTTATCACTTAATGTTAGTTATTCGGAAAAAGAAAACGTAACAGCCCCAATTTTATTTATCAATTTTCAATTTTTACATCTGATCGAAAATTAATATAATAAATCATTGGTTCTGATTTCTGAATATTCTTTTAATAAAAAAATAGGAATGGATTGTTTATCAATAATTTCCTTTTTTTCTCCAGGGAGTTTTTTTGGTGTGGGAAGCGAAGACCGTTTCCCTCTCTCATCTACTGGATAATAATAATAACCGATCCATTCCCCTTTCACAAGGTAGGGATTTCCAATAAACAAATCTTTTACAAAAAATTCAGCATCCAAATCAAATTTATTCCTACGATAGCGAAAGTGGATTTCATCGCCATTTAGGTCATAAAAAACAACAAAATCTCCTTGTTTTGATTTGAAATACAACTTCCATTCCAAAGGAAAATTTCCAGTTTTTTCAAATTCCAATTTTCCATCTAATATCCGTTTTTCGGACCGAGAGATAGGGCCTGTATATTTTGAATCTGTTTCTGAGTGTAAATGTGGAGTAAAAGAAATAAAATATAAAACCGTAAGGAAAAAAAAATGAATCCATCTCATCGTCAAAAAATGAGGAGAAACCAAAATCCATTCTCTAAATGGAAAGTATCGATTTTGAATCTTATTCGATTCTTTTAGTCGAATATTTGTAGTTTGAATCCAATTCCAAATGTTGGAAAGATTTGGATCAGAACTTTTCCCTCGAATTTTCATTTGAGTTCTTCTTCCGTTTTCTCATCCCCTGGTTTTTCTTCATCGGAAGGAGTGTCTTTACCGTTGATCATATCAATGGCTTTTTTTGCCGCTTTTTGTACTTTGGGACTTGGGTCACGGTCTCGTTTGTATTCTAATAATTCTAATGCTTTGGGATCTCTTAAATTTCCCATAAATTCGATAGCACGAAGTCTGACCATACTATCGTCATCACGTGCAAATTCATTCAGTTCTTGGAAAACCTCTTTATCTCCCATAGTTACGAGAGCACCAATCGCATAAATTTTTAGAGATTGGGCTTTTTTTGCATCTAACTTGCCTGAGGTTTTTTTAAGAGAATCCAAAAGTTCGTATAATTTAGGTTTTGCAGATTCTGACTTAAGTTTTCCCAAGGTATTCATTGAATAACAACGAAGAGTCGTTGGTTGTATGTCATCAAAGGCAACTTCAATTAATGCTGACTCTGCTTCTTGGTAAAGTACTCCTCCAAAATAAAGTGCAATTTGTCCACGTATGTCGGCATTATTAAACTTCTCTCTAAATTTAGTTTCTAAAAATGGAGCTGCAATTTTACCATCTGGTAATTCACCCAAGGCACTTATATACAAACTAAGCGAATTCGAATTTTTAGTAAAATCTTCCTTTTTTACTTTTTCAAGTAGAGGACTAGTTGCCTCTGCAAGTTTCATTTTTTTTGCAGAAGTCACAGCTTGCTTATTCACATCTTCATTGGGATCTTCAAAAAGAGAAATGATTGTAGTATGGTTTTCTTTGAGATTCAAATCGCCAACAGTTTTCAGAAGGACAATTTTCATTCCCATGTCCTTTTCCGTTTTTAATTGTTCACCCACAAGTTCGTATAAATCAGTCGCATTCTCTTTTGGGAATCTCAATAACTCACCTAATGCTTGTTTTCGTTCTTGGCTAGTGCCATAACGAATCATCTTAGAAAGAACATCTTTTTTTTTGGAAATTTGTTCAGGTGAAAGTTCTTTCTCTTTTCCAAATAAGGGAGAAAGAGAAAGGCAACTCAATAGGGATATACAAATGAATAATTTAATTTTGGTTTGATTCGAGTTCAAGGATCCTTCGGTTGAGGGCTTGGATAAGGTGTTGGTTCTCCAAATTTTGCCGAAATTTATCGAGTAAGTCTTTGATGTCTTTGGATAATTCTTCGATGTTCCAAGGTTTTTCGACATACCGACTGAGTCCCCCATTGTTGATGGCATAAATTGCCGAATCAAGTCCCGCTTGCCCCGTAAGAAGGATTTTGATCGCATCAGGAAGGCGTTGGTGCACCTGTTCCAAAAATCGATCTCCTTTCATCCCAGGCATCACCTGGTCGGAAACGATGAGCTCTACGATATCGTTGCTACCAATAATTTCATCAATGAGGGAAAGTGCCTCTTCGGCACTACTGGCTGTCTCGATGATATGGGATTCGCCAAACCGAGCCAGTAGTTGTTCCGCAAGCGTTTCCAACACTGATACTTCATCATCGACACATATAATATAACCTTTACTCATTTGAAACCCTTTCCTTGGAAGGATAATCCTTCAGTTCTCTCTTGTCGATTCAGTTTTGTGGCAATTTATAGATAGTTTGGGGAGGAATTGTGTCAAGGAGAGGGACCTTCCAGATGTCCTTGGCATACTCCCGGATCGTCCGGTCAGAGGAAAACTTACCCGATCTAGCCACATTGAGGATGGATTTTTTAGTCCACATGGTTTCATTCAAGAAATCATGTGCGACGAGGTTTTGGGTTTCATCATAAGACGTGAAATCAGCCATAAGGAGGTAATTGTCAGTGTAAAACAGACTATCATAAATCGGACCAAAAATCCCCGGTTCTCCCATCGAAAAAAAGTTCTCTCGGATCATGAGTAGAATACGGTGAAGGTCTTCATTTTGATGGATGAATTCAGATGGATTGTATCCAGCTTCTTTCATCCGAAATACTTCTTCTGTATGAAGTCCGAAGATATATATATTTTCTGCGCCTACCTCTTCCAAAATCTCAACATTGGCTCCATCCAAAGTCCCAATGGTCAATGCACCATTTAACATAAATTTCATGTTACTGGTCCCAGATGCTTCTGTTCCTGCTGTCGAAATTTGTTCTGACAAATTACTACCAGGGATGATTTTTTCAGCAAGGCTCACCCTATAGTTGGGGATAAAAACTACTTTTAATCGATCAGCAACATCTTTATCACGGTTCACAACCCAAGCTACATTATTGATGAGTTTGATGATCAGTTTTGCCATATAATACCCAGGCGCTGCTTTCCCACCGAACACGACAGTTCTAGGTGTGATTACTGTATTGGGATTTTCTTTGATCCTTCTGTACAATGCAATCACTCGTAAAATATTGAGAAGTTGGCGTTTGTATTCATGGAATCGTTTGACTTGGACATCGATGAGCGAATTGGGATCGATTGTGATTCCCGTTTCACTTTTGATGAGACGAGCAAGTTCATTTTTAGCTGTGAATTTGACCTCTCTCCAATCGTTTTGGAAATCGGCATCATCCACAAATGCCTCTAAATCCTTTAACTTGTATAAGTTAGTAGTAAACTCGTTCCCAATTTTTTTAGAGATTAAATTAGCAAGACTTGGGTTTGATTGTAACAACCATCGTCTAGGTGTGATTCCATTTGTTTTGTTGTTAAATTTTTCAGGGAAAACTTTTGTAAATGCTTGGAAAATTGTTTTTTGGATCAGGTCTGAATGTAAGGCAGCAACTCCATTCACACGATAGGAGCCAATCACGGCAAGGTTTGCCATTCGAACACGTTTTTCATTCCCTTCTTCAATGATGCTCACTTGTTGGATTTCGGATTCTGATAAAACACCTTTATTTCTTATATCACTTAAAAAACGATGATTGATTTCATAAATGATTTCCAAATGCCTTGGTAATAATTTTTCAAATAACTCTACACGCCAAGATTCTAAAGCTTCTGGTAACACTGTATGATTGGTATACGAAAAAACTTTAGTGACAATTTCCCAAGCCTCATTCCAATCCATCTCTTCATTGTCCAAAAAAATTCTCATTAATTCAGCGATACCAATGCTCGGGTGAGTATCATTCAATTGGATTGCAATGAAATCTGGAAGTTCTTTCAAATTGTATTTAAATTCTCTAAATTGGATGAGGATATCTTGCAAGGAAGCACAAACCATAAAGTATTGTTGTTTGAGACGTAACACTTTCCCTTGTTCAGTGGTATCATTCGGGTATAATACTTTTGATATATTTTCCGAAATTGATTTGTCCTGCACGGCTTTCATATAATCGCCATGATTAAAATAATCCAAATTGAATTCTTCTGAAGACTTTGCAGCCCAAAGCCTTAAATAATTCACCGTATTTGTGTTAAATCCTGGAATCGGATAATCATGAGCAGTCGCAAGGACTGTTTCATCTGGAACCCAATCATGTTGAATTTTCCCCTTACCCGAAACTCTTGTTTCTGTATGTCCAAAAAATCCTACAGAGAACGAAATATCAGACCTAACCACTTCATAAGGAACACCATCTGCATCCCAGTGGTCTGGCATTTCCAATTGGCTTCCATTTGCAATGATTTGGTTAAATATCCCATAATCGTAACGAATCCCATATCCAAAACCTGGAACATTCAATGTTGCCATTGAATCCAAAAAACAAGCGGCAAGACGACCAAGACCCCCGTTCCCGAGCCCTGCATCCGTTTCAAATTCTAAAACATCTGTTAGTTCAAACCCAATTCCTCGTAACATCTCCTGGATGGTATCGTATAACCCTAGATTGATGAGAGCATTCATCAGAGTTCGTCCCATCAAAAATTCCAAGGAAAAATAAAATACTTTTTTGGGGTTTTGTTCCCTGTAACGTTCGTGTGTCATATTCAATCGATCGATGAGAAAGTCACGAATCGTATGGCCTAATGCTTTGTAAATGTCTTCGTTTTTAAGATTATAACGATTTTTCCCAATGGTATACTCTAAGTGGTGAGCAAATTGTTTTTCCATTGAAGCCAAGTCGGCTTTTTGTTCTTCGGATAATAAATTGATCAAACGAGGGTTGTTGACTACCATGCTTCGAAATGGTAAACAACCTGAAACGAGGATTCAAGTAAAAAGAAAAAAATTAATCTTTTGCTGAAACTTTCCGTTCCAAAGTGAGGACTGCATCTTTGCCGATTTTATGTTTGGCAAACCATCCTTGGTTGACCTCTAACGCATACATTGCAGGTTTGCTTGCGTTGTACACCTCATCGGTTTGGTTTGGTTTCATATCGAATGATTCTAAAAGTCGCATATCTTCTGAAAAATAACCAATCGACAATGGGATGAGTGTATTTTTCATCCAAAAGTTCAAATAATCAGCTCTGGGAAAAACAAAAAGCATTCCTTCGTCTTCCCCAAGTTTTGTGCGGTACATTAACCCCGTCGCACGAGTGGAAGGGGTATTGGCGATTTCTAATTTGAGAACACGGTCTGCGACACTTCCAAAAATGATTTCTGGAGTATTGGTTTGTGACGGAAAGGATTCCGCTTGTTTACAAACGACAACAAAAAACAAAAGGAAAGATAAAGAGAGCCGTGTGAACATATTTTTTTCCCTTAAAAATTAGGTTTCCTTTTTTCAAGAAACGCTGATAAACCTTCTTTAGTTTCTTTGTCTGCAAATCTTCCACCGAACAGTTGTTTTTCCCATTCAAGTCCTCTATCCATATTGGTTTCTAAACCTTGGCGAATGGCAGTTTTTGCCGCCTTGATTGCGTTAGGTCCTCGAGACAAAATTGTCGTAAGAGTTTTTTCAGATTCATTTAGTAGTTCAGCTGGATCACAAACTTTGTTCACAAGTCCAAGTCTAAATCCTTCATCCGATGAAATCATATCCCCAGACAAAATGAGCTCGGTAGCTCGTCCCACACCTATGAGCCTTGGTAATCTTTGTGAACCACCAAATCCAGGGAGTAAACCCAAGGTGACTTCAGGAAGACCCAATTTAGCAGCCGTCGACGCATAACGAATGTCACATGCCATCGCAAGTTCCATTCCACCACCCAAACAAAATCCATTGATGGCAGCAATAGAGATGAGACCTGATAATTCCATTTTACGGAAAACTGATTGTCCAAGTTCCGAAAAAGCCTGACCTTCTCTGACATTAAATTCTTTCATCTTGGCAATGTCGGCACCTGCAACAAATGCTTTCCCTTCACCAGTCAATATAAATCCTCTTACTTGGGAATTGGCTTCTAGTGTATCGACCATCTCACCGATTTCTGTGATCACAACGTCGTTAAGTGCGTTAAGTGCTTCCGGTCTTTTGATGGTAACGAGGGCAAAATTGGATTTGATTTGAATCTCTAAAAAAGACAAATGAATTCTCCTTATTCTTCTACTTCCAATATGAGGAACATGGTGTCATCTGAAAAAGTATCAAGGCCGAACTTGGTTTTTAGTTCGTGAAGGAGATTATTCTCTAGCTCTTTTACGTTCTCGCTATGTCTGTGACGATTGAGTAAATCAAGTAATCCTTCTGTACCTAAACAATTCCCATTATGGTCCATAGATTCAATTAAGCCGTCAGTATAGATAAAAAATCTATCCCCTTGTGTGATCGGGACAGTTTTTTCAGAGATTGGAGGGATTTTGATATTAAATCCAAGAATTGCGCCTTGGGTTTCTAATTCTTGGAATTCTTCCCCTTTTTTTGCTAAAATCAGATAAGGATGCCCTGCATTTCCAATCGTTAGTTTTTTTTCTAGAAAATCAAAAAACAAATAAATCGCAGAAGCATGGTATTTATTTAAATCATGAGCCAACCGATCATCCAAATAATCCATTAGCCTTGCCGGTGCTGTTTTGAATCGATACGGAATGGTAGAAACAAGAACCTTCATAATTGATGCGACCATCGCTGATGAAATTCCATGTCCCGCCACGTCCGTCAAAAACACACCGACGTTCCCTTCCCTGAGTTGTACAAAGTCAAAGAAGTCACCACCAATCACATTGGGACTTTTGCGATAGAACGTAAACGTTAAGTTAGGGATTTTTATATTTCCTGGAAATAGTGCATCTTGTACTTTTTTTGCAAGTTCCAACTCTTGTAACATAAATCGTTTTTCTTCGGACAAACTGTACACATCTGCTGTATCTTTACGTTTGTTAAACACAAAAACTACACCAAGTAGCGCACTACCCGCATAAACAAAAATCAGAAAGTATTGGCTAAAGACAGAAGTTTGTTCTTGGATTCCAATAGGAAGTTGAAAAATATAAGAAAAATGAAAAATTGAAAAATAGATCGCACTAAATATACAACCAAATGGATTCAATCTTGTGCTATAAAGTAAAATAGGAATGATAAATGACATCAAATAGGAATTTAATAAATAAAAATTTCCAAGAGATGGATAAGATTGGATGGCTTTTACAAATACAAAATATACCAATCCATCTGCAATGATCCCGCTGAAATAAATTACTTTTTCTAAAGAAATTGATTTAGTGAAAAATTGTAATAACAAAACAAAACGGATGATGGTGACTCCTAATAAATAAGGGAGAATATCCCCGCGGAGATCTGCGAAAGGTGGAACAAAGAGTAAACTATAAACGATAAAGTGAGTTAAAAAAACTGAATATGTATATTCTTTATCAAAACGTGGCTCAGCAAGTTTTAAAATATCCCATTCTTGTTTAGTTGGTTTGTGAAAAATTTCTTTAAAATAGATATAAAACGAACGAGTCAATCGGGTTCTCCCCATACCAAAGTTTGGATCTCCGATCCATTCAAGGTGATGGTGAAACTTTTTCCTGTGTCCAAAAACTTGTCCATTTGAATCGCAAGTTCCATCGCTTTTTTCTCATCTTCCATACGAAAGAAAAAAGGATGGGACAAAGCCTTATAATTGTAGGGAAATCGTTCTGATACAATCAAAGTCACTCGGAAGTGGTCACTTCGTTTTTCAAAAACTATATGCGAAACTTCTTTTCGAGTTAAGATCCTAACATCGGGCCGAAGGTTCCATGGATTTATTTCTGCGAAAAGGATCCCAGGCAAAAAAAAGCATAGACCAACAAATCCTTTCATATAGAAATACCATCGGCAAATGAAATCAATTCCTTATCTGATATCTAGTTTAAGTTTTATTTTTTTAGGGTGTTCGCCCAAAGAGATTCATATACCCGAAAATACTTACGCATCATGGTCAAAATTGAGCCCTGGGTTACAAGTTGATTCCTTGCCAACTCTCACTAATACATGGAAAGACCGAATTTATCCACTTGATACAAAAAGGCTCGATACACTCAAAGAAGTCAATGAAATCGATGGAATTGATGATATCCCTTATGGAACCAAAGATTTAAAATCATGGAAAAATCATTTGTCCCAGTTACATTCCTCGTTCCCAAAAGAAGTAAACCAACTTGCTAACAATTTAGTATATGGAATCTATTTTGTGTCCAACTTAGGCTCTACTGGACTAACAGGAATTATACGAGATAAAACTGGAAAACCATTAGGTGGTATCATTTTCCTAGATTCAGATTTGTTAAAAGATGGAGGAAATGATTGGGCTACAAAACGAGAGAATACATCGTTTAAAAAAGATCCGACTTACTCAATAAAAGTTCAATTAGACAATTCAAATTCTTTGGAGTCTGCTTTATCATTTATTATCCTGCACGAACTTGGACATATCGTAGCAATTGTGAATCAATATGTCCCTGATTATTCAGAACCAAAACGTGATTTTCGAAACTATCCGCTTTTTGAAGGAGTCTGGTGGTCGGAAACTTTTTCTCCTTATGAAGATACATTTTTCCCAGAAAGATCGAAGATAAAATTTTATCAAAAAAATCCAACAACTCCGATTTTCCCTGACGGAAAATTTTTATATAAAAAATTAACCAATACGCAGTTCGTATCCTTATATGCAGCAACCAATGCAGATGATACATTTGCAGAAGCATTTGTTCAATATGTTCATGTGTATTTATTAAAAAAAGAATATAAAGTCATCTTTGTTTCTGGAAATGACTCCGAAGTTTTACTCGCTGAACCAATTTCAAAAGAAGGAGGACGCAAATTTCGTGAGTTATTCAAAGACATTTTCGCGAAGACTATGTAAATTTGTACAAATTCTTTTCCTTCTATTGATCTTACCGTTTCAGATCCAATCAGAAACGAAACAAGAAGATTCCAAATCGATCACAATTGATACTAACACTGAAATTGTTTCTGATTTTATTTGGCGAGGGAATTCTTTTGTTGGAGAAGCACAAAGCAGAAGGGATGGTGCAAGATACGAAAGTTTTACCTATGCACCAGCCTTACAACCAACCATCAATATTTGGTCACCAGACAAAAAATTTGAATGGATGTTGTTTGGGAATTTCCAATTAACAAACAGAAGTGATAAAGATTCCGATAAACGATTGTTCCAAACAAGCCCTGGTGGCGTAGGCCCATCTTATTTAGGAGAGGAAACACGTTTTTATGATCCTTATAACCAAGATCCATGCGTACAATCTGTTCACAGACAAATGATTTCTCAGGATTCAAACAATGTATCCTGTTCTGGATTTATCCCAAACCAAGGTTATGGTCCTAAAAAAGAGCCAAATGGAAACAAACGAGCAGATGGGATGTTTTTTTCCATGATGTATCATTTTGATCCAAGTGTTTTTGGAGACTTCAGTGTGGGGATCTGGTTTTACAATACCTTTCAAAAAACCCCTAATTCTCTTCTTCCACCTTCTACACAAAAACAAAACCCGGTTGTTTCCGGTGGTGCGGCCAATAGCTTTCACGCAAACAACCCTGATGCTCAAACAAGACTTTCCTGGCATGAATATTTTTTACAATGGAAGTTACCCTTCTTTCGAATCTTAAAACCAATGTTTTCCTACTATACACAGTACTCGACAGAGAACGGAGGGATTATGGCAGGCAAAAACTACTTATCCTTCAGTGCCAATTATACATTCTTTGAAGGGAATTTTTTCAGAATCCAACCACATTGGAATCTTGGGTATACGATGAGTAATAACATGATCGACAATCGAAATGGGATACAAGACATAACTTCATCCATTAGTTTTTTATTCGGAGATTTTTTCATCAAAGGGGCACATATCCTAAGACCTGATGTGTATCTTTATGATACCAACAACTATTTTGGATACGCAGGGGGTGATCCAGATAAAACAAATTGGAATCGAAGCTCCGAAGATGGAAAAGTTGTGAACCCATCAAGGATTTACGGTGCGTACAACACCTCAATTTTAAATTCGATCGAACAAATCAATACAGGGAATTCACTAACCGACGCCACGCTAAAAACTTATTTGCGTGAAGCATATACATTACAAAAGATACCAATCCATTTATTTTATGTTAGCTTTGGGTATACAAAATCATTCTAATTTCCTTTAATTTTATAAATTTAATGAATAATATTAGGAAATGCTTGACTACCTAGAAAATCAATTCATACTTTGCCCCACCTCTTGGGGACCAACTATGAAATGGATTCAAAATTTAAAAATTCGAGCAAAGCTTCTTTTGGCATTTATGATCACGATTCTTTTAATGATCGTGGTAGCAGGAGCCAGTTTTTATTCTGCTAATCAAATTTTAGCTTCTTTACATACTGTTTTTGAAGACCGAGTGGTTCCCATTAGCCAAATCAAAGAAGTATCTGATGCCTATTTGATTGGAATCGTTGATTCTGCAAATAAAGTCCGCGATAAAAAAATGTCAATCGAGGAAGCTCTGGAATCCATTCGAGATTCGGAAACCAAAGCGGAAGAAATTTGGAAAGTATACTTAAGTACCTATTTAGTTCCAGAAGAAAAAGCCATCATCGATGAGATGGAAAAAGAATTCCCTCCGCTAAAAGCCGGTGTCAAACGTTTGCGTATGTTACTTGAGACAAGAAACGAAGCTGAAATCGAAAAATTTGTTTCTGTTGATATGTATCCTATCTTTGAGCCACTCACACATCACTTAGATGATTTGATTCGTGTTCAACTCAAAGTTGCCAAAGAAGAATACCACAAGTCGGAAGCACATTTCGAACAATCCTTAGTAATTGTCACTGGAGTTGTTGTTGTTTCTTTTGTCATGGTATTCTTAATTGCATTTTTCTTTTCTGATGCGATTGCAAAGCCAATGAAAAAAATCGTATCGGTTGCACAATCCATCTCCATTGGGGATTTGAATGTAAATTTAGATTCTAACGAAAACCAATTAAATAAATCAAAACATTTGGAAGGAAATGAAATCCAACAACTCTCCCAAGCTTTTATGGAGTTAGTTGATTTCATTAAAGAAAGGGCAGAACATTTAGAACGAATTGCCAATTCCGATTTAAGCTCAGATGTTACTTTAAAATCAGAAAAAGACCAATTGGGACTTAGCTTACGCCGAATGTTAATCAACCTTTCCGAAGTTGTAGAGAAACTCTATTTCACATCTCAAGAAGTAGACTTAGGAGCCCAACAATTAGCAGATGCCAGCACATCCCTTTCAGAAGCCGCTAGTGAACAAGCAAGTGCAGTGGAAGAAATCTCTGCAACATTAACAGAGATAAGCAATAGTTTTTTATCCAATGCAGAAAATGCAGAACAAATGACGGGTTTTTCAGAATCCACAGCAAAACAAGCAATCGAAGGAAATTCCAGAATGAAAGACCTAGTTTCAGCTATGGGTGAAATTAGTAGTTCCTTTGAACAAATTTCAAAAATCAATAAGGTCATCAATGACATTGCTTTCCAAACCAATATCCTTGCATTAAATGCAGCAGTTGAAGCGGCTCGTGCAGGCCAACATGGAAAAGGATTTGCAGTTGTTGCCGAAGAAGTTAGAAACTTAGCTCAAAAAAGTGCCAATGCTGCCGATGAAACAACCTTACTCATCGAAGCTTCCTTAAAAAAAGTAAAACTTGGAAATGATGCAACAGAAAAGACAGCCGAAGTTTTAGGAATGATTTCGGAAAGTGCAGAAAATGTAAGTAATTTAACAAAAGATTTGGCTTTATCGATCAATGAACAAAAATCGGCAGTTTTACAAATCACTCAGGGAATAGACCAAGTAACCACCGTTACATCAACAACGGCAGCCTCAGCTGAAGAAGTAGCCGCATCTAGTGAAACTTTAAAACGGCAAGTTGAAATTATGCGTTCTGTCATCATGGGTTTTAAATTGAAGGAAGAAGGATCCAAATCAACTGCTCTTACACGAATTGAAAAACCTAGAATTATTTTATAGGGAATTACCATGAACACAACATCCAAATCATGGGACACAATTGAAGACGAAGATACGATGAAAGATTTGTATCTTTGTTTTAGTTTAGATGAACGATTTTATGCATTTGAAGTGAGGTATTTAACAGAAATATTAGCATTACCTGCGATTACAACAATTCCAGGTACGGCAGATTTTTTAAAAGGAGTGATCAATATTCGAGGAAAGATCATTCCCGTAATGGATGTTAGATTACGATTTGATATGCCATTCCAACCTTACCACGATCGAACTTGCGTTTTACTTGTAGAACTTGAAGGTCATCCATTAGGTCTCATTGTTGATAAAGTAAACGATGTGGTAAAAATCCCACCTGAGAATATCGATATTGCACCTAAAATTGGAGAATCAAAATCATCACGATTCATTTATGCAACAGGAAGAGTCGGTGACACTGTAAAAATATTAATCAATCTCCAACGTTTGCTAACCCAAGAAGAAAGTCATATGATTCAAGACATCCCTGGAAATTGATACATGGAAAGAGAAGATGTTTTAGAATACCTAACGGAAGCAAAAGAATGTTTAGAAAACATTGAAGCTGGGCTTTTAAATTTTGAAAAAACTACATTAGATGGAAGTTTAGTTGAAAGAGATTTACTTGATACTTTGTTTCGTCACTTTCATACCGTCAAAGGGAGTTCTGGATTTTTTGGACTGTCTGGTATTGTCAAAATTGCACATGCAGCAGAAAACCTTTTAGATTATTTGCGAAATAAACCGGAAGTGCAAGATGAAGAAACCTTGGAGATCCTATTAAATGCACTTGATATTCTGAACGAACTAGTTGTCCATGAAGAGAATTCGCCAACTGGTGGTGATTTGTATTCAGAAGCTCAAATCCAATTTTTAGAAATTACAAATCAAAAACTCACAGAACTGAAAAACCTAGGAATGGAAACTCCCATGGATTCAAGTTCACAAAGGAACATCAAAGAATTCGGGTTATTCGAAGAAGAAAATCTTAAACCATCCCCCTCGGAAGAATTTGGACTGTTTCAGCCTGAGCCTTCTATTCAGAGTAACAAAGAATTTGGTATTTTCCAAAAGGAAACATCCACTAACAACGCAGAATTTGGTTTATTTGACAAACCAAATGATACAGAACAAAAATCTGTAATAGAAACACCACCTAACATTTCTTTCACAAAAAAAGAAGAAAAAAAAGTGGTTCAAAAAAAAGACATCCGTATCGACACCGATAAACTAGACTCTCTCTTAGACATAGTGGGTGAAATTGTCATCAATGAACCTATGGTGACCGAACACCCTGATCTGCAAAAACTGAAACTCGAAAACTTTCATAAATCAGCACTTCAATTAAAAAAGTTAATCCGAAGTTTACAAGAAATCACGCTTAGTTTACGAATGGTGCCGATCTCAGGTGTATTTTCTAGAATGGAAAGACTTGTACGTGATACGGCAAAAAAAACCGGGAAACAAGTAGAACTAATCATTGCAGGTGAGGATACAGAGATTGATAAATCTATCATTGAAGAAATGTATGATCCACTTGTCCATATCATACGGAATGCTATTGATCATGGCTTAGAAACTCCAGAAGAAAGAAAAGAAGTTGGGAAATCTCCAAAAGGTAAAATTCATTTAACAGCAGTCCAATCAGGAAAAGAAGTTTGGATTGAAGTTAAAGATGATGGGAAGGGTTTGCAAAGAGATAAAATCCTTAGGAAGGCAATTTCACTAGGACTGATCCACCCAAGTGACGTTGAAAATTTAAAAGATGAAGAAGTATGGGATTTTTTATTCCATCCAGGATTTTCTACTGCAAACGAAGTCACTGACTTATCTGGAAGAGGAGTAGGACTTGATGTTGTGCGAAAAAATGTAACAACTTTGAAAGGATTTGTTGATGTCAGCTCAAACCAATCACAAGGAACCGTTTTTTTAATCAGAGTTCCATTAACACTCGCCATTATCGAAGGTTTGGTAGTGCGTAAATCGGAAACTTACTTCATACTACCATCAGTTGATGTAAAAGAAACTATTTACATCAAAAATGAACCGATCAATGAATTATATCGTAACAATCATAGCATTCAATACCGTGAAAACCAAATCTCAATCGTTGACATTGATTTACTATTCGGAAAAGAATCGGAGCTCAATCATAACAAGTCAATAGCAGAAAAGTATATGATCGTTACAGAATCTCATGAGAATCAAATGGGGATTGTATTCGATGAAATTTTGGGGAATCAATCCATTGTCATCAAACCCATTTCCCCCCTATTCAAAAACATTAATGGGTTAGCAGGTTGTACCATCTTGGGTAATGGACATGCTGGTCTTATCTTAGATGTACGAAAATTAATTAATCAACATATGGCGATTCAGAACACATGAAAAAACATACAGTGATAGTCGTAGATGACCAACGCTCTGTAAGAAGTATGATCAAACGTTGGATTGAATCAGATCCGAATTGGGAAGTTGTAGGCGAAGCATCAAACCCATTCGAAGCCAGGGACCAAATCATTGAAAAACAACCAGATGTAATGACCTTAGATGTTCACATGCCAGAAATGGATGGAATTGAATTTTTAAAAAAACTCCTTCCACAACATCCTATGCCAGTCATAATGTTTAGTTCCTCAACAACTGAAGGTACATCAATCACTTTGGAAGCACTTGATGCAGGTGCCTTTGACTATGTAACAAAACCATCCGGTACACCAGAAAGTCTGATTGAAGCTAAAGAAGATTTATTAAGTAAGTTGAATGCATCTTTAGCATATGATGTTTCCGTTTTTCACAATTCAAAAAAAGGTCTTCAAACAAATAATGTTAAATCAAAAAAGGATATTACATTCAAATCCAAAGTAATTTTGATAGGCTCAAGTACAGGTGGGACAACTACCCTTAGAAAGTTACTCGATGATGTTGATGATTCCTTCCCTCCGATTCTTGTTGCCCAACATATGCCTGAGAATTTCACGGCACTTTTTGCAGGAAGATTAAATGCAGAATTAAATACTAAAGTAATCGAAGCAAAAGACAAACAACTTTTGGAAAATGGCATCGTTTACATTGCACCAGGGAATTTCCATCTAGAGGTTCAAAAAATCAATAACGAACTGTATACAAAAATTACACAGACTGACAAAGTTAATGGCCATCGACCCTCTGTTGATGTACTTTTTAATTCGGTTGTAAATTGTGGGATGGGAAAACAGTCTCTCGCTATCATTCTTACCGGAATGGGGAATGATGGAGCAAAAGGATTATTAAATTTGAAAAATAATGGATGCCTTACTATAGGACAAAACAAAGAAACTTGTGTGGTATATGGGATGCCAAAGGTTGCATTTGAAATTGGTGCTGTAATGTTCCAACTCCCATTGGAACAAATAACGGACAAAGTAAAAGAGTTGGGCTCCAAATGATACCACATTGTCTTATATTAAACTCTCAAACAACTAACGAATTGCTTCCCATCCTAAATGAAGTTAATTTCACTTATTTGAGGATCCAAAAATTAGATGAAATACTTCATCATTTAAAAAATGAAAAATTCCATTTTATCATTTTACCTATCGAAGACTTAAAAGACTCAAATTCACAAGAAATCTTAGAAAATATCTCAAAGTCATATCCAAACACACTTATTATTCTTGTCACCGATTCAAACCATTGGGCACAAACTGCTTCATTTCTAAAGAGACATTCAGCCTATGATTACATACAATTTCCATTCGAAGATGAGCATGTAAAATTGACACTCGATAGGTCTTTCCAATACTTAAATACAAAACTTAAATCTCAATTCATCCACGAAGCTGAAAATCATTTATTCAAACGTGTGATTGAAATTTTTGATTGGAAAAAATCACTCACACACAAAGAAAACCAAAACATTTCTGCAGACATTATCCACCAAATGAATATTAGCTTGTTTCAAGGAAGTGGTATTGGAACACTTATGAGTGTAGTAAGTATTTTAATTTCAAAAAGTAAATTCGATACTGAAAACAATTACTATATCGTCCAAAAACCAATATTAGATTTATTATCAGAAAATTATGATGCTGCAAAAAGTATGTTTGATAGCATGTCAATCTCACAATCTGTGATTGATGATGACAAAACTATCGAAACAACCGAATCACCAATTCAATTATTACCTATTTTTGAAGCGGAGAGCAAATTTTTAGAAGAAGCTTTATCTTTAAAATCACAAAAGATTAACATAAGCCAACTTCCAAATTCGGTGACGAATCATAAAATACGATTCAATCTTGAAAAAATAACATATACCATAAGAGAAATTCTTTTGAATGCCATCAAATATTCCAAAGAAGGTGACGAAATTTTTGTCATATTTTTTCATAGGGAGAATTTCTTAGAAATTAAAATCATAAACCCTGCCTATCAAAATGAAGATGGAACAATTGGCATTCCAGAAAAATATGAAACTTTAATTTTTGAACCTTTTTTCAGAATTTCATCTGTTGTTGATGATAGTTACGCTAAATTTGAACAATTTCGATTCGGGTTAGGTTTGACATTAGTTAAAAAGATAATGGACCAACACCAAACAAATGTACAAATTTATAATATAGATGACAACTTAAAAAATGATAATACAAAAGATGTTTGTTTAACAATTCGATTTCCATTATTCATTGAGGAGAAAAAAAATGGCTAGAATATTAACAGTTGATGATGCACCTGCAGTGCTAAAAATTCTAAACTTGGTATTAACAACAGATGGGCATGAAGTTGAGTCTGCCTCCAATGGAATGGAAGCCTTAGAGAAAATTCAAAACTCAAAATTTGACATTGGTATCTTTGATGTCAATATGCCTGGCATGACTGGCATTGAACTCACTGAAAAAACATTAAAATCAGAAAATGGAAAAACCATGAAAATCGTCATGTTAACGACTGAATCAAGCGAAGAAATGAAAAACAAAGGGAAAGCAGCAGGGGCGGTTGGTTGGCTTGTAAAACCTTTTGCAAATGAATCTCTAACCAAACTTATTTCCCAATTGATTTAAGAATGAGTTCGATTTTAATCGTAGATGATTCACCGGCAGTTTTAAAAATTGTGCGCCTTGCCTTAAGTAGTCAAGGTCATGAAATCATCATCTGTCAAACTGGTGAATCTGCTTTAGAAACCTTAAAAGCAAATCCTAATATTGTTCTTGGAATTTTTGATTTTAACATGCCAGGTTTGGCAGGGGTTGATCTGATTCGAGAAACAAAAAAAATAAAAACAAACTCTAAATTTAGGATCCTTGTTTTATCATCAGAAAGTAAGTCAGAAATAATCTCTAAAGCATTACTAGAAGGTGCAGATGGATGGTTTATCAAACCATTTAAAAATGAAGAATTAATCAAAAAAGTATCAGAGTTAGTCGATCCCGATGTTGCCAATTGAAATCGATGTAATATTTGCAGTTACAGCACTTTCTGTTGTCGTTAACTTAGTTATTTCAATTATCATTTATTTTTTATCTAAAAATTCAAAGTCAGAAATCAAACTCACATTTACTGCTTATTTCCTTGCTGTTTTGGTCATTCGAAATTATTCCTTATACTTATACGGAAGCACAGAAAATGTTTTGTATTTCTTTTTTTCGGAGTCATTAACACTCTTTAGTTCTTATCTCCTTGTTTTATCAATTTCCCCCATCATTTCTAGATATATTTCAAAAAAATGGATCTTTTCTTCTTTTGTTTTACTCTATTTTCTGTTTGTCACTCTACTATTAAAAGAAGTTAATTTTTTTTGGTTCTCATTACCTTCTGCAATCTTCAATGGCTCAATTCTCATTTTATTTGGAAGTATTATTCTAAGTTTAAATGAATATCCTAAAACAATCAGAATTTATTTCTTTTTTATCTGTTTTTTACTCGCATTACAAAGGTTATTTTTCCCATATTTATTCACTATCGATTGGTATAAACCTTTAGGTTATACGATCAACACTTTGTTTATGTTTTTGTTCGGCGTAGCTTGTATCCTTTTTAGTTTTCAAGTACAAACCAAAAAATTAAATTTATCACTATTCGAATTAGAAACTTTACAAAAAGCGATCAAGGATGTAAACGTTCGTCTTTTGATTATGTACAATCAATTACCAGCCATCATTTATAATATTGAATTTTTACCTGAGCCAAGAACCTCTTATATTAGTTCTAAAATGGAAGAAATTACAGGATATGGTATCAATTATTTTTACGAAAATTCTGATTTTTTTCGAGACATTGTAATCAAAGAAGACCAACACAAAATAGAAGAACTTTTTTCCGGAGAATCACCTATCATCCTAAGAATGATTCATGCAAATGGTTCTATTATTTGGACAGAACATTACGTCAATATTTCCAATGATATTCTTGGTATTAAAAAAAGGATAGATGTCGTAGCACTCGATATCACAAATTCTAAAAAAACTGAAATTTCATTACTGCAAGAAAAGAACCTTAATTCAACCGTCTTTGACAATGCTGCAAATTTAATTCTCTTAACTAATGCAAAAGGTTTAATTGAAAATATCAATCCTGCAGCATTAAGAGTATTACAATTAAATAAAGATGATGTTTTAAATAAATACATTCAAAACATTATATTAGTAGAAGAAGATCGTGAATTTTTAAAAGAAGTTTTGGATGATATTAATGAAATTCAAAATATTGCTGAAAGTTTAATCCTTCGATACATCACAAAGAATTCACAAACTCTTTATTTAGAATGGCGGTTAGGGATCATTCGTGACTCAAAAGACGAACCTTCGAAAATTATTTGGATTGGAATTGATCAAACATCAAAAAGAACCGCAGAACTTGAATTAAAAGAACTAAATCGATCTTTGGAAGAAAAAGTAAAAGCGAGAACTTTTGAATTACAAACAAGTAATACCGAACTCAATTCCGCACTTTTTGCGTTGAGGGAAGCCCAAGAAAAATTAATCCAAAACGAAAAATTAGCATCTTTGGGACAACTTGTATCAGGTTTAGCACACGAAATCAACAATCCAATTGGGATGATCAAATCTTCTGTTGAAACATTGGTGGCAGAGTGGGAAGATGAATCTCAAGACATAAAAGACCAAACACTAAATGAAATCTTGAATTTAATCATTGATTCAAATGATTCTGGTCTACGTATTTTAACAGGAATTACAAATAGACAAGCCAGGAAATCACTTACAGAAGTATTAAAACAAAATACAATATTATATCCTGACGAACTTGCAGAATTGTTTGTTGATTCAGGAATTCGAAATTTATCTCCTTCGATCATTAAAAAAATTCAATCTGCAATCGGGAATCAAAATGATTTCAAACGATTGAGAAAACTTTTATTAATGAAACAATCTTCCGAACACATCCTATATTCAATTAGAAGATTATCAAAAATCACTTTCACATTAAAGAACTTTGCAGGACTCCAATCCAATTTGGAACTCATCGATTTTTCATTAAAAGATACAATTCATTCGGCTATATCTTTGTATAAGGAATATTTTTTAAGAGACATTAATTTAATTTTGAATTTAGATTTTGAAGGTAAAATTCGATGCATCCAAGGTGACTTAGTTCAACTCTGGAGCCAAATCATTTGGAATGGAATTCAAGCAATGTCAACAAAAGGAACGATTTGGATTCGAAGTTATAAAACCAATGAATCCGTGATTGTTGAAATTGAGGATTCCGGAATTGGTATCCCAATTGAACAACAATCTAAAGTTTTTATGCCATTTTTTTCAACTAAAACATCAGGTGACGGTTTAGGACTTGGGTTATACCTTGTGAAGGAAATTGTGATCAGGCACAATGCAAATATTAGTTTCGAATCAGTACCTGGTAGAACTGTTTTTAAAGTTAGTTTTCCAATTACATCTTGATGGTAATTTTACCAGTGTCATTAGTTTTACCAATGATATATGGTTTTTCGCCAAGTATATTTAATTCATTCATAACCGAATCAATTTGATTTGATTCTACGACGATAATGTAACCAATTCCCATATTAAATGTACCATACATATCATTTCGATCTAATGCATGGTCTTTTTCAAGTTTAGAGAACACATATGTTTCAGGAAGCGAGAAAATTTCAGCTCCAACGCCTGTGGGTAAAACTCGAGGTATGTTTTCATAAAACCCACCACCTGTGATATGAACCATTCCTTTTACGTTTACTTTTTCAATTAGCGATAGAATTGATTTTACATATATACTAGTGGGAACAAATACAAAGTTTTTGATAAAATCAATTTGGTCTTGTGATGCGGGTAATTTACCATCTTTCAAAAGTAACTTCCGAATGAGAGAAAATCCATTGCTATGTGGCCCCGAAGAGGAGAGTCCAACGATCATGTCGCCTGGTCGAATGGTTTTACCATCAATCATTTTGTTTTTTTCGACAACACCCACTACAAATCCAGCCAAATCATATTCATCATCTGGCATTACTCCTGGATGTTCTGCAGTCTCTCCACCAACTAATGCGCATTCGGCTAGTCTACATCCTTTTACTATTCCAGAAACAATCGCTTCCATTGTAGGTAGATGTAGTTTTCCACAAGCAATGTAATCCTGAAAAAACAACGGTTTACCACCATTTACCAAAATGTCATTTACACACATGGCAACGAGATCTATACCTACAGTATCATGAATGCCAAGTTCCCTTGCAATTTGGAGTTTTGTTCCAACACCGTCAGTGCCAGAAAGCAAAATTGGTTCCTGATATGATTTTAAAAAACTAACATCATAACAAGCAGCAAACCCACCTAACCCACCTAATACATTCTGATTATGAGTGGTTGCGACATTCGCCTTGATTCTTTTTACAAATTCTTGACCCTTTTCGGTATCAACTCCTGCATCTTTGTATGTTACTTTGTTTTGGTCAGACATGGAGTTTTCCTATAGTAGTATTAATTAAAGACAAGGTATGATTTGGAGTGATTGTTTTTGCAATCCTACCAGCAAGATGCACATAATCTGATTCAGATGTATTCAACAAGATATCGAGTTGGTTTTTATTTTCCTTTGAACCATCTGGTAATTGTAGTATCTTCTTCATATGCAATGAAGTACCAAAATTCCCATCGTATACTTTCAAATTTGGATAATGGTATTGGATTCTTTCTCTTAAAAAAACATAATGAGTACAACCCAAAACAATGATCTCTGTTTCTGGCAGAACCATCTTAATCTTTGTATCTAAAAAGTCCCATGCATCTTCCCATCGATCAGAATCAATCAGCTTCGCTAATCCTTCACATGGAACTGGCAAAACTTCAGATCCTTTTGTTAGGCCTGAAACTAAATTTTTAAATTTTTCTTCTTTCAGAGTTAATTGAGTCGCAAATACTGCAATTTTTACTCCAGGATTCTCGACTAACGCAGGTTTAATGGCTGGCTCCATTCCAAAAATTGGAATGGAATGTTGGTTCCTTAAAAAATCCGCAGCCGCTGAGGTTGCAGTATTACATGCAAACAAAACTGCCTCACAATCTTTTTCGATGAGATAATCAAAAGCATTTTTTGAAAGTTCAATGACTTTTTGTTTCGATTTTTGTCCATAAGGTGAATGAACCAAATCACCAAAATAAATATAATCGATATTAGATGTTTCTTTCCATAAAGTACGTAATACAGAAAGGCCACCTAATCCTGAATCAAAAATACCTATTTTGTATCTGCCGCGAGAATTCATTTAAGATTCTAAATACTTTTTCATATTTTCGGCTAGAGTTTTATAAATCCATTCAAACTTGGTTTCATCTTCTTCTAACAAAGTCACCCTAAATCCATTTCGGTTACAACAAAAGGAACTAAGTGGAACCACACAAATACCTGCCGAAGCTAATAGGTGTAATACGAAACGTCGATCAAGAGCTGCTTTTTCCATTAACGGAGCGACAAAGTTTTTTACCTTTTCATTTTGAATTGGTAATGTCATCTGAGGTTTCAGTGCATTTTCTTCAAATAGTACAGTTAAATAAAAAGCACCTTTAGGTTGGATTACTTTGACACCTGGAATTCCAGATAACATCTGAGTCGCTTTTTCAGCTCTTTTTTTGAATTTTAAATTTCTAAATTTCAAATGGTTCAAAAATTCAGGATGAGAATAAACCAAAGGGATAGAGAGCTGAGGTAATGTTGTGGAACAAACTTCCAACATTTTGGCATCTAACAATGATTTTATATATCTCTCGAATGTTGGATCATTTTTACGATTAAATACTTCCAACCATCCACATCTTGCACCTGGCCAAGGAAATTCCTTTGAAATCGAACGAAGTGCAAATCCACATACCTTATCACCTATTACTTCCGATAAATGGATACTACCCCATTCAGAATAATTTACATGAGCATAAGTTTCATCACAAATTAGGATGATATCATATTTTTCACAAATTTTAACAATCTCACGCATAACCTCTTTTGGATATACGGCTCCAGTTGGATTGTCCGGATTGATCAGTAAAATACCTGCAATTGAGTCATTGTATTTTACTTTGTTTTCTATATCTTCTAAATCTGGCATCCAATCATTGTTAGGATTTAATTCGTATGTTAAATGTTCGTAACCAGAATGAGCAGCTTCTGCGGAAGATAACGTGGAATAGGCGGGAGAAGGCCCAAGGATCCTTGCCTCTCTTCTCATAAAGCCAAAAATTTTTGCAACGGCATCACCAAGTCCATTGAAAAACAAAATGTCTTCAGAAGTAATTTGAGCACCACCTCTCTCATTTACTTTTTCAGCTAAAAATTTACGTGTTGTTTCGTCCCCTTGGGTGGCTGTATAGGCCCAAGATTTGTTTTGGTTCACAAGTCCACTGACAATGTCCTTCATCCAAACAGGAATACTTTCCCCTTTTTGGATGGGATCACCGATGTTTTCCCAAGTGATAGGCACACCCATTGCCTCGATTTGTTTCGCAAGCGCCACAATTTGGCGGATTTCGTAAATGAGTGCATCTGCACCCGAATGGACTATATTTCTTCTCATAAAATTATTTGCCTTTTTGGTAGGCTGCTTCGACCAAAGGGATCGATAATTCCATCTCTTGGGTATCCCTTAATATCTTCAACCGTAAGACGCCTCCAAGTCCGACAAGTCCCACTTGTTCCCGAAGGTCATTGATATGCCGGACAATTAGTCCATTTGCCCCTTCGATGAAATCATACCGGCGCAACCCCCCTTTTTCAGCGGCGGAATTGGGTTCAATGTCATAAACAAGGACACCCACAGCTTCACTCGGGATTCCCAAAGAACGTCTATGGTCAGGGAGAGGAGTCGTTGCCATCACACCAAGGGTAGCAGGTTTTATATTTTGGCCAACGTTCTGTTCGATTTGGCGTAAAACTCGTTTGGCATAATTGATAGGAATGGCAAATCCAATCCCGGCGCTTGCACCGCTCGAGGATCGAATCATTCGGTTGATCCCAATGACCTCTCCATAAATGTTCAGGAGTGGCCCACCGCTTGACCCAGGATTGATTGCAGTATCGGTTTGGATGTGGGTCTGCCCTGTTTCGTCGAGGTCCTCTCTTGATTTGGCAGAGACCACTCCCACAGTGAATGTTTTTTCCAATCCGTATGGAGATCCAACGGCGATTGCCCAATCACCTACTTCGATTTCGTCCGAATTACCAAGAAAAGCGGGGATGAATTTGTCTTCACTTGGAATCTTCAAGAGGGCAATGTCAGCCCTTTCGTGGCTACCAACATAACGAGCTGGGAAAATACGACCATCGGACATGATGATTTCAATGATTTCAGCGTTTTTTATGACATGGTAGTTAGTAACAACAAACCCACGTTCATCAATGATGAATCCACTCCCAATGGAAGAAATCCGATCTTCTCTACTTTCACCAAACGCATACGGATGGAAAATCATCTCCGTCTTTTTAGTCCGAATAGAAACTACAAATTGTTGTGCTTCTCGGTAAACATTTCGAAAACTAGATTGAATCTGGATGGCTTGACTCTGTTTACTTGCCGAAATTGGTTTTGGGGAAGAAAAGAGTTTTGTGACAGCAGAACGGATCTCAGGAAAAAATATCGCAAACAAAAGTACAAATACTAAGGCAAAGTTAATGTAGACGACAGGTGGAATCGAATTTTTTCTTTCCATAGAATGCCAAAACCCCTTCCACTTTTGCTGATTCCCCTTCTGTGTCGAACGAAAAAGATAAGAACCTTAATGACAATGGTCTACTTTCCTATGGCTCTTACTGGGTGTTTGCCATATCTATACCATTTAGGAAAGGAACAATCTGCGATCATTTTAGGCAGAGAGAAAATTGAACAAGTATTAAACAAACCAGATATCGATTCTAAAACAAAAGATAAACTCAAATTAATTCGAGAGGTAAGAAAATTTGCGATCGAAGAACTCTCGCTAAATGAAAAAGGTGGATTCGAATATTTTACAAAACTTGATCGAGACGAAATTGGTTGGAATGTCAGTGCATCGGAATCTTTGGCATTAAAATCATATACTTGGTGGTTTCCCATTGCAGGCACAGTTCCTTACAAAGGATATTTTGATAAGGAAATGGCAATTGAATTAGAAACCGAACTTAAAAACAAAGGTTATGACACTCGTGTTCGTGCCATTGGAGGATATTCTACTCTAGGTTGGTTTTCTGATCCAGTTTTATCTCCTCAGCTAAATTGGCCTGACCATCGTTTGGTGGGGCTCGTCATCCATGAAATGGCACATGCGACCGTTTACCTTCCAGGTGACACAACCTTAAATGAATCTTATGCTAGTTTTGTTGAAGAAATAGGAACCGAACGATTTTATACAAAAAAAGAAGGAAAAAATAGTCCTCATCTGGAAAAGTTCAAAAAGGAAAAATCAAAAAGAGAAACAACAATCAAACTACTTAAACATTTTGCGGATCGATTGAAAGAGGTTTATGAAAGTGATAAAGACATCACTACAAAACAAAATTTAAAAGAATCTATAATTTTACAATTTAAATCAAAAGTCATTGAAGATAAATTAGTCCCTGAAGAAAAATCTAAAGAATTTTTAGCACGTAATTGGAACAATGAAGACTTTTTAGGTGCACTCCGTTACCACTCAGGTGAAGTGAGTTTTCTGAGTCTTTACGAAAAATCAAATAGTGACTTATCAAAATTTCATGACGAGGTCAAAAAACTTTTTGATCTACCTGAAATTGAGCGAAAAAAATTTTTGAACAAAACAAACTAGTCATCTATCATAGCGGATGTGTAAAGTTTATAACCTATCCAATATCGATCATCAATCGAGTAAGATTTGGCAGCATTTTTTCCATCAATCAATCGCACATGTAATGGTTTTTCTAACTCTTCAGTTGCCAAAAACTGACGTATGAAATACAAATTGTGAACTCCAGTTTGTGTACCTGAATGGAGAACAAATAATCCCTTGTTTTCTTTCCCAATATAATAGGCAATTCCACTAAAATCGTTTGTGAATTGAAGGGATGGTCCAATTTTTTGATTCGCATATATAATTGCTGTGTTCGTTGATTTAAACTTAGTATCAATCAAAGGATTCCCATCAAAACATAAATAATTTAAGGAACACCAACCCAATTCTGAAAACTGCACTTTATAAGGAGAATCACCATCTTTCGAACCATTTGTTTCCCATTGGATCAGACCTGCGCTGATTTCATTTTCCATCGAAGATCGGAAACCAACATTCGTTACAATTGGTTTTTTAGGAGAAATATCTTTCATTCGTATGATTGGATTTGTCAAAAAGTCAGATACGGATGAAACAGAATAATATTCAGTATCTGGAACCGAAAATGGAACAACAGAATGAATTCCCGAACTGAACAAATAATGTCGATTTTTTTGATTCAATCGAAGGTTAGTTCTATATTTGTCAGCGAGAGATTCTCTTAAAATAACCTCTTGCCCACCGGATTCTGACGAACGGAAATATCGAATAAGTTCTCGATAAATCAATTTGTTATCAGGGAACAATTCCCTACCCAAAGATTTCCCTTGAGCAAAACTGAGGAGATATGTTTTTTTTCCCAAATCAAAAAGACCATGAAACTCTTGTTTGCCCAACATTTTTCGTTTCAATCGTTCTGAATAATTTTCAAAAAATGGGATATTTTTCACATATAAGTTTTGATTTGAAAATCTTTCTGAAGTATATCGAAACACCTCTCTTGCGATCGCTAAATCAAAAAAACTTTCGGAGTTATTTTTCTCCAAACACTTTTGCAACAAATAGTAGAACAAAAATTCATATTCTAATTTTAATTCAGGGCTCAAGTATTCATTTTTATATTTTTTATTAAACTCATTTAGAACTGTTACATATTCTTCAGGTTTTTTGGAATTTGAAATTTCATATATTTTCAAAAATGGATTGGAACCAATCAATTGTTTAGAAGGTTGATTTCGCAAATAATCACGTTTTATCTTAAAATCGTTCCATTTTTCTACCCAATCGTTATTACCATCACCAAGTTCAGAATGAGTTTTTTGAATTTTGGAAACTATTTGTTCTGCTAAATCCCAATCCCCACGAAGGTACAAAGCTTTTGCGAATTCCAATTGAAAAAACAAAGCTCGATAAATTCTTCCTTCGTTTAGTTCCATTTGTAAAAGTAGTTCGAATAAAGAATTTACTTCTTGGTTTTTTTGGAACGGTATTGAACGAAGTATCATATGGAAAAATAGAGTTCGATTTAAATGCGATAATTTTGTCAGAACTGACTGTCCATTTGTAAGGTATTCAGGAGTTAATGATAATATTTCAGAATACCCTGTTTGCAGTTGTTCTTTCCATGATGTATACAACTTAATACGATAAGAATCATAAATCGCATCCGAATAACCAAACTTTGTAAAATCACGAGACAATATTTTTTCATCAAACTGATTCCAATCTTTTTTAAATCCATAATTATATGCGGATGTTGAACTCAGTTGTGTTAAATACATTTCTTTGTCTCCGAAGACAAAGGCTTTGTGAAAGTAAATTTCCAAGATTCGATTTTTAACTACGTTTTTCTCTTTTGGAGATTTTGCTAACTTAGAAAGATTTTTCGTTTGGTTTTCTGCTTCATAGAACATATAGTTCTGAATGTACAAACTTCCCAATCGATATGCTTGTAAAAATGGATCTTCGTCTTTCTCAATTTTAAAACGCAAATCGTCTTTTGCTCTAAAATCCTTAAATTTTCCACTTCTAAGTTGTGAGTAAAATTCCAATGCTCCCAGGAATGTATCTCGATCCGCACCAATAAAATCGGATGATTTGTAACTACAATCTTCTTTGTCCTTAGAAGACAAACAGGAAACTAAAAATTCATAACGTATTTGGTTTTGAAAAGGAGAGTTTTCGTATTTTTTCCAAAGGGGCCGAAATATTGACCTTCTCGAAACGTTTGGAAATATTTCTGCCCTAAGCCTCGCTAATTTCAATTCTAAAGAAGGTAATAGTTCATTAGATTCATCTAATAATGTTGAAGCGGTATAATAATTCTCATAGGCACCATTGATTTCCTTCGTTTTTTCATTTTGAAATCCTAAATCTATAAATGACTTTGCGCTGTCTACCAGATTCGATGACGAAATTGAATAAGGCTTCCAATTTCCAATAAAAAAGTCACTTCTACTTTTTACAAAATCTTCCAATTTAGCAGGTGAATATTGATTATTATTTTCTTCATTGATAGAAACAATATTTTGGATTCGTTTGGTTCTTAATATCTCGTAAAGGAGAGCAAGCTTCTCCCATTGTTTATGTGTTTTAAAATTTTGAATATTTAATCCAACAATTGAAATTTCGGAACCGCTACCTTGGAACATTTCACGAAATGGTAAAATTTGAGATAATTCATCTCCAAACAAACTCGTCTGTTGGTCTAGAGGTTGTTTAGAAATCAAATAATCAGTGTCGGATAACAAGATTCCTAAGTTTCCATTCACCGAACTTCGTATATGCGAATCTTTAAATTTATCGTTTCCTTTGCCATAGACAGTTACCCATTTAAATCGCCTTTCATTCCTTTCATCAAATAACTGGTTATGATTCCGATCGAATATAATTGATGGGTATTTTTCTTTTTGTTTGGAAAGGGAGAGATATTGTTTCAGAGTCTCTCCTTCATTTCTTTTTCCTAAAATTTGGATCAGTGATTTGGACTGGATTAAATTTGGTATACATCGAACTAATTCTTCACTTTTTTTACACTGTGTATGAATTAATTTACCTTCATTGAAATAAAAACTATGGATAGAATCTCCATGTTGTAAGTATCCATTCCATTCGGGGAAAAATTCGTTATTCAATTGGCGCGACGGCTCAAAGAAAAACTTTCGATCTGGAGATACTATTTTTAGTTTATTGATCAAAGCAAGCAATCTCTCTGCTTCATCAAACTCTTGTTTAATTAAAGGTTTTATTCCTTCTCGTTTGATTGTTTTATCAACAATTTGGTTTGTTATTTTTTTATAAGACTTGAACCATTTCAATAGATCTTGGTAGTACAAATTCAGTTTGGAATCTTCAAATTCAAACTGTGCAGATATAAGATCTCTAAAAAGTTCCAAACTTCGATAATTTTCCCAAATATTTACTACCGATTGAATGTCCGATCTTTGCAAATTAACTTCCGAGTATAATTCAACAAAATTCTCTAATCTGAATTTTGGCGAAAATAATCGAACTGATATATTTGATTGGTATGTTTGAAATGCATCTTTTAAATAAGGATCAACCTTACCAACGTTTTGTGATTTTCCTGTCTCCCACTTTGATCGCAGAACATTAGACCAAAACTTTTCTTCATCCAAACGAAACTCGTAAGCAAGCTCGGTTGTTTCTTTCCATTTTTTTTCTGCCATGATTTGATCACCTAGCATCATATAAATGGAATATAAATTCAACAAAACTCTAACTCTAGTTTGCCGAGAGATTGGATCACTACTTAATCCAATTAACTTTGGATCCACAAGCCCCGGATTTTCTAATATCTGAACTGCTTCGGAAAGGATTGACTGAAATTCTTTTTGTTCATTCGAAAGTTGAATTGCATGATAATACAAACCAGTCCCATAATATAAATCATATTTGGGATTGGAAATTCGGAAGTTAGTTTCACAAACATCCAAATCTTGTTTACAACCCTTGTTTTCTCTATTTTTCCATGATCGTAAATCATCGAAAAACTCTTTTAGAACTAATTTTTTCGATTCTTCGTTGGTATCGAGAGATTCCTGTATGACAAAAACTGAATGACTATAATTATGAAAAAGTTTTTCTACATCTTTATTGGATGCATTTTTAATCAATGTATCGACAAGATCACGGTATCGTTGATTTGCATCAATCGGCAAATGACTCCGTTGGTATATCTGAGCCTCAACTTGCCTAGATTTTGCTAAAATATTTTTACCAATGATTGTTCCATCCAATCCTTTTGAGGTGATGAATTGATTTCTCACTTGAATTTCATTCAAGGCAGAAACATATTCTTCCTGTTCAATATGATTTTCAATTCTAACACCTAGGGTTAATAAATATTTAAAATCGTCTGGGAACTCTCCAGGGAATCGCCCATCACCAATTACCCTTACACTATCTCCTAATATATAATTCCATAAACTCCATTTTTTCCAACGACTATAAAGTGACTCTTTTGAATTTTTATAATCTGACTCTGCTAATTGCAACATTTGGTATGAATCTCTGAATCTTCCACTTTTCTGGAATGCAATTGCTAGATAATTTGATAAGTTAATGGGACTAATAAATTTTACATCTTTGTTATAAGCGATTGCTGTTTGGAAAGATACTATCGATTCTTCATATTGTCCTACTTCAAGTTCAGACAATCCTCGTAATGAAAAAAGCAAAGCTAATTTCGATCGAATTGAATTCAGTTGAGACAACGTAATCGAATTAGGTTCTTGTGCGTATTGGTTTACATATTGATAGTATTCATTTTTAAAATAAATATCGATTGATTTAGAAAATTGTTCTGAAGCTTTTTTGTATTGTCCTTGGTAAATCAAGGATTTTCCATAATTAAATCGATAAATTGCTTCTTGTTTGTATCCTTCGAATTGGTTTTTAATCGATAAAGACGTAGAACTATCTTCAACCTTTCGATAACTTTCATTCGCTTTCGGATAATTATTTAGTAAAAAATAATTGTTCCCTAAGTTTAAATTTAAATCTGAAATAACTTTTTTATTGGAATAATCTTCACCTAAAAACACCAATATCTGATTGTACAATTCGATATTTGCTTCTAAATTTTTATCTGGAAAATATTTTTTATACAAACTTTCATATATATCATAATCGACATCACCCGAGTTTGAATCTTTTTGAAGTTTCATCAAATCAACATATTGATATAACCATCCAAGCAATTGGTAAGCATCATAATGAGTTGGATCTGCAAATATAATCCATCGTAATTCCAGTTCTGCACGTTTGAAATTTTCTAAGATTTCTGCCTTACGTACATCCGTCATTGTTCCTGTGGAATAATAATAAGATTCATAGGTAACATATTTATTAATTAGATAATAAGAATACCCATACAGAGTTGCCAAATCCAAATATGGTCTAGCCCTTGGAACTGCTTGTTTGTAGTACAATTCAGTCCAATTGAGTGCTTTACCAGACAAAACTTCTATCTTCTCAAAATCCTTAATATTGACAATGTTTCGTACCAATTCTCGATCGGTGACAAGTGATGTTAAACTAGATAAATTTCCAATTACATTCAAGTTATCTTTATTTAAGATATTTATTTGATTTAAAAGTGCTCGCTCCTCTTCTTCTCGAATTTTTTTCCCATAACTAAATATTGTATCTACCATTTTTCTCTGATAGTAGATTGCATATTCTTTGTATAAAGAATCTAAGTACAAATTCCTTGTTTTAACTAAGAACATATTTTGATTATTAAAAAAGTAATGGAATGATGATTGGAGTAAATCACCAATCCTCTCAAATTCAACGGCTTTGTTTTCAAAATAAAAGAATGCACTTTTGATATCATCTGCGCCAAGGTCTACCCCTAACAGTGGGTCATAAAATTCTAAGTATATTTTTAAATTCCTGAGTGCATCTGATGTATTACCTGCAGCCTTTTGATTTGAATATTTCAGAAGATTTGCACGCAATAAAATTGGATTTTTATAATCAGCCATAAAACTTCTAGTTTCAAAAACTGATGGTTTGCCTGGTGGCTCCAAATCAATTTGGATTGGTATAGGAATTACCGAATCCAATACTATATTTGATTCATTATATCGCCTTAAGTCTGATAGTGCTTTTGCTTTTATAAATAAAAGGGTTTGATGGAAAACTTTATTTGTCTGATTTTTTGGAGATTCTAAAGCAGAATTGACAAATCCAAGGATCATCTCACTATTTTTTGATTCGGTTATTTTTGAAATCACATCTTCTAATAGATAACGTAAATCCCTTTTGCGATCATTTGAAAACTCATGATTTGGATCACCTAGATAAATTCTTTTTTCATTTTCCCACGATTTGATCATATCTTCATAAAGGGCAGATAACTGATAAGAATTTGGATTAAAATCAAATCCACCTAATCGACGCTTGATTTCATCAATTTGATGATAATATGGATGATCTTGATAAATTCTATATAGAAATTCCTTTGATAAGGTATTCTGTTTTTCCTTTTCTAAATGATCAGCATAAAGATGGTAAAGTAATGCCTCTCCATCCGTTGTAAACTTAGGATCAGGAATTTGGCGAATTTCATTCATTAAATTAAATGAAGTAGAATTCTGTTTTGCTTCGTTCCACTTTATCAACACGAGAGCAAAATTATTTTTTTCCAATTCCGCTTTCTTTCGGTATGCCTTTAAAAAACTATTCGCTTCATCATTTTTTCCAAATCGTTTGTAGGTTGAATATTTTAATAAGGAAACTTGCGCTTCATAAATTGGATACAATGGGTCTTCTGAATAAAATAATTCTACTGAATCCAAAGCCAAAAAATAAGACTCAATACTTTGGCCTGGGGATAAACTTTTTGAATATTGAAATTGTTCTTTTATATTTGATTGTTTAGGAATCGATCCGTTTTCTGGAATGAAATATATATTGATGGCATTATAATAGGATGCGGAGAATAAAATTGATCCTCCATTAAAATTCGAATATCTAACATCGAAATTGGAAGTTTCTCCAGAAGATAAAATTCTTTCTTCCCCTGAACTCAGGTTTTTCTTTATCAGTAAACTATGATCTCGTTCATCCAATCGACCGTTCCCGTTTGTATCTTTTCTAATGGAAGCATAATACAAATTTTTTGATCGGCTATCAATTGTTGGAGTAAAATCAAGATACTGGTCAAACGTAATTCTTTTTAAATCTCCAGTGGACAGTTGGATCTGGTACACTTCACCTTTGTTATCTTCAAAATAAGAAATAAAGTAAATAATTTGTCCATCGGACGACAAAAACGGAGAAGTGGCACCTAACGTAGTAATTTGTTTGATTTCACTCGGTTTTTCAAAGGAAACGGAACAGAGATTCGGTAAACCAGGTGAAAATCGATCTGAAATAAAATAGATTGTTTTGCCATCTGGAGACCAAATTGGATCAGTATCTGTAATTCCCTTTTGGTATTCCCCTTTTTTGTTAGGTTTGTTGGTTAAATTAATAAAGTGATCATTGATAAAGCGATTCCCTTTTAAATATTCCTCTATCCATTCATCTGTATCTATTGATAATAATATCAAATCACCTTCTGAATCAAACTCTTCAGAAACAAAAACTAAATATTTTCCATCGGGTGAAATGGCAGGTTTTGTTTCTGAAAATGAATTATCCGTAATGGGGACAACTAAGGAACTTTGTAAATCTCGAAACCAAATATCAAAATTCCCTTTTTGATCTGTTGCGTAAAAAAGATATCTTCCATCTTTTGTGGTGGAACTATATAAGTTGTTCCCTCTTTGGACTGTTAAAGGGAAAGGTTTTGATTGAGTGGGAGAAAAATAATTTTTAGAAATAGCAGAGTAATCAAAATTTACATTCGTGTACTTAACTTTACTTTGAAACAAAGCACAATTGAATGTGAAAACAAAAAATATGATATAAGGATAGGGGATTACCTGATGAATCAACTTCATTGGTATTTTTCCCATCGACCAGTTTCAGTTTCAAAATACTCACCAATTGATATTGATTTATAATATTCATCAATTAGGTTTTGTTTGATTTTAAGCAATTCATCTTCTTTTTTCCCTTTTTTCTTATGCGTGCTGAGTTCTTTTTCCATAATAAACTTTCTGGATTCATTTAAAAACAAGACCACATCTTCTACTCGTTTTTTTTTGGCAGGCAGTTCGTAGTGAATGTATGTTGGTAGGGAAGAAGCAAGTGGATTTAATTTAACATACCCTTGAGGAGTTTCTCCTAAAATCCCATGTGATTTATATTTTTTAATTTCTGACGACAGGTAGTTTAATCGAATTCGGTGTGCTCTTATTTCAGGATCAGATTCTTCTTTTGCTAATTTCTCCTGA
Source organism: Leptospira bouyouniensis (assembly GCF_004769525.1). Lineage (NCBI taxonomy): Bacteria > Pseudomonadati > Spirochaetota > Leptospiria > Leptospirales > Leptospiraceae > Leptospira > Leptospira bouyouniensis. Next base: position 20,607 of record NZ_RQFT01000012.1, on the reverse strand, counting down.
TTATTTTGTCCATTGGTTGAAGATTGGATAGAACCAATCATCCATCCCTCTCTTTCTAACTCACGGTCTTCACCCACCATCTGTTTTTCTGCGGCAGTTTGTGCATTTGTAATTGTGATCGGAGGTACTTTGAAACTACAGCCAATAAGTAAAAAAAATAATATAATCTGCTTCATAAATACCTCACTCTTGGTATGTTTGTATTTCGTTTTGCGCCCGTTTTAGAAAGTTGGCAAGAGGCATCCTTTGTTGGGAAATTTTACCATCTTCTAAATTCATGATCAATGACAAAAGAGAACGATCAAAATAGACATCAGCATAAACTAGTCCGCGAGACAAAGATATGTCGATTTTATTAATTGGATAACTATCTGTGATTCGATCGATTAAAAAGTTTTGTGCCGAAATGACATTGAGAGCACTTTTACCAAAGTCTCTACCAATCTGAAAAATGGAGAAAAATAAATCTAAATTTGCAATAGGTTCACTTAAGTCTCTAACTTTGATATTGAGATCTGCCTTTAATTTACCATCATCAATTTTGTCTCGGACTTTTGGAGCCATCAATTGTTTTAAATCAATGTCTCTTATCAATAAATTTCCTCGAAACTCCATTGTTTTAGGATCCAAATTTCCCAAATTAAAAACTAAATTTTTCCCCATTATAATCCCATCCATAGAATAGGATTTTAGTGATTCGATATTTGCGAAATTTTCTTTGTATTCAATGAATGCACTAAAACCAGGAATATCTTTTTGTTTTTTTACATATTCAAATGGTAAATTTGGAATATTTGGATGAGATCCAATCACTTTTCCAATGGTTACATTTGGAGAGTTCATTCTACCATAATTTTTAATGAAAATCGACTTATCACCTATTATCAAACTTTCATCAGGTTGGTAGGCAAGATTGTGTTGGATAGGAATTTTGGCATTGATTTCTTCAATTAGATAAGCCTTACAACTTTCACCTGGACACTTTTGATTGTTATACGATAATGCAGGCATTTTTGAATGGAATTCGCCGTTAATATCGTAATCATTGATTTTTAGATTTAAACCAAGATCACCGTGAACAGAAACTCCTTTTGCTAAATATCGTTTTTCATTTGAGGCAACTGATAAACTTAGATCTAAGTTTCCAAAGTATGGTCCTAACGGAGGTTTTTGTTTATCTAATTTGTTTAACTTTCCACTTAATGATGACTTTAAAACTCCACCAAATGCATTTAATTTAAAATCTTTAATCAGAATCTGGCTGGTATTTGATCCAGATATGATTAAGTCCGTTGTTAGGTTTAAATCATGCATTTCCAAACCAGGTAAATCTGCATTTAAATTTGCTACAATCTGTTTAGAACTGACATCTTGCACATAACGCGCATTTAGTTTTATTTTTGGCTGCGTACCTAGCAAATTCTGAATAGGAGAAATTTTTTCCTTTAATACCAGTGGCAAAACTATTAATAAATTCGGAGTAGTTAATTTTAAATTGAGTGGTGAAACTTGGGCTACCAAAGTTTGGTTAGGTTGGACATTTCCTTTTAACGATAGCTCAACTGCCTTGTTCCCTGTTAAAGTTTTTTGTTCTAAGTTCAAATTGGCGATTTGAATCTCTTTTAAGCCAAATGGTCTGTCAAATCGCAAACTAGTATTTAAATCCAAATGCAAATGTGAGGCAGGTGAACGTGACCTATCAATCTGGTATCTAAAACCATCAATATTCAGATTTGATAAAACATTGATGGTTGCAAACGATTCTCCATTAGTTTGCAAATCCATCTTTAATTTCCCGGCAACTCCTTTTACATGCTCACCTAACTGCAGTTTATCAAGTGTGATTAAAAAATTAAGACCAGCGGATTGAGAATAGTCACCGGATAAAGAAACTGCCGCTTGGTTATAATTTATTTGAGATGGTAAAATTTTTACTTTTTTTAGATTTGGAAACGGTATCTTGGCGGTTGGTTCATTTTTAGATCCAAAATCAAATTGAGCAGACAAATCTAAATTTGTTGAATTTACTCGGTGTGGTTTGGATTTTCCAAGTTGGAAAAATACTTTATCTGCATTTAATTTTAAGTTAGCATTGGATTGATTCCAATTGCCATGAATCCCCGTTCCTTTTAAAGAAAGTGTTCCTGAAACTTTCATTTCAGGAAGAATTCCTTGTAATTGAGTAATGGATGTTTGAAATGAGTTCAAATCAATATCGGAAGAAACAATATCAATATCCACATCTGGAGTTGCACTCGATAGTTTTGAAATTGTACCATTTAATTTAATCCAAGTTTGCCCAATCACTCTTAAATCAAATTCTTGAAGCTTTAAAATATCTGCTTTTGGATCAAAATGTATATCGGACAATAACCTGAGCCCAGTTTGAACAGGTTTCCCTCGCACTTCTAAATTGAGATCATCTTTTCCAATGTCAGTTGCAAATAAAAATAGTTCTGGCGATTCAGTTCGATCCCATTCCAATCGTAATGTCATCGGCAAAGTTTCTTTCCATTTCAATTGATTTGAGTTTAACTCAAGGGACAATGGTCTTTCTGCATTTAAATGAACCAATACTTCATCTAACTGAGATAAGGCTTCCATATTCAAAGGAATTGAAGTAAAACGATTGGTAACGAGTTTCGTTTGGAAATCAAAATTTTGAACCGATGCATAATGTATATTTCCGGTTTCTCGAATGTATTGAATGGATAATCCTTTTACATTTAAATAAGCACTTAATTGTAATGGAATGTATGTCGGTATTTCTGTAAGAGGTTCTTTTGATTCTTCTAATTGTGTTTCGTCTTTGGTTTCTTTTTTAGCCTTAAATAGATGAGCTACATTCCATTCTCCAGCTTTTTCTTCAATGCGAAGATTTGAATCGATCAAACTAATATCAGAAAGTCGAATTTTACCTAGGAATAAAAATGGAAGGTTATATCGAATCCGTAATTCTTTTGCTCGAAAGAATGGTGTCTCGGAAAATGGTCCTCCGGGATAAAGATTTAGGTTTTGTACTTCGATTCCGTAAAAAAGAGAAAAACAGGTAAACTTTCCCTCCATTCTGATCAATGTCAGTTTCGAAAGTACGTTCGGCACCAACCACGTTGCGGTAAATTGGTTAAAGAAAAGTTTGTAGATGAGGAAGAGGACCAAAAGCCCTCGAAATGTTTTGGTTTTGGCGATTCCTAAACTGGCCTTCAGGATTGGATTCATGACAAGAATCGCCTCTATTGTTTAGTATTCGAAGGAGTCTTCAGCCTCTTCCAGAGTTTTGTATATCTCAAACACACTGGAAAGTTTGGTAATTTCCATAAGGTTTTCGATATCGGAATTTAAGTTCGCAAATACAAGACGACCATTCAGTCCATCTATATGTTTATAGATGTTCAAAAAGGTTCCAAGACCCGCTGAATTGATAAAAGGAACCTTTTTCAAATCAATAATGAATTTTGGAACTTGGCCTTTTTTGATGTACTGTTCAATCTTTTCAGATAGTTCGAACTCATTTCCGGCTTTGATGGCACCTTCAATTTTAATGATGTGCACGTCGTTTTTACTAGTAACTTTGATTTTCATAACCCTTCGGAAGGTGGTGTTGCCATAAGATTCAGTTGAATTTACTGAATGTAAAGCAAATTTTTATGCATAGTGCAATAAATCTTTGCCGACTTTCCTAAGTTCATGTTTTCCTTGTGACAAATGATTCCTTACTGCCTTTCTTGTGATCCCTAGCCATTTTGCGATCTCCCTTTCGGAAAAAAAACTTCGGCCAAGGGCTCTTGATCGTCGTAACATCCATATTTTTTTCTGTTTCCCATACCAAATTCTGCGATTTGGATCTGTTGTTTCATATAATTTTCTAGTATAGCGAGTGATCATCGAACTTAACCGGTTGATCATTTGTCGGTGTTCGCTTCGTCTGCCTTCACACTCTTCAAAAAATAAATTCGGATCCATTTGGTTTTCCTTTAGTTTCCATAATAGTAATTGTTTGAGGTTTTGTTTCATGGGAAGATCAAATTGAAGGGAAAGAACTAATGCTGTAAAACTCGGGAGTTTTTCTAAATTCATACATAATGAATTTATTGAATCTTCAATTGGATCTTCCTCATTGGCTGGCGCTTCATAATTCCATAATTGTAAATACAACTCTCCGGATTCGGGAATCTCTGATTTACGAAATCGATTTCGGTATTGGTTAAAAACATAAGTCACAAAAAACCCCAAAACATGTGTGAGCTGGTATTTTAAACTCAAAATCCACATTTTTGAAAAAACTTCCAAGATGGTAACAACCATTTCAGAACTTTCATCTTCTGTAATATTCCTTTTTTTTGACAATCGGTCCACCATCCAAATGGGCAATTGTTCTTTTACATGTTTAAGATCATTTGTGATCCTTGCTTGGCTAATCATCGGTAAAATTTTTTCATCTAATATCTTTGGCAACATAGGCAACTTTTTTAACCTAACAAAAATGAAAAGAAATCAAAATATTCCTAATAACATACGTTAAAAGGCGTAGAATGAAAATTAGATGTTAAATTATGAACTTTTAAATTTAATTTTTTGAATGATCAAGACTGAAACTGACAATAAAACATGGATCAAATTAAAAAAGACGAATGGCAAAAAACTGAGTACGGGAACCCCCAATGATGCTGCCATAAATGCACCGCAGCTATTCCACGGGATCAAGGGAGATGTGATGGTGCCTGAATCTTCCAACGCACGAGAGATATCCTTTTCAGGAATTTGATTTTCCACTGCAAGCGTACGAAACGCACGAGCAGGGATTACAAGAGATAAATATTGGTCAGCTGTTACCAAGTTAAGTAAAAACGAAATCCCCATCGTAGACAATAGAATATCAAATTGATTTTTTGCCCATAGTTTGATTTGGATAAGTAATTCGTTTAAATAACCAAAACCTTCTACTACAGCCCCAAACCAAACTGCAGTAATAATTAAGATTTCAGTAGGCAAAATGGATACAATCCCACCTCCACTCAAAAATTGATCCCAAGTATTGTTACCTGTTTCTGATTGATAACCAAAAATAAGTGATTTGAACATCCCAAAAGAAACTCCTGTTTCGAAAATTGGGAATAAAAATGCAGAAACAATTCCCAATAGAAAGGAAACCCTCACTGGTAAATGGAAAAAGGAAGAACCGAAGACAATCAAAACTGGAATTAATTTCCAATAGACAATTTCCTGACTCAGAAGTTCTGACAATCCTATCGTAGAAGGAATTACTTTTTGTAAGTCGGGATCCCATACAAAAAAATTCAGAATATAAAAACAGATTACCGCTAACCCAAAGCTAAAACATGTAGTTTTCAACATATGCCGAATATGAGTCCAAATGGGAACATGAGTTAAACTAGATGCTAAATTCGTTGTGTCAGAAAGTGGGGAAAGTTTATCTCCAAAATAACAACCGCTGACAATGGCGCCAGCCGACATCACATCAGGAAATCCTAAATACTTGGAAACCCCCATGAGAGCAACACCTAACGTACCTGCCGTGGTCCAAGAAGAACCTGAAACCATCGCAGCAATTGCTGTTACAATTGTGATAGATGGTAAAAAATAATTCGGTTCTATGATAGAAATTCCAATTTGCATCATCGTGAGTAAAACTCCCGAATAAGCCCAAGAAGCAATCAGTAATCCTACAAAAAAAAGAATCTCCATCGCTGGCAATACTGAAAAAAAGTTTTTGCGTAGAGCCGATTGTAAAAACAAGATTTTGCGATTGTATCTTTGTAAATAAGAAAGTAATCCCGAAACTAATAACGCAGAGGGGTGCGGATACGGTACGATCCAAATGTTTCTAAAAAACAATATCGATAAAATTAAATAAAGTATTGGACTGAGAGAAAAAAATAGTGAGTATTTTTTCTCTCTTTCCATTTAAACTTTTTTAGAAGAAAGTAATATTGATATAATAGATTGAAAAACTAAACAAAAACAAAATTCCAAACCAAGATAATAAATTCATCCAAGGTTTTGGTCTTTGTTCCTTTGGAATTTCTTTACCAAATAATATCAAGTGATGGATGAAAGCAAGGATTGGAGCATTTAAAAATGAAACAGTAGTTGCAAAGTCTACCAAACTTTTCATATTCGTGCGGAAAAATAACAATATCAGAACCGATCCAAGTCCAACTAACAAAATCCAAAACCAATAAAATTTTTCGGTAGAATATCTCTCTAACGAATTAAAAATTCGGCGACTAGCATTCGAGACAACACGAGGATATGCATCAAAACAAGTCAATGTAGTTGAAAACATTGTAAAAAATGCAGCGACCAAAATAATTGGATAGGACCAAGAACCAATCGCAGTTGTATAAAGTTTAACAAGTTCCGAAGCAAATCCAACTGCTTGGGAAGAAAACTCCATTCCAGTATTGTACATCATATTGGAACCAAGCGCTAAAAAACATACCGCAAGTAGTGTAGTTCCTATATAACCAATATTAAAATCGATCATCGCATACTTCATTGGAGGCAATTTACCATCAGCTGTTTTTTTAGCCAATGTCCAATCCGACTGCCATACGGCCGCTTCAATGGGGATAGGCATCCAACCCATAAGTGCAATTAGAAAAGCAACATCAGATAAGTTTGAAATAGAAAAGGTTTTTCCTTCCGTTGAAAGTTTTGGAATTCCTGCATAAAAGGAAAGGACCATGGCAACAATTGTCGCAATTGTAAGCAAAACTACGATCCATTTCATTAACCCATCTAATGCTTGGAATTTTCCTATTGCTAATAACAAAAAACAAAATACAAGAATGAATGCACAAAGTAACCAAGGCTCCATTGTCAACCCCAGTAAGTTTGAGAATAATCCTGAGGTGACTAAAGTCACGGTAGCAACGATGATACACATTGTTCCCACTGAAATACAAAAGAAAATCCAAATTGGTAATCTTCCTAATGATTCATAGCCATCTAACAATGATTTTCCGGTTACGATTGTATATTTTGTACCTACAACAAAAAATGGATATTTAATGAAGTTTGCAAAAATCACAACAAAAAGCAAACCATATCCATACACGGCACCTGCACGTGTGGATTGGACTAGATGGGAAACACCAACAGCTGCGCCTGCGTATAATAAACCAGGACCAAGATATGCTAAAAAAGGAAATCGGCTCATTTTGGACAAAATGACGTAAGTAGAAAGTTTTTGCTACTCTAATCGAGTTTTACAGGATTCAAATAATGGAATAACACTTGGTTCAATGCCAAAATATCAATCGGTTTGGTCAAAAAATGATCCATACCAACATCAAAACATTTTTTCCTTTCTTCATACAATGCTCCCGCTGTCAAAGCAACGATAGGAATTTGTCCGTTTGACTTCTCTGTTCGGATGATTGTTGTAGCTTCCAATCCATCCATTCCAGGCATTTGTACATCCATAAAGATCAAATTGGGATTTAGTTCACGGCCCATTTTTACTGCTTCCAATCCATTATCTGCTTCATATAAAATTGCTTTAGGAATGTATTTCAATATCATCCGTTTGAGAAGATCGCGATTCATCAAATTGTCTTCTGCAATTAAGATTTTAGGTGTAACATCCAATAATTTGTATTGGTTAATGTTTTCCCAAATGTCCTTCTGAAAGTTTTCATTTTCCTCATTACTGTGATTCGCATTTTCTAAGGTCAAACATTCGATATAAAATCTAAATTCGGTACCCTTACTTTCCTCTGAAAAAAATTCAATATTACCACCCATCAAATCGAGCAATGATTTTGTAATCCTTAAGCCAAGTCCAGTACCTCCATATCGCCGAGTGGAATTCGATTCGCCTTGCCAAAACGATTGAAAGATATTTGCATTATGAGATTCAGGAATTCCAATCCCAGTATCTTTAATAGAGAAACTGAGTTTTACTTTTTCATTTTCAGTTAGTTCTGATGTGATTTTTAAAACCACACTTCCTTTTTCCGTGAATTTCACTGCGTTCCCGATTAAGTTGATTAAAATTTGACGTAACCGAGTGGAATCAACGACAATCCACTCCTGTAAATCGTGATTTTCTTCAAATTCCAATTGGATGTTTTTTTCTTTTGCCTTCCATTGTAAAACACCTAACGAATCTTTGATTATGTGTTTTAAATTTGATACAGTTTCGTTGAGTACAAGTTTTCCAGCTTCTATTTTTGATATATCTAATATGTCATTTATAATTCCTAGTAACCCGTGAGCGCTACTAATTGCATTTTTAACAAATTCTTTTTGGTCTGCATCTAAATTGGTGGTCAATAACAATTCATTAAAACCAATGACACCATTGAGTGGTGTTCTAATTTCATGACTCATATTCGCAACGAAATCTGACTTAGCTTGGTTTGCTCGTTCCGCTTCTTTTTTCGCATTTAAAAGATGGAACTCTGCATTTTTGCGATCAGTAATATCATTAAAATGAACAACGAAATATAAGGGTGAACCTTTACGATCCTTCACAAGTGAATTTGAAATTTCGATCCACAAAATTTGATTTGTTTTAGAAATGTAACGTTTCTCGTAAACAACGTCGACGTCTTTACCTTTTAAAGCTGAATCACGATACTGATCGAATATATTTTGGTCTTCTTTGTATGCAAAATCTTTGGATGGCCTTCCAATCAGTTCCGTTTCTGTGTAACCTAACATCGATTGGATTTTTTTATTTACTTTTAAAAATTTACCTTCTAAATCGAGAAGGCAGACACCAATGCCAGCATTTTCAAAACTCATCCGAAATCTTTCTTCGCTTTCTGCAAATTCTTCTCGGATTCGATTTTCTTCTGTGATGTCTCTATTGATTGCAATGACACCGATTGTCACTCCATCATTACCTTTTAAATAACTCACAGCAGATCGAATTCTTAATTTCGAACCATCCTTTCTGTGTTGGAATACCTCTCCCTGCCAAATTCCATTCGTATTTAAGTCGGCAATACTTTTGGCTCGAGCCTCTTCTGAAGCAGAGGTTTTCAGAATCTCTTTTGTGGATTTGCCGATCACCTCTTCCAATTTGTAACCGTAAATCCGTTCTGCTGCTAAGTTCCAACTCGTGATTTGGAACTGTAAATCCGTGACGATCACCGCATCATATAAGTATTGAAGGATGAGAGAAGAGTAAACTTCCTTCGGTAAGTTGTGATCCATCGTACATTAATATCGGGGAGAATTTTTCAAAAGTGCAAGCGATTCCTGAAAAATAAATCAGTTTACTTATATGACAATGGGAATACCCGACGCCCGTCTCGGACGAATCCTAACAATTAGTCGAAGACGAAACCACCTCTTTAGTGGTTTCCCATACTCCCAAAGTATCGACATTCGTTTGGATTGGGCAGACCGAGTTTCATGGGAAAGTGAAATGATTCAATTGACGGTAAAAATTGAGTTAAACTAAGCTTACAAAAAACCACCAAATCAATATTATGTTAATATTCAATAGCAGTGGTAAAATTAAATCATTGAGATCCCAAATACATAGAAATTTTATCCTATGGAACCATCCTAACAGGCCTTACACTTCCTACGGAAGCCTCCTTCGTTTCGCAATCAACTTGATTGAGTTTACTATTGGGTTCAATCAATGGATCATTATCTGTTCATAAAAAAGGCCTACCGGTCGGTTGGCTTTAATTCGAAGAAAGTATTCAATTCCACCCGGCAACAATGCCGGAAATAAAAGAGCAAGACATCTTGCTCTTTTATTGAGGCAGCGACCGCTATTTGCGAGTCGCGGACGGTAGCCGGCTCACACTGTGCTCTAAAAACAAAAAAAGCGCTCACTTTCGTGAACGCTCTATCTTACGTTATGAGTGCTAACCCGGCAACGTCCTACTCTCCCATTGAGCGAACCCAATAGTACCATCGGCGATGAGAAGCTTGACTTCCGTGTTCGGAATGGGAACGGGTATGGCCTTCTCTCCATAATCACCAGGAGTAATTACCATTACTTCTAGCTGGGCCGGATTTGCAAGTACTAATTAAAGAAAAGTTACAAATTTAGATCGTACGTAGCTCCAAATTTTAAACCGGAAACTTCGATCCGGTGGTCGGCCGTGGCTGAAACAAATTCCATCAGCGTTCCAACTGAAGAAATATTATTTCCTTCGAACTGAAAAGCAACGGGACTTTGGGCCTTGGCGTTCATATATTCACGTTCAAAACTTAAGAATAAACGAAGTTTGGGAACTACGACAATACTTGCACCAAAACTTAATTTCTCTGAATGGAACGTATAACCGCCGTTTGCATAATTAAACGAAAATCCGCCATTGAAAACACGAAATTGTTCGGAGCTGTACAAACCTGATGTGTTTAAAAGAAAAGGTCCGAAGAGTAAAAAATCAGCAAAGAGTGTGGCACGTTCATTTAGGTCAAATTCGAATCCAACACCAAGTAAACCTGACGTACCAGTTGTGGTTTTTGTATCTTGTCCAAAGTACGCTGGGTTTCCAAGGCCTAAGTACGTTCCTTCTAAGGTTTGGCTCATACTGCGTAAAACATACTTTGGTAAAATTCGAAAGTTCGAAGTGGGAGATAACGTCACTCCAAAATTGATATCGGAATAAAGTAAACGGTAGTCGGCTTCTTTGATCCCAAGACCTACTGGATAAAATGAATTCCATTCATACCCTTTGGCAAAACGATTCACATGGAAACCAAGGAAGACATTCGATAAGATACCCGCATTGACCGATTGGAAATAATCAAATCCCCAATCATTGATGAGACTAATGCCTTGGTTGTTTTGCCAAGGTTGGTTGTACTCAGTGCGAACAACATCTCCATAAAAATTTCTTTTTTCTAAATCTGTGCGAAGGCTACCTAAAAACAAACCACCCTTTAAACGTAAAGTATTCCCTTCAACTTTACCTTGTGCTTGGATGGAAGTGGTCAAAAGAGTCAAAATGACCAATAAAAAAACGAAAGTTCGTTTCATGATTTGAATTACCTCTCTCATCCAATAACTAATCAAAAGGTGACCACTCAAGGAAATTTTGGTATGAATTCAGTTTTACGAGTGTTGGATCAGAATGCTTTAGTGATTTCAGCAATTTTCGTAAGAGATGTTAGAGATTTAGAAAATTAGAATCGTCTTTCGGAGCATTGGGGAAAGATCTAAGTTGGGAACATCTACATCTTTCGCATTTTTGGCCAAACGTTTGATCACTCGAGTTATAACAAACCAATCATCTTTATCATAATTCGATCAAATCATTCGGTTAGTCGATTTAGTTTCTCATGATTCCAAAGTTAAAAGATTCCATTTCCATCAAACATTGTCCTTTCACAAAAAAAAGTAGATAGCGAAGCGATGGAATAAAGAATGGCTTCATGCTAAATGAAATTGAGAACAAAACTCAGCAAAAAAAGAGTATGAGAACCTTCGTCCTCATTTTAACTTTTCTTCTCCCTACTTACCTTTTTGCACAGGATGAAAATCCAAAACCGGACCAAGATCCAAAAGTAGAAATACAATCAAAAGAAGAAACTCCTACAATCCGAGTCAAAGGCAAAAAGGAAACTGACCGTGAGTTTCTCGGAGATGTGGAAGGAACCAATATCTATTCTGGTAAAAAAAACGAAGTCATTCGATTGGATAAAGTGAATGGGAACCTGGCGATGGGAAATACTCGGCAAGTTTACGCAAAAGTTCCCGGCATTACCATTTGGGAAAACGAAGGGAGTGGAATCCAACCAGGGATCGGTGCGAGAGGTTTATCTCCCAATCGAAATTGGGAATTCAACACTCGAATGAACGGGCACGACATTGCTTCTGATTCCTTTGGTTATCCTGAAGCCTATTTTAATCCACCACTTGAAGCACTTGAAAAAGTAGAAATTGTGCGAGGGGCAGGTGCCTTACAATACGGACCACAATTTGGTGGTATGGTCAATTATGTGGTGAAAAAAGCAGACCCTACTCGGCAAGTCAAAGTGGAAACCAAAACCACAGGTGGATCCTTCAATACTCTCAATCAATATAGCTCTGTGAGTGGAACGGTGGGTGATTGGAGTTATTTTGTTTTTTACCAAGGCCGTAGTTCAGATGGATGGCGTAATAATTCTCAATACAATGTACAAACTGGATTTGTCAATTTGGCTTATAAAGTTTCTGAAAAACTCAAGATTTCTTTTGAAATGGCAAAATCGACTTACGAAAGCCAACAAGCAGGTGGACTGACGGATGAACAATTCCGAATCGACCCAAGACAATCCGGGCGAACAAGAAATTGGTTCAGTGCACCTTGGAATGTTCCTGCGATGAATATCGATTACGAACAAAGTCCAACTGCTCGAATGAATGTAAAAATCTTTGGTCTTTATGGAGAAAGGAATTCGGTGGGAGTTGTTTCTGCTGCGAACGTTGCAGATTCAATCCAAGCAAGAACCTTGGACTATACACCAAGGCAAATTGACAGAGATACATACCGTAATTATGGAATGGAAGCAAGGCAGGTCTTTAATTACGATCTTTTGGAACGAAGCCATACACTCTCTTTCGGCGGCCGCTACTTCAACGGAAATACAGACAGATTCCGAAATCCGAATGGCACAACTGGTACAAAGTATGATCTAAGGGAAACCAACTTCACAGGTGTTTGTTACGATGGAACAAGAAATTGTCGAGTTGCTGATTTAGAATTTTCTACTTTAAACTATGCTGGTTTCGTTGAAAATTTATTTCGAATTACCGAGGCTTTTTCCATCACTCCAGGTGTACGGTATGAATGGATTCGGTCAACTGCATCTGGCCGAGTTAATGAATCGATTCCGTCCGCCTCAAAACCGTTTGGTGGAATGATACAACCACTTGAACGAATACAAAGACAAGTTTTATATGGTCTTGGTGCACAATACCAAACAACAAAAACAACCAATTTATATGCTAACTATTCAAGGGCATTCCGACCTGTCACTTACTCTGAGTTATTTGCACCAACTGCAACTTTAAACGATGTTGATCCCAATTTGAAAGACCAATCGGGTTATAATGCAGACGCAGGTTACCGAGGGAAATTCGGACAATGGATCCAATTTGACATGAGTGTTTTTGAACTACGTTATAACAATCGTGTTGGTCAACTTCCAGGCCTTTACCCTGGACAGGCAAATTTCCAAACCAATGTTGGAGATTCCCTCCACCGTGGAGTGGAAGCATATTTAGAAATTGATCCAATTGTGGCTCTTACTGAATCACAACCATATGGTTCTTTCAGTTTTTTTACATCTAGTGCGAATATTAACGCACGTTATATCCGATGGGAGGATCCACGTGTCCTTACAAATCCTACAAGTGCACAAAACTTTTATCGTGTCGGGAAACTTGTAGAAAACGCTCCTTCTCAAATCCATAGGTATGGTGTTACATATCATTACAAAAATGTATTTAGTTTCACGTATCTGATTAGTTATACGGGTGCAACTTATGCAGACGCAGCAAATACTGGACCAGCTACAGCAAATGGGCAAATCGGACTCATTCCTTCCTATACAGTCCGAGACTTTACATTTGTTTGGAATTTTTACGAAAACTTTTCACTTCGTGGTGGTGTGAACAACATGACAAACCAAATGTATTTCACCCGACGCGCAAGTGGTTATCCTGGTCCAGGAATTATGCCTGGGGATGGAATGTTTTATTTCTTAGGACTAAGCGCCGTATTTTAATTTCACATCAACTTTGATCCCCACAAAAAATTAGTTTTGAGGGGATCATTTCTTTTTTATTAATAGAGATGATTGAATGCGTTCAAGGGAATCTGTTAAAGAGACTCACTTGGTTAAAACTCGATAGGCATATACATTGCCAAATGAAAAGTTCTAAGTTCATATGTGTATCCATTCTCTTTGACAATCGGACCACCAAACGATAACCGAGCACGTAAGCCGAGAAATGGAGGTGATTCTAAATACATCATAAATGCAAACTTTGCGACGGCATTAACACTCACTTGGTTTCTCATCAAACTGCTGATTGCAAAAGATTCGACTGCATTATAACGTCCACTAAGATAAGCTGTAAGTGCAGTAGCATCAGGTCTTAGTAATCCTTGACTTGCCAAATAATAACCAACTAACTCTAAATTATTCCCACTGGAAAGATTAGCGACCAAGTAACTTAATGTTGGGTCTGAATCAGGATTAATATTTCCTGAAACAAATTGGTATGCACGCAAATTGTTTAGAAAGTTATCACGTCCTGGTGCTGAAAATGCAATGAGTAAATTGGAAGCAGCATCTTTAAAATCAACATTCCCACGTAACCGTACTTGTGCAGGTCCCATACCAAATCCCAATCGAAATGTATCAGGATTTCCTAAATAAAAGATAGGAACCAACATCGAATAAGAACCCTCAACATTTGTACCAACATCCTCGGTAACTTTCGTTTTCTTCGGTGTCAAAGAATCACCATCCGAACTAGAAGAATCGGACTCAGAGGTGGAAGTCTCTACAGAAGCAGACTTGGATAAAATCCGAGGGATTGATTGGCGATTTAGATAAAAATTTGAATTGTGTAAGAGTAAATTAACACCTATGTATTTGGAAAACTGGTATTCGGGTGATTTTACATCGAGTAACCAAGAAACTCTGCCAGGATCATCTTGGACCATTAAGGCATCTCTGTTTCGCCCTTGGATCGATAACGAGACACTTTCAATCGTCACACCTGGGTTAATGGAAATATATCGATACTTTGGTTTTTCAATTTTTGGAATTTCATCTGTTGTTGGAACACTTTCTTGGCCAAACAATAAGGATGAAAAAATCATGAATATGATACATAAACGATAAAAAGGCATTTGGATTAGCATATAATACGAGTTTGGAACAAAATAAAACTAGCGTTATTCTATGAAAATAATTTTTACCTCTCTTTTTAGATTATAATATAAAAAAATGAATTTGTTTTCCTGTTCAACTTAACTTCGAAAACAAATTCACGTTTCTAAGTTTATAATTGGATTTCGATATCAGTGACAGGAAAAGCGACACAAGAATGGATATATCCAAATTTCCTATCTGACTTTCTAATTTTAGCTTCCTCGGGACTAAATACCTTTCCTGATTTTAGTTTCACGCGGCATAAACTGCATTCACCTGACCTACATGCATTCTCTGTAAAAAGTCCATTCCGTTCTAAACTATTGAGAAGGGGTTCTCCAACATTTGTTTGGAAAGATGTTTGGTTTCCTACATTGACAGTCACATTCGTAGTAGGTAAAAGGGATTCGGGCCAACCTTCCAACTCTTCAGGATTTGGTGGTGGACCATTACTTTCAATTAGAATACGTCCTGATTTTACACCAAGAGAAGTAAGAAGATTCACACAATGATCATTAAAGGGAGTGGGACCACAAACATAGTACATCTTAGTCGAAGGGTTTTGAAGTAACATTCGTAATGTGGAAATGTCTAAACGACCACGAAATCCTTTATATTCAGAACTTACTTCGCGAGATAAAAATTCTGTTAAAGTAAAGTTTTTATTTTCAGAAGCTAATTTTCTAAGTTCATCAATAAAAATTACATCATTCTCAAAACTATTCGAGTATATGATATGGAAACGAAACAACTCCGTTGATTGCAAAAAAGATTTTAACATACTGATTGCAGGAGCAATTCCAGATCCACCGGCAAGGAATACCAAATCATTACCATGGAATAGTGGATTATGATGAAAAGAACCCATAGGCCCTGAGGACTCAAATTCTTGTCCCACCTTAACATCCTCTAATAGATATGGACTTACAAATCCACCTTCTTTTCTTTTGATGGTAAGTTCATAGGATTTTAAGTTTTTAGGGGAGGATGAAATTGAATATGGTCTTGCCGTCAAAACTCCCGCAAGAGGTACAAACAAATTGATATATTGACCTGCTTGGAAAGGAGGTAAATTTTTTCCATCAATTGGAACCATCACCAATGTTTTGGTCGAAGGTGTATCAATTCGTATTTTTTCTACACGCAAACGAATTCTTTTAGGGTGAAGTTTTCCTATCGTTTCTTTTACTAATCCTTTTGATTCAATAAAACTGGTTCCATTGTTTTCTAATTCTTCTTTTTTTAATACTGCTTCCTTGTATCCTATAACAGAGTTTAAAACATTTGTTTCCAATTTTTGATCGTTATCTAACATGTTCTCGTTCCTTTTTACTCAGAGATTCGGCCTATGATTTTATTTTGGGATTCAGCTTGTACTAAGCGGATACACTTGATTTTGAGTTACGACGGAGTTGTTTTATAATTTTACGTGCAGTAAAATATCCATTTAAATACGTAGGTTGAAAACCACCCATACTTGTCCAACTACTGGAAGAGTAAAGACCTTCTATGGCATCTAATGACTCACGCATAAGATGGCCATCCTGTAACATCTGTTTGAAACCATATATAGCACCACCAGGAGTATTTAGATAACGCATCATGGTCATCGGTGTCGCAACTTCTGCTTTTTCTATATGTTGTCTTATGTTTGGATAAGCTTTTTCAATGAGATCAATTAATTTACTACCAAACTCATATTTTGTGGATATATATTTTTCAGGAGGTATATCTTTCCATGCTTCTCCATATTGTAAGGCAACAAGAGTAACAACAGCTTTCCCCTTGGGAGCAAGTTCCTCATCAATAAAGTTATAACATGTTACCATTCCCCAGTCTGGTGCATCCAATGTATACATTCGATCTTCTGTGACACTAGAATTTGATGTAGTCATTACAAAAGTAGAAGCAGTAGTGAATCCCAACTCTTCTGGAGAACAATCCAATCCCAAATACAAACAAACTGCTGATACACCCATTCTCCTCGATTTAAAATCCTTTATTACCGAATTAGGTGGAGTTTCCAAATCTAACAATTCATGATAGGTAATGAGTGGACTTGCATTCGATACAACAGCATCGCATGTAATAGTTTCACCAGTCTCTAGTATGACACCACACACTGCACCATTTTGAGTGAGAATTTTCTCTGCAGCACAATGAAATCTTACTTCTCCACCAGCTTCCTCAAAAGAAGAAAGCAGTGCACTGGAAAGCATTTGAGATCCACCTTTGATGTGCCAAGGTTTATATACACAGTAAAAGTATAACATTCCTATAAATTCTGCAAAAACCAAATCTGTTGTAGGAATTCCCACATAACTCCAATAAGGTGTAATTACATTGATCAAATCTTCTGTGGAAAAAAACTCATTTAATACTTCAGTTGTAGAGCGAAGTCCGTATGCCGAAAAATTGGGGCATTTGGTTCGAATTTTCTCTTCGTCGTTTGCCAACCGAACACGAGGTAATACAAAGTAATATTCTTTGACAACTGCTTCGCTGAGTTTAAAGAAATTGTTGATTTGTTCTTTTTCGCTCGGGAAAAGAGTTTTCAAATGATTTTGTAATTCTAGCCAATCAGCAGGTAAAGTAACATCCAACTTACCGGGCATAATGATCCGGTAGAGTTCTTCTTCCATTACAAGTTCGATTTTATCCAAGACTCCTAGTTCTTCAAAAACACGACGCATAATGAATGGTTCTAATTCTGTTCCCACACCACTGAGTTGGTGGAGGGCAACTTCAAACTCGAAATCCCCTCGAACAAATGAAGTTGCACAACCTCCAGGGACATTATGCCTCTCTAACAACAAAGTTTTTGATCCCTCTCGTTGCAAACGAGTGGCTGCCATTAAACCAGCGTTCCCTGCACCAATTACGATTGTGTCATAGTGAGACATTTTGTTCTCCCTTCAAGGTTTACCCTCTTGGTGACACCCAATCTTTACACTGTAAAGATTGCAATTGTTTTTTCCCCTTCTTTTTTAAAAAATTTTGCCTATCCTAAAGTTGCTGAAAGAAATCCATAACTTAAGAAATCAATTTCGAAAAAGCTTTACCGATTTTGTGAGTAGTTCTTATAGGTTGTAATGGCCGAGAAGAAAAAAATTCAGGAGAAAGAAAGTGCTTATCATCACGGGGACCTTCGCTCCGCGCTCATCCATGCTGCACGTACTCTTTTGGAAAAACATGGGATTGAGTCACTTTCTCTTCGTTCCATAGCTTCTGCGATTGGAGTCACCCATATGGCCCCTTATGCACATTTTAAAGGAAAACAAGAACTCCTTCAAGCCGTAGCAGCTTCAGGTTATGATGAGTTGGCAAACAATATGGTTATGGCACAAAAGGAAAATCCAAAAGTTCGCGGACGTTCCCTCGCCTATCACTATGGTCTTGAATACATTCGATTTGCCATGACACATCCCAATCTTTACCGCTTGATGTTAAACCAAATTGAATTTAAAAAAAAATCAAAACCAGAACCAACTAACAAGGAAGTTGCGAAGAGTTCCGAGCGACCTTTTCGCCTGCTCTATGCTGCATTTGCAAGTGATCGAGGAAGTAAAGACTTGGCACATGCCAAGGCTCTAGGGGCATGGGCCATTGTGCATGGAGTTTCATCTCTTGCCATTGACAATCACCTTGTTCTACCGGAAGGTATGGATATATTTCAATTATTCAAAGTGACTGTAAGTTCCTCTGTGGATCTAGGGTGAACTTTCGAAATTTTTGCCAGATTGTTATTTTAATCTTTGATACTTTGTAAGCCAATAGAAAAAACAAGAATAACCTATGAAACATGTGAACATGTAAACTTATATTGTTCGATATGTGCTTTTCTGGTATTCCATTCTTACACATACAGTGACCATACTCAATCTAATGTGATTGAGTATGGTTTCATTAAAAGTAAAATTGCCGCGATATTTCGATGTCGTACGCAACGATTCGTTGGTTTGGATCTTTCTGATTACATAAAGAAAAAAACCTGTGGTATAAAATAAGAACCATTTTGTTTTGCCATCAATCTTAAGCTTTCTTGCTACCAAATGAATTGACTGTAGCGATATTCCCTGTACAAAAGAAAGAGAACGTTCACAAGATTCCTTGGGGTTTCCCTAAAATTATCTTGCCCAATCAATGTGAGCCAATCATTTTACGGTATGAAAATGAAAGGATTCCTCAGAAAATCGATTATTCAGTTTAATTTAACGTTTGTATTAGTCAGTGTTATCATTACTGGAGTTGCTTGCGGAAAAGATAAAGACAATAATGATACTTTAATTGGAACGATGTTAGTCGCTTTAAATACAAATACAGGCTGCTCAAGAAGTGACCATTGCAAAATGTTTGTCACCAAATCAAATGCTGTTTTGAATGTTGGTATTTCAGAACTTGATAATCAGTGTAATTCCGACGAAAACAAACCTTCTGGTAGTGGTACTTACAAAGCAATGGTTGCCGATGGAACAAATCGGATTGCTTGTACTTCCGCCAATTGTGCCACTGGCAGCACATCTGAACATATTGATTGGGTACTCAAACCTAATAAGGAATATCGAAGGGCTGATGGAACAACTGTGATTGGTAAAACAAGCGTAAATGGTATCTTCGAATCAGATTTGACGAATGAAGTCTCAACTGTGATCAATGGCACAAATTTTGCGATTACTGGTTTAAATGCAAATTGGACAAACAGTTCAAATGATTGTTCCAATTTTTCGACAACCGGAGCGAATGTTGCATTTGGATCGCATATTGAAAAAACGATAGCAAGTATCATCGCATTTGGCAACACTACCTGTTCAAACGCGAGAAAGTTATATTGTGTTGAACAATAAAGTTTATTAGAATCTTATTCGGTTATAGACAACTTGTAAGATTGACTCTGTTTCCTTGAATGTTGTCATACGTCTTCCCTCTTAGGAAATGACTTCTCTCTGAAAACCATTTTTTACGTTAGAGGATGTGTGACCGCTACTCTTTATGAATCTGGCACACAGAGACTATCTTTATTCAGATTAGTGTTACTAAAAGCAATGAAATTCAAATATAAAGATCATAAAAGGAAATGTATTCTTTTCATCTTTACGTGATTTGTTTTTTAGGAAGAACAAACACAACTACGATAGATATGATCAAAATTTGATTCTTGTGGATCAGCTCTTGGAGAGAAGAGAGTATTACCATTTACAAGCAAGAATCTTTAAACATTCTTTTAAAGAAAGCCAACCTTACGATTGGCCTCGATTCGAAACGAATATTCAATTCCACCCGGCAACAATGCCGGAAATAAAAGAGCAAGACACTTTGCTCTTTTATTGAGGCAGCGACCGCTACTTGCGAGTCGCGGACGGTAGCCGGCTCACACTGTGCTTTAAAAACAAAAAAAGCGCTCACTTTCGTGAACGCTCTATCTTACTTATGAGTGCTAACCCGCCAACGTCCTACTTCCACCCCCACTCGCTTATCCGCTCCGCGGGCGAGTGTCCGAGCCTTGCTCCCTATGGGTCGCAAGTCTGTCATTTCGCGAACCACTAGTTTGTAGATACTATTGGGTTCGATCAATGGGAGAGTAGGACGTTGCCGGGTTAGCACTTATAACTCAAAAAAAAAGGCCAACCAAAAGGTTGGCTTTTTTTGTGTACAAATAATGATCCATTGATCGAACCCAATAGTATCTACAAACTAGTGGTTCGCGAAATGACAGACTTGCGACCCATAGGGAGCAAG
>NZ_RQFT01000011.1:300000-543077 GCF_004769525.1 Leptospira bouyouniensis | reverse complement strand
CTATTATTTCCTATTTATTGATTTTTATCTATTATTGCAATATAAAGGGATTTAATATTTTATATTTTCCAAAATTTACTAAGTGGTTCGTTTTATTAAAAGAATCATTTCCAATTTTTATATCTGGATTATCTGTCATACTCTATATGAAAATCGATCAATTGATGATCGGCATGCTCTTGGGAGATAGTTCAGTTGGATTTTATAGTGTAGCTGTGAAATTAAGCGAATTTTGGTATTTTTTACCGCTAGGAATTTCTGCTTCATTTTATCCAACACTTATTGAATTAAAAAAATCTTCAATTGCGAAATACAAGGAAACCTTCCAGAATCTTCACATCGTTTTGTTTATGATTTCTATATTTATGGCATTTATAGTTCAAATCTTTGGGAATTGGATTGTTGAATTTTTATATGGTGTTGATTATTCTTTAGCAGGTGATGTTTTTCGAATTTATATTTGGTCAGCTATATTTGTTTTTTTGGGAGTTGCTGGAGGAAACTACTATATTATTGAAAACAAACAAAGTTTTGTTTTGCTAAAGAGTATTGTTGGTTTATTTATGAATATTATACTTAATTTTATTTGGATTCCCTCCAATGGCATTTTAGGGGCAGCAGCAGCTACTTTAGTTTCCCAAATTGTTTCTGCGATGTTGATTCCTTTATTATTTAAAGAACTTCATGAATTATTGTTTTTTCAATTAGAATGTTTTGTTTTTTGGAATTGGCATAATCGGTTGAAGAATTTTTATTTTAAATTTAAAAGTAATTAATTAATTCAAAGGTTTTTTGAAATTGAAAATTTTATATGACCATCAAACTTTTTTAGAGCAGGTGTATGGTGGTATTTCTCGCTATTATTATGAGTTAATTACAAAAATTAGTCAAAGAAACAATTTTTATGTTGAGCATTCAATTTTATATTCAAATAACGAATATTTGAGAAATGACGAGACATTTAATATTGAAGCGTTTTATTCGATAAATAACTTCCTTAACGAGAAATATTTTTTTGGAAAAAATCGATTATTCAACCTGTTCAAAAAGTTCAAATTGGTTCGAGACCATAGTTTGGAAATGGAGAAATTTGTTAAGGATAGACTCCTTTCAGGTGAAATAGATATTTTTCATCCAACATATTATAATCCTTATTATTTAGAGTGGGCAATTAAATCAAATACACCAATTGTTATAACCGTATATGATTTAATTCATGAAAAATTTAGTGATTATTTTCCGAACGTGAATAGGTTTTTGGAAAGGAAAAAAATCTGTATAGAATCTGCAAATAAGGTAATAGCAATATCGGAAAATACCAAAAGAGATCTGGTGGATTATTATAAATTACCAGAGAGTAAAATTGAAGTGATTCATTTAGCTTCTTCTCTAAATCAAATAAAGAATGAAAAAATTTTACGAGAAGATTTCTCAGACTCAATTTTATTTGTCGGAAATCGTTCAATTTATAAAAATTTCCAGTTATTTATTAAAAGTATTATACCGTTGTTTAAAGAATTTCCAAACCTTAATATTATAGTTGCCGGCGGAGGAAATATTTCATCTTCTGAAACTAAATTACTAAAAGAAAGTCAAATTGAAGATAAAATATTTTTTAAATCTTTTCATAATGATTCTGAATTAATATCTTTGTATCGTTCATGTAGACTTTTTGTATTTCCTTCTATATATGAAGGCTTTGGTATACCGATCATAGAATCAATGCAGAATGGATGTCCAGTAGTATGTAGCAATACGTCTTCCTTTCTCGAAGTAGCCGGCGATGCAGCCTTTTATTTTAATCCAATGGAAGCGGAATCAATTTTTGAATCTGTTAGAGAAGTATATAAAAATTACAATCTCAGGCAAGAATTAATTAAAAAAGGATTTTCCCGGAGTCAAAAATTCACTTGGTTAAGTACAATTGATCAAACATTGAAATGTTATAAAGATCTAATTAATTCAATATGAAATTACCTGTACTATTAATTGCTTTTAATCGACCACATCTAACATCTGTCGTGTTAGATTCGATCATGTCTTATGAACCTAGTGTTTTGTATATAGCTGTAGATGGTCCACGACATGAAATGGATAATATTGCAATAAATGAATTCAAGGAAATATTGAGCAAAAGAAATTTTAATTTTAAATTAGTTACTCTATTTCGAAAAGAAAATTTAGGATGTAGGCTTGCAGTTTCGAGAGCAATCGATTGGTTTTTTGAACATGAAGACATGGGTATTATTTTAGAAGATGATTGTTTGCCCAATAAAAGTTTTTATAGATTCATGGAACTTATGCTCATAAAATACAACAAAAATGAAAATATTGGTATTATATCAGGTAATAATTTCTTTTATAATAAAGTACATTTGCCCTACTCATATTACAGCACAGTTTATACACATATATGGGGTTGGGGGACATGGAAAAGGGCTTGGTTGGGATACCAGAGCAGCGGAATAAGTGAAGAGCGAATTGAAGAAATTGTTAACTCAAAATTTCCAAATAAAGTAGAAAGATGTTTTTGGATTGAGAATGTTAAGTTGGCTAACTCGGGAAAATTGGATACCTGGGATTTACAATGGGGGTTTTTCAACTGGGAGAAAAATCGTATTAACATAATGCCTTGTAAGAATCTTGTGAAAAATATTGGCTTTGGTTTTGATGCGACTCACACCAAAGTTGAGAATTCAAAATTGAATCAAATTGAAACAAATGAGCTAGATTTCCCTTTGATTGATCCGCCGAATTTAATTCCAAATCCATTATTGGAATATTATACACGACGAATTTTCGTTAAAATTTCCTTTTTAGAAAGAATTAAGAATTATATTTTAAGTAAGATGGAAAAAATTATATGAAAAAGTTATTGATTAGAATATTGCAGCGGTTACTAAATCGTCTGTTTCTAGATTATATTGATGAACAAAAGAAAATTAATTTAAGGTTGGAGAAGATTCATATTGATTTGGGAAAACTGCAATCAAAAGCAAATATTCAGAAGAGTTCTTTGAATTTATCTGAAAATGGATTTTCTGTATTTTCTCAATGGGATGAGGATGGAATAATTCAATTTATAATTTATAAGATCCCGGAGATACCAAGAATATTTATCGAATTTGGAGTAGAAAACTATACCGAATCGAATACTCGCTTTCTTCTCTTAAAAGATCATTGGAAAGGCTTAATAATTGACGGAAGTGAAGAGTATATAAATTCAATCAAAAAAACTGAATTGTATTGGAAAACGAAATTAATTGCTGAATATGCATTCATTGATGCTGATAATATTGAAACAATTTTTGCGAAAAATAAATTTTCTGGAGATATAGGTATATTGAGCGTTGATATTGATGGTAATGATTATTGGATTCTAAAAAAAATAACATCGGTTAGACCAGTTGTTGTAATTGTTGAATTTAATAACTTATTGGGAATAAAGAAGAGTTTAAGTGTTCCATATGATCCAAAATTTATTCGGCATGATAAACATTATTCAGGGCTATATTTTGGTGCATCATTAAAAGCTTTTTACGATTTATTAAAAATTCGAGGGTATTCTTTTATTGGTTGCAACGAGATCAATAATAATGCTTTTTTTGTTCTAAATGAATTTGCAGGACGTTTTCAGGTATTAACTCTCGAAGAGGGATATTCGTATAATTGGGTGCGTGAATCAAGGAATTCTATAGGAGATTTGACGTTTTTGGATAATCGCTTAGAACGTTTGGAAGAAATTAAAGATTTAAACTTTTTAGATTTGGAATCAAATCAGCTCATAAAAATTAAAGATTATATAGACTATATATAATAAAATTTGGTAAAAATATGAATATTGCAAAAATTAAATGTAGGCTCTGTGGTAGTGATGCTACTTTGGTGAAATCGGATTTATTATATTTAAAAAAATTTAACGCAAATCTGTATCAATGTAATTATTGTAAAATGCTACAATTGGACTTTGTAAATTGGTTAGATTTTGCATACTCAGAAAGTATTTCAATAACGGATACTGGTTTAGTCCAAAGAAACATAATGTTAGCTAAGAGAGTCCTGGTTTTGCTTTCAGTAATTAATCTTAAAAATTTGTTTCCAGTTTTTTTATATAGGATATTTAAAAAATACTTAAAGATTTTTGCAGCGAAATCTATTAAGCCTTTCAAATCTAAAATTTTAGATTTTGGAGGCGGTTATGGATTGTTGGTAAGATTGCTTCGAGATGCTGGTTTTGATGCCTATTGGAATGATTTATATACTGAAAATTTGTTAGCTAAAGGATTTGAGAAGAATAGCGGTTACTATGAGGTATTATTAAGTTTTGAAGTTCTTGAACATTTGGAAAACCCAAAATTTGAGTTAGACAAAATTTTTAAAGAATTTAGTCCGAATTTTTTTATAACAACGACTTTATCATATGGAAATGAGGTTCCCAATGAAAATTGGTGGTATTATTCTTTTGAAACTGGCCAGCATATAACATTCTATAATCAAGAAACTTTTAACGTTATTGCCTCTATATATGGTTACCATTATTTCTCAGTCGATGAAACATTTCATATCTTTTCTAAACAAAAAATTAACAAAGAATTAATTCGATTTTACGTGCAGCGAAGTGATTTTTTTTACGACACTTTCGCCAGGAAGTATAATAGTCTCACATTGACTGATCATGACCGAATGTTAGAAAGAATTAAGTTGTCATAACAATCGTTTTCTATTAATATGGATTTCAAATTTGAATATCAGATATTCTTATCTACGATTTTGCATAATCCAATATGCTCAACTGATTAGCAACTTTTTCTTTTTTTATGGCTCGTAATTTTTATCGTCATTCTTACTTCTTAGTCATTTTCAGTTTGATTGCTGCTGTTTATCTAGTTTCTCGACCTATGGTAACCTTGGATTCCTATTGGGCGATTCCAACAAGTTTAAGTTTAATAAATGAAGGAAATTTTGACTTAGATGAGTATATAGGTTATGGTCTACGGGAATCATATGCTTCTATTTTTATTGAAAATCATTATTATAATTTTTTTCCATATGGAATAAGTATACTAATTTCGCCTATAATTTTCTTTTTAAATTTTTTTATAAGTGAATCAATTTGGTTTAATCATAATGCTCAACTTGAAAAGTTATCTGCCACTATAATAGTGCTGATCTCTCTTCTCTTTTTGTATAGATTATTTACTTTTTATTTGTTAAAAAAAAGGGCTGCTTTCTTGATATTCGTGATAGCACTTGGTACACCATTGTTGACTTCCGGAAGCAGGGCACTTTGGCAACATCCTGGAAGTGTTTTACTACTTTCAATAGTATTGTTAATACTGAATTCGAAAAAGCAGACCCGATTTTCGTTGAATTTAATTGGTATTATCTTGGTTTTTTCTTATGTGGTTAGACCGACGAACATAATTCCATTAGTTTTCATTTCATATTATTTAATTCGTAATTATCGAGCAAATAGAATGATGTATATAATTACTATTTTAATTATGTTGGTTTTATTCTTTATATTAAACTTCTTCCTTTTTGATGATTTCATTCATCCATATTATCGTTCGAATAGATTAAGCTTTGATTGGGAACTGTTTCGAATTGCAATATTCGGAAACCTATTGAGTCCTAATAGAGGTATTTTAATTTGGTCACCTGTTTTGTTTGTTATTTTTTTAACTATTTTTATTTCGGGACCTGACAAACCAATATTGTTACTCTGTCTGACCGTGGTGATTATGCATTTACTTGCTATTTCAATGTTTCCACATTGGTGGGGTGGTCATTCTGTTGGACCCAGATTTTTTACAGATATCATTCCTTTTTTTGGTTTGATTTTAGCTATCGTTTGGAAACATTTCCAAGATAGCCAATTATTTTCTCTGGTTTTTTTGTTTCTTGCCATGCTATCTATTACAATTCATATATCGGCTGCTTTTTCTAAAAAAACACAATTGTGGAATATCAGAGGTGGAGATGTAAACATATTTCCTGAGCGAATTTGGGACTGGAAAAAGCCTCAGTTTTATCCGTTTGATTAATATCCTTCCATGATCCAAATCTCAGAAAACCAAATTATTACCATAGTAACACCTTCCTATAATCAAGGTGAGTTTATCGATCGAACTCTTAATTCGATTCTTTCTCAAGAAGGTTCGTTTTATCTCGATTTTATCGTGATGGATGGAGGATCAAAAGATAATTCAGTCAATCGAATTAAGTTTTATTCAGATCTGTTTGAGAATGCAGAGATCATTGGAAATTACCTAGATCTATCTTTTCGAAAACTGAGTGGTAATACTTCGTATGCTACAAAATGCTTGGGTATAAGTTACCGTTGGTATTCTGAAAAAGATAATGGCCAAACTCATGCAATCAATAAGGGTTGGAAGTTAGCAAAAGGATCCATTATTGCATGGTTAAATTCTGATGATATCTATATGCCTTCGGCAATACAGAAAGCATCTGATGCATTAAAGGAACCTGGCAATTATGGTCTCTATGGAGTTGGATTACATATTGATAAAGAAGATAAGTTCCTTGAATTTTATCCTATTGAATCGTTTTCGAAGGAGCGGTTGATAGAATACTGTATCATTTGCCAGCCAACAGTATTTCTAAAATCAGAAGTACTTTCAAAAATTGGTTTTTTAAATGAATCACTCGGATATTGTATGGATTATGAATACTGGTTAAGAATTTCTAAGGAATCTACTTTTATTTTTTTACCAGAAATTCTTGCTTGTACAAGAATTCATGAAAATACAAAAACAAGTCAGAATTTGAATGTTCATCGTGAGATCGTTCAAATGCAGAAGAAAGTTGTAGGTAAAACGTCAGATCATTGGTTGTTTCACTATAGTTTTTATTTCATAAAAAGTCAATTTCCAAATATAAAACATTCTTTGTTACTAAGTTTACTTTTCAGATTCTATTTTTTTTATTTGAAATACTTTTCACGCTAATTATATGATTAACAAAGAATATATAAAAAAGTTAGTACATCTGCCATACGGTCAAAGTTTGATTCAGATTTTTGAATTAAGTGGAAGCCAAATTTTACGTGCCATATGTTTTAATCAACATACGCAAAAGTATTTTTTATTTGATCAGCTAACTTCTTTTCCATACTTAAAGTCGAATTCCGATATTCAGAGTTCCGAAAAAGAGTTTAAACAATTTGAAAGTAATTTATGATATATCGGTCCTTGCTTGGTCTGTAAAAAGTAATAAGGCAAAAACAGGGATCTTTCGCGTAATTGAGAATGTACTTTTTCAATTACTGAAAGATACTTCTATAGAATTGTATCTAAGTTCGATACATGGCAATATTTGTGATCTACGGGTTTATTTAGAGAAACAAGGCATTCGCTTAAATGATCAATTTTTATTTATCCCTAAAAATTATTCATCAAAAAAAGATTTAGTCTTTAAATACTACCAATGGATTTTAAATCGATTAGACTGGAAAAAATATCCCTTCTTTTCTGAATTATTAAAGTCAATCTTCACAACTTTAGTAGATCCTTGGCTTTCTTTATTAGGATTAAATGAATACCTTCGCCCCATCCCTAACGCTGCATTAACCAAAGAATTTATATTTCACAGTACATTTTTACCGATTACGAAGTATATTTTAAATTCGGATATTGGTAAAATTGTAACAATTTACGATGTAATTTCATTATTGTATCCACAATATTTTGAAGGTAACCAAGACGAAGTTGTATGGAAACTCATTCGAGATCTAAATAAAATCGATTCGGTGATTACGATTTCGGAATATAGCAAGAAGGATATACTTCTTTGTACTAATTCTATTTCAAAGAAACAAATCTACGTAACTCCTCTTGCAGCCTCCAATCTTTTTTATAAAGAAATTTCAGATAAAAAAATAAACAAAGTATTGGAAAACTTCGGGTTGATACAAGGTGAGTATATACTTAGTGTTGGTACTTTAGAACCTAGGAAAAATCTTAAAAATACAATCAATGCTTTTCTAGCAATGGAATGTTTAACAGATTATCCTGAGCTAAAACTGGCATTAATTGGTGGGAAAGGTTGGGGAACTGAAAGAGAAAAATTACTTGGAAATTTTACTTTAGAGCAACGAAATCGAATCGTTTTTATTGGTTTTGTACCAGATGAATTGTTTTCACCAATTT
This sequence comes from Leptospira bouyouniensis, assembly GCF_004769525.1. NCBI lineage: Bacteria > Pseudomonadati > Spirochaetota > Leptospiria > Leptospirales > Leptospiraceae > Leptospira > Leptospira bouyouniensis. The sequence continues at coordinate 534,906 of NZ_RQFT01000011.1, read as the reverse complement.
ATTCGGGTGCAATGTTTTTTGTTTATATGTCATTTTATGAAGGTTTTGGTTTACCACCACTCGAGGCGATGCAATGTGGTGTTCCAGTTTTGGTTTCCAATACTTCCTCTTTGCCAGAAGTAGTGGGAGATTCAGGAATATACGCAGATCCAAATGATGTAAGTGAAATAACACGAAAAATGGAAATATATCTGCGTAATGGAAAGTTAAGGATAATCATGGCAACTCGTGCTTTTGAGAGATCTAAGCTATATAATTGGGAGAAGACCAAGTTGTTATCAATAGAAGCATATCTAAGTATATATGAACATAATCATTGATCATCAGATTTTTTTTCAAAACAGGTTTGGTGGCATTTCCAAAATTTTCTTAGAGATCTTACGTCGTTTAAGAGAACGTAATATCAATGTCGAGACATCCGTTAAGGTTGATTCATATTCGAGAGGAATTTTGATAGATCGAGTTACAAATGAACAAATCAATCTACCAGGTTGCATTTCTCTTTATAGGGTTTATAAAATAATCGAAAGAATTTATTTATATTTTGGTTTTTCACTTCCTGAATTTTTAATAAAACGAGAAAGAGGTATTTTTAAATTTAGTCTAAGAAAGCAGATCAAAAAAATAGAAGGAGTTGTTTGTAATGAACTGCTGTCGAATGATTTTACAATTTTTCATCCTACATATTTTCAATCATATTACTTAGATGCCTTAGAAAATAGCAGAACGAAAATGATAATTACCGTATACGATTGTGTACATGAATTGTTTCCTGAATATTATGGTGATTCTAATTTTATTCTAAAGAATAGACAAAAATTATGTGAGATTGCGGATCATATTATCTGTATATCTCATACTACTAAAAACGATCTTTTGCGTTTGTATCCTTCGGTATCAAAAGAAAAGGTATCGGTTATATATTTGGCAGGTGATTTAAGTTCGGAAATGGTGATTTCAAATAATTTACCTTTCAATGAATATTTATTGTTTGTAGGAAATCGATCGGACTACAAGAATTTTTCTGTTCTCCTAAACGCTTTTTCAATTTTAAGAGAGGAAGAACAAATCTATTTGTTATGTGTGGGAGGAGGAGGCTTCTCATTATCGGAACAAAAATCTATTGAGAATCTTGGATTAGGAGATTCTGTTTATTGGAATTCGATTATTTCAGATGCCCAATTGGCTTCTTTTTACAGAAATGCTAGTTTATTTATTTATCCATCTCTATATGAAGGGTTTGGTATTCCTTTACTTGAATCCATGTCGGTCGGCTGTCCCGTTTTGTGTAGCAATATCGAAGTATTTTATGAGGTTGCAGGTGATGCAGCTTCTTATTTTGACCCTAAAGATCCAATTGATTTAAAAAATAAAATAAAAGAAATATTGAGTGAAAAACATTTAAAAGAAAAACTGATAAGGCAAGGTTTCGATCGTGTAAAGAATTTTTCCTGGAATCGATGTGCTGATCAACATATATTGATCTATGAATCACTTTCTCAATTAAATGCAAATTAAAAAACCATTAGTAACCATAATCACAGTTGTAAGAAATGCGGAAGATACGATTGTTCGCACAATAAATTCTGCTTTAAGCCAAAAGAATGTAAATTTTGAAGTATTAGTTTGGGATGGTCTGAGTACGGATCAAACAGTTGAAAAGATCAAATCGTTTGGAAATCAGATTCGATTTTTTTCAGGAAGAGACTCAGGTGTTTATGATGCCATGAATCGAGCTTTACCATTAGCAAATGGAAAGTGGATTTTATTTTTAAATGCCGATGATTATTTTTTACATCCCAATGCATTAGAAAAATTAGTTTCATTTACTAACGATCCAAAAGTAGATTATGTATGTGGTGAAGCCAAAATGTTTTTTGGTTTAAAACGATGGAAACCTAAAACCTTGACTGATTTTGATTTTTTTATTGGGAATCCTTCTAATCACCAAGCCTACTTATGTAAAAAAGAAATATATACGAAGCTAAAGGGATTTAATACTCAATACAAATATTCTGCAGATGTAGATTTTATGTTTCGTGTGATTCAAAAAGGTTATGTAGGTAAAAAAAGTTCAGATCCAATTGTTCATTATTCCTTAGGTGGACTCTCAACGAAAAATATTTCGAAAGGAGTATCTGAATTAGAGTCAATCATGGCTCATTTTTTAGATTCAGATTTACATTTTGCAAGAGAAGCTCGGTTAGTTTTTCATGAAGGAATATTACCTAGAGAGATTTTTTTAGAAACATTAGTTTCAAGGAATTTATCGAATTCGCAATGGAAAGAAATTGTACTTTTTTTAGGAAAAAAAGTAAGTTTTGAATCAGCTTCTCCATTTTTGAAATCATTTCTTTTTTTTAAGTCGATTAGCATCAATTTGATAAAAAGAGTTGTGTTCTTGATTGTAAGTTTATTACCAAAACGAGTTTTATGAAGAAAGTTTTAATAGTTGGTGCTGGTTTTTCTGGTGCTGTTATAGCAAATACTCTGGCAAACACAGGAAATTATCTAATCGATGTAGTTGATGAAAGGAATCATATTGGTGGGAATTGTCACACCGAACGTGATCCTTTAACTAACGTTATGGTGCATAAGTATGGACCACATATTTTTCATACTAGTAATGAAAAAGTTTGGAAGTATATAAATTTATTCGGAGTATTTAAACCATTTATCAATCGAGTTAAATCGATTTACAAAGGTCAGGTTTATTCAATGCCGATTAATCTACATACAATCAACCAATTTTATGGAAAATCATTCGGCCCATCAGAAGCAAAAAGATGGATAGAATCGCAAGGTGATTCTACAATCAACGATCCAAAAACTTTCGAGGAACAGGCAAAAAAGTTCGTTGGAGAAAAACTATACAAGGCTTTTTTTTATGGTTACACTAAGAAACAATGGGGAACTGAACCTCAAAATTTACCAGCTTCTATTTTGAAACGATTACCCGTTCGATTTAATTATGATGATAATTATTACAATGATACTTACCAAGGAATTCCAAAAGATGGTTATACTGCGATCATACAAAAAATGTTAGATCACCCAAATGTAAAAATAAGTTTAGGGTATCGTTTTTTGGGAGAAAAGGAAGATGTCGGAGAATATCACCATGTTTTTTATACAGGTCCAATTGATGCATATTTTTCGTTTCGTTATGGTCGGTTAGGTTACCGGACTGTATATTTCAAAGAATACAGGGCGGATGGTGATTATCAAGGAAACGCAGTTATCAATTTCGCAGATGAAGAAATTCCTTATACTAGGGTACATGAACATAAACATTTTACACCTTGGGAAAACCATAGTGAAACAATTTACTTTGAGGAATATAGTAAGGAAACGGAATCAAGTGATATACCTTATTACCCGAAACGATTAGAAATAGATATGAACATATTGAAACTATATGAATCTGAAGTTACAAATTTGAATAAGGTAACTTTTTTGGGAAGACTTGCTACATATCGATATTTAGACATGCATCACATAATCGAAGAAGCATTGGATTCTGCTGAAAAATTTCTTGAGTTAGATAGTCACAAGTAAATCAGGCTTTTCTTTTTCTCGACTCGAACAAATCTGGATTTGGAATTACCTATCATGCCTAAAGTTTCAGTAATTATGCCTGCATATAATGCGGTTTCCTATCTTGAAGAGTCCGTAAATTCTTTGAAGAACCAAAGTTTTCAAGATTGGGAACTTCTGCTGATTGATGATTGCTCCAAGGATGGGACGGTATCTCTTGCGAAGGAAATTGCAAAAACGGATAATAGAATTCATGTGATTCAAAAAGAAAAAAATTCAGGTTCAGCCGATACACGTAATACTGGAATCCAACTGGCTAAGGGTGAGTATATTGCTTTTTTAGATGCTGATGATTTATGGGAACCTAAATTTCTAGAAACGATGATACCATTTATGCAACAAAATCAGTCTCCGTTTTCATTTTCATCTTATAGAATTGTTGATGAAAATGGAACAGAATTTTGTGAACCATTTATTGTGAAAACAAAAGGATACACATATCGTGACCTGCTATTTTATAATCGAGTAGGTTTACTCACTGCGATTTATCATGTACCAAGTGTAGGAAAAAAATATTTTGATCCTTCTTTAAAAAGTCTTAGAGATGATTATGCTTTATGGTTGGATATACTTCGGGAAGGTAAGGTTGCCTATGCTAATTCCGATATATTGGCTCGTTATCGAGTTAGGAGGGGAGCCGCTACGTCTAACAAGAAAAAAGTGATGTTAGCTCATTTTCGAATGTTGAAAAATCGGGAAAAACTTAACTTTTTATATGCATTCCTTTTGACCTCAATTCATGGAATCATGGGAATTCGAAAATATAGAATCAAATGAACTGATCTAACATTTCTAATTTCTATTTACCGCTTGACTTCCCATTCTAACTTGAGTTTTTAGAAGGTAATTATGGTTGCTAGACGTAGCGTTAAAAATTCAGGGAAATTATCCAAAACTTCCCTTATTATCCCTATCTACAATGAATCCTCCCACTTAGAGGAATTTCTAGTTAAAGTGGACGCTTTAAAACTGCCAACGCATAAAGAGTTAGTATTTATTGATGATGCATCCAAGGATAATTCGCTCTCCATTTTGCAGAATTATAAATTTCGATCAGAACATAAAATCCTAATCCAAGGAAAAAACCAAGGTAAAGGTGCGGCATTACATCGAGGGATTTCTGAGGCATCCGGTGATATCATCATTGTCCAAGATGCGGATTTTGAGTATGATATGGAAGAAATTCCCGTTTTGATTGAACCAATCGTAAAGGGTAAGGCTGATGTTGTTTTTGGTTCACGTTTTAAGAAAGATGGCAGACAGGTGCATCGAACGTTTCATTATCTTATCAATCGTTTGCTGACAATTTTTTCGAATTTCCTAAGTGGTTTATACCTCACTGATATGGAAACATGTTACAAGGCTTTCAAAGCTGAAATTGTAAAGAATATCAATTTAGAATCAAAACGATTTGGTTTTGAGCCAGAAATAACGGCTAAATTAGCACGTTTAAAAATAAGAGTTCAAGAATTTCCAATCTCTTACTATCCAAGGAATTATCTTGAAGGTAAAAAAATTACATGGAAAGATGGAATAGCTGCGCTTAGGCATATTTTTTACTACAATGTAATGGCTAAAAAAGAAAACTTTTTCAGCAAAGATATACCATCCACATACATTCCTAAATCAAGTAATTGGTTATAACATTCGATGCTAACTAGGTTATTTTCTCTATTTGAAGGACGACATTACAGGTATCTAATTGTTGGTATCCTTGTTTTTTGGATCAATGCTTGGTTTGCAAAGTGGATCTTTACATTTCCTTACTTTAGTGAAGGATTTTTTCAAAAAAATCTAGGTAACTTAATTGCTTTAGAACTAGCTCTAATTTGTTCTTATCCACTACATAAGTATATAACTTGGTTAGAGGGTTCTGAAGATTTTCTAAAGAAATTAGTTCAATTTCACTATTATTCATTTTTAGGAATTATAATCAGAATTTTTGTTTTTGCGTTATTAATCTTTTTAGGCTTCGGATGGTTAGTTTCATCTTTTTTTAGTATAGGATTTGTCATTTTAGTAAATTTTGTTAGTTTTGACCGTTTCGTTTTCATTCCAAAAGAGGAATCAATTGCTTCAAATTCACTTAGTTATTCTGCTGAAGGAGAAGGCATTGGTACTCTTGAGACAATTGAGGAAGCAGTTATTTACAATCGCTGGATTGCGAGTAAGATTTTGGATTACCTTGGTGAAAAAAATTTAGAGATAGGCGCAGGAACTGGTACAATTGCTTCGATAACTTCTGAAAACTTTCCGATAGATGTTTTTGATCTATCAAAAGATAATTATAATTTCCTTAAACAAAGATTTAAAAGTGTAAAAAATATCCGAAACATTGGTCAAGATATCTTATCCATTAAAACAAAGAATTATTATGATTGTATTTACTCTTCTAATGTCATGGAACATATCGAGGAAGATACCAAAATATTAAATCATTCATTGTCTTTATTGAAGAAAGGTGGTTTCTTCGTGGCTATTGTTCCAGCAATGCCAATTTTATATTCTATGTTTGATAAAAAAATAGGTCATGTTCGACGATATTCAAAACAAGATATAAAACGTTGGGAACAATCAATTCAACCATTATATAAGATCAAGTGGTTAAAACGAAATTATTTTAATCCAATCGGGGCGATCGGTTGGTTGATAAAAATGAAATTTTTACACCAAAAACAGATTAAAAAGCAAGATGCAATGATCATGAACAGTCTGATTCCTTTTATAGCTTGGTTAGATTATTTACCTTTACCTTTTGGTCAAAGTATGTTGTTGGTATTAAAGAAAATATAAGGTTTAAGTAGTTTAAAATATGACGATTCCTCAGATTACAATTGTTATTCCATGTTTAAACGAACGTAATACCTTGCCCTTTGTTTTAGAAAAATGTTTAAAAGTTAAGAAAGAATTCAAGAATAAATACGAAATTGAGATTCTTGTATCGGACAACGGAAGCAATGATGGATCGCAGGAATATGCGAAATCCTTGGGTGTGCGAGTAGAACCTTGTGAGATCAGAGGTTACGGTGCTGCTCTGGATTCAGGCATAAAGAAAGCAAAAGGCGATATTGTTTTATTTGCAGATGCTGATGATACTTATGATTTCCTGGAAGCACCGAAGTTAATAGCTAAATTAATAGAAACTAATTCAGATATGGTAATTGGTTCTAGGTTGGATGGTGAGATACACAAGGGTGCGATGCCATTTCTTCACCGTTTCCTAGGAACACCTGTCATTAACTGGATTATCAACAGATTGTATGCAAAGAAGTTTAAGATTAGAGATTCCAACTCTGGTTTTAGATGTTTTAATAAAAAAAAGTATTTAGAATGGGATGTCAAAAGTAAGGGGATGGAATTTGCATCTGAAATGCTGATTAAGGCATTACAAAATGATTCTATTATGGAACATGTTCCTGTTTCGTTATATCCTGATAAACCTGGAAGAATACCTCATTTAAAAACTTGGCGAGATGGGATGAGGCATTTGCTGAGAATTCTTTTTTATGCTCCTTATTTTTTCCAAAAACTTGGAATAACGATACTTTTAGTTTCATTTTCGCAATTACTGTATGGTCTCTTTTCGGGTGGAATCTCCGAAGTTTATGGATTCAGAATTTACGGAATTCACTCTTTAGTTTTGTTGTCATTTGCATCTTTGATCGGATTGAGTATATGGAGTGTTGGATTACAAATCGCTACTCGACAGTCAAAAACGTATGGAATCTATGCAATCATTTTGAATTGGAATGAAGATAGATTGTTTTTTGTTTTGCTTTTTGGATTTTCAACAATGATATTTCTGTTTCTCTATTTAATTTGGAAATGGAAACAAAACGATTACCTGTTTTTAAATTTTGAAAGGGAACTAATTGTAACAAGCACTATTGGTTTATTAATATTTCTCTTTGGGATCAATGCTCTCACAGCTCATATTCTAAAAAGAGAATAGTTTAAAATGTTGGAAAAGTTACATCAATCATTTCTTGTAATTCTGATACTATATCTCTTTTTTATACCAGTTTATAACAAATTTAAATGGAATCACAAGGAAGTAACAATTGGAAGTGATCCACAAATTAAATACTATCAATCTTTTTCATTTTATAAAGATGGCATTTCTAAACGAAATTTAGAATGTTATTTTCCCGCTGAAAAATTAGGTTTTTCTTTAAATTATATTCCAATCGGATACCCATGGGCATTTGTAAATTCGAATCATGAATGTTTTTTTCAGTATCCGATACTGATGCCTTTGTTACATGCATTAATTGGTAAATTATTTAGCTTCAATCTTGTTTTATATATTCCCATTTTCTTTTTTTTATTAAATTTTATAATTTCTATTAAAATTCTTCAACTCTTTGGGCTCAATTTTCAAAAATCCATATACTTAAGTTTGTATATACATTTTTTAACACCTATATTTTTATCATCACTTGATTATTCCGAAGTTACATTAACGAATACATTTTTATTGTTAACTCTTTTTTATTATGAAAAACAAAAGAGAAATAAGGTTGATATAAATCTATTCCAAAATCTCTTATGCGGACTTCTCATAGCAGTTACATTTCAGTTGCGTCCTGAAGTCACAATTTCGGTGATTATCTTATTCTTCGTTGGATTTCTCTTTAATTTTAAACAATTTTCATCTTTGAGGATGTATGTATCTATAGGTTTCTTTTTTTTAATTTTTACAATTGGTGCATGTTATCTAAATTATACGATATATCATCACCCTTTAGGTATGAGAGGATTAAATACAATTCAAGATTCTCAAATTTTGATGTTAAACCAATATATTCAAAATTGGATTAGCGATATTTGGGGTTCGGATTTTAAAATTGGGATCATCAAAGCATATCCGATATTATTTTTCTTGGCCTTATTCGGTATTTTCAGATCTGGAATAACAAAAACGTATAATCATTATTTAATTTCAGGCATTACGTTTCTTCTTTTATTACCAATTTTGTCACCTTACCGAGCTGGGGTTGATATTATGGGTTTAAGATATTATGAAAGTGGCGTTTACTTATTGTCATTTGGTTCGCTTGCGATTATATTTAAAGATTTGAATATAACCTCAAGAATTTCGAAGATATATCTAGTAGTTTTGATTCTCTTTGTTTTGGTTTCTTCTTATTTTGGATATAAATCGAATCTCAGGGCAATAAAACATTGGGCAGGAGCTGCAAAAGTTTCAAATGATTTTTCAGAGAGAATAACTCAATTAAATCCCGAAATAATTATCCACAGAGGATTATCCACAACTTATCTTATGGGTGTATCATATCTAAAGGTTCCCCAAATTGTAATTTATTCACAAAAAGATTGGGATGATGTAGAGAAAACTTTAGTCAATAGAAAGTTGAAACGAGTTTTGTTTCTATACTGGGAAGGGAACCATTTAGTAAACGATGAATTTCCATCTAAAATTTGGAAAAGTACTTTTGATATTAATTTTAATCTGCAAACTAATCGATTTTGGATGAGAAAAGAAGTTAGCCTAATTCATTTTAAGGGATTGTTGTTAGAACAAGAATTATAATGAAAATTTTAAAAATTATAAATCATTTCTTATCACTAGTATTTTTAATTGCGCTTATTTATATTTCATTTTCGAACCTGCATTTAAAGACGTTATACCAAACATTCTTTAACTTAATATTATTATCTATTTTTTGTTATTTTATATTTAAATTTAAACTTCGTGAAGAATTTAAATTCAATTTTGGCTTTTATTTTTGGCAAATTTATTGGATTATAGTGGCTGCCTATATTAATTCTTTAGCAGAGAGTTATTATAAGCTTGGTCGGTATTATTTTGATTTAGATTTTTTTAGATTTTTACCGTCCTTAATACCATTATACTTTTATTTTAATTATATTTCATTCTTACAAAATAAAAATCGTTTTTTTTCATTTCATGTATATTCGGTCATTGTTTTAACTAGTATATCATATTCTTTTTTATATTCAGAAATTTCGGAAGTTTCTCTTTTATTCTTTTATCCATTTTTCGTGGAATATTTGGGCAAAACAAGTGGATATAATCTAAAGAATATTTCGTTAGTTTTTCTCTCGTTTTGTTTGTTGTTTTTGTTTTCTCTCCTTTTCGGATTTTCTTCGCAGTATTTTTTGACCTATTTATTTTTATTTTTTCTTTTATTTGGCATATACTCCCATACTGCTTATCTCAATTATAAATTTATAATTGTCCTTTTATTTTTAAATGGAATAGAGGTAGTGTTACGTAGTTATTATTTGAACGAAAGTTTTATTTTGCTAAGCAAAGATGGTTCAAGTATCTTAAATTCAAACCGAGTGTCTGCATATATTGCAATCCACATTCCACTTGTTTTATTTTTATTTGAATCGAATATTTCGAAATTTTTTAAATCTTGTCTGGTTTTAACTGTTTTGTTTGGAACAATCATTCTTCTAAATCAAGTTTCACGAGCAAGTATTTTTGGGTTAGCGATTGTTATATTTACTTATCTTTTGTATAAGATTTTTTCTAGAAAATGGTTCTTTTGTTTCTTATTCTTCATCTTTTTATTTATAATGTTACTACATTTTATGCCATTAATCTCGGTATGGATAGGTCCAGGTTCTTATAGTCAGTATGATTTTTTGAATCAAGTCTCTTCTGGTCGATGGGAATTGTGGAGAATATTTTATCAGATTTTTACTCAATTGAGTGTTAAAGAAAAAGTTTTTGGTCTGGGTATAGGTGAGCATAATTTTTTACTCGCATATTTGCCAGCCAATGTCAGTCCACTATTGGAAGATTTTACAACTAAAGCGGATGGAGCTTATTTACATACACATAACTTACCAAGTACAATCCTTTTTTATTCTGGGCTTGTAGGTTTGGTATTTTATTTGGTCTTTTTAGGTATTCTTTTGAAAAAGATTACAAAATCTATCTTGATAGAAAAAAGGTGGATATACCCGTTATTAGCTTTGATATACTTTTTGATACATAATTCCTTTGATATGTTAATCGATGTTTATGGATTTATGGTAATTTTTATTTATCAACTAAATGGAAATTTTACGAAAAATGAGAGCGAGTTTCAATCTAGTGAACCTAAAGCGATAGAAACTATATCTAGATATTTATTTTTAATTTTACTCCTATTGGGATTTTATGCATATTTTCTCTATAGCAGATTGATATATAAGCACGATTACTTTGTTAACAATAATATTATTAACCAAAATTTCAACAAAGAGAAAGAGTGTAATCTTGTTAGGTTTCCTGGTTCAGATCATTTGGTGAAAAATAGTGATTTTCAATATAATTCTGAAAATTTAATATTTAAAGATTTTCCTTCGTATCGATATTCTCAGGAAATGTTTTTATTTCAAATGGATAGTTTAAATCAAACTGGTAATTTATCGAATCGAAATGTTTCTTTCAATCAGATATTTATAGAATGTAAAAAACATCATTTTCGACCAATTCTCTGTGAAATGAATTATCCAAATAGTGAATTAGATTTATCTGGAAAATGGCTGAGTCAAGTTTCTAAAAATTGTAAATTACCATATTAATTTCATTTTAGCGATCGATCTTTCTATTTTGATTTTAATGAGGTTCTTATCATGAATTTTCGAAATATCTTTGTAAATATTTTGGCATTTGCTTTTCTTTTTTTAATAAATTTTTATTTAAGATCTTTTACATTCGAATTTAGTACCTTAGATTGGGATGAACTAACTTATTTTATACTTGGGAAATCAATTCTTTCTGGGTATTTGCCGTATCAGGACTTTTGGGATTTAAAACCAATCGGAATTTATGCAATCCATGCAGTTTCATTGGTATTCTTTGAATACTCCATATTAACTTTAAGATATAGTGGTCTTATTTTTTCAACAGCATTGGCTTTCATTTTATTTTTATCTCTTAAAGGTCTATCCTTACCATTGCGATTGTTTTTGGCAGTGGCATTGTTGTATCTTTTTCTCATTTTTCATTCTGGTTTATCATCGAATACCGAAATTTATTTTCTGACATTTGAAGCTTTGGCCTTTTACCTGATTTTCCAAACTAAAGATCGAAGAGATATTTTCACTCAATTAGGTTTTTTTGTTTTAGGAATAGGGTTTTTAATTAAATATATTATTGTATTTGATGTTTTTCTATTTTTGACAGCTTGGAATATAGTATTGTATATAGAAGATTCTCGATTACTTCACAAATTTTCCTTAAAAAAGTTTATAATTCGAAATTTGCAAACAGGTTTTTTTTTCTCTCTACCATTCATAATTTCTTGTATTTATTATTATCAAAACAACGCATTGGGAAATTATTTTGAAGCTATTTTTTTTGTTTTAAAAGGTCATTCGAAAGAGGCCAAATTCGTTGAAAGGCTTTTATTTTTATTTCAGTTAAAGTATATTTTTCTCACAATTTTAATTTTGATCATTTTTTCATTTAAGTTGAAATCAAAACCTTTTCCATCCATTATCATATTTGTTTGGATAATGACTGCAGCTATTGGAGCAGTTTGGACTGGTTTTTTATATGAGCATTATCTTTTGGCAATTTTATATCCCGCAATTTTGTTAATTGGTATTTTGATATTACCATTGGAAGATAAAATTAAAAATGTAAAGTTAAAGCCAGTCTTATTTTTTATTATGTTTAGTATCCTGGGTTATAATCTAATCAAAACAAGAATACATTTAGAGAAAACATTAAATGGAATTTCAGATAAAGGAAAATTAGTATCGAAAGCGATTTCAGAAAAAATCGCAATTTCAAATGTAAATGACCAAAAGTATTTTTTTGTATCTAATGGATCCCATGCACCTTATATATTACTCAATCAATTGCCGCCAGTAAAATGGGTTCAGCCAAATAATTTTAGTGAAAAAATATTTTATGATAACCTTAAACTGGATTTAAATGAATTATTTGTTTCACTAGATAAACAAAAAATTTCAGTAGTTAGCTGGTGTTATCAATATACGATAGAAGATTTGGACAGCGGTAAAGTAGTTGACAAGACTATTAACGAAGCATATGTGAAGAAATTAAATTTATATTTGCAAAAAGGAAACTTTAAAATGTCTAAGTTAGACAATGAATGTTTACTATATTATTTATAATTTTATTTCGATTTTAATTAGATAATTCAAAAAGTTCAATTTCAGACAACATTAAGATTGAATAGGGCGTTTTATGTTTTACTCTGATTTCAATTTTATTAGAGGAACAATTTTGGATCACAACGTCCTGATAGCTATCATATACAGGATTTTTAAGGAAGTTTTTTATTTCAATTGGGATTAAGTCATAGTCAAAATTTTTATTTAAACATGATATATTGACTCCGTATGGTAATCTCTCAACATACGGTCCGGAATGTAATCTAATTAATAGATTTTTTTTAGGTACTCTATCTAATAGAAAGACTAAATAATCCTTAGGTGATTGATAACCTGATGAAAAACTTTTCCAGTATGTTTTATTGTTATTATCATATAAATTTTCTATTTTCTTGGTAAATGAGGAGTCAGAAATTTTAAATCCAATTTTACTTGGGTTTTTGTTCTCTTCTTGACTAACATTTTCAGGAAATGATGGGTTTATCTGATAAATACTTAGGTGATTAGGAATGTCGTTAATAATTGGTTTTAAGTTTTTAAAAGAATATATTGGATTCTCATTTTTTTTGGCAGTGTTTGAATCATAGTTTTTATCAATGATTCCTATGTGAGATATTCCTAATTGGTATAGATAATTATAAAAATTTGGATTAGTTTGATAATGAATGAGTAAATTGATTATATAATACTGAAATGGAAAAGTGATACCGCTATAACCATTTGGAGTGCGAACTTGTGTTCCTAAAAAATAATATTCAGGAAAGGAACTTGTCTCAAAAGTTAATTTATCTTCCTTGTAGTTTAAGAATAAAACATTCATATTCGGTTGATTAGCATATTTCAAGAGAAGGTTAGCTTGGTTCGGAAGGATGGATGTTTCCGATATTTTGGTAAAAAATGAAAGTTCTAGCAAAATAAATGAATAAAGGACTGTTATTGTTCTTCGATTAAGTTGTAATGAAAGAATATTTTTTGAAGATGCAAATACAAGGGCAAAAAAGAACCAACTTACAATAAAGATACGAGAAGGAACTCTAATACTTTTAAACCCAGGTATGAGATAATAGAAAATAGAGTAGGGTCCGGGTATGTTTAAATTGAATATTTTTAAAAGTGGACCTAGGCTTAAAAAATAGAATAAAATTGCAGAGATTAGGAAAATTAACTGATACTTGTTTAAGCTACTCATTTGAGTTAATATTAAGATCAATGTAATGATGAAAAAATACCCAAAATGAGAACTAGTATGGGTTGTTCCAATTAAATTTAGGAATGGAAAATTGCTGATATTTGCCGGAAGAGTAATGAATGATAGAATAGAATTTGAATATACTATATTTTCTTCAATGATTCTTTTAGGATATAAATCTAGATTTTCTTTAAAAAAATAAAAATACAAACCAATAATCGTAAATACAAATAAAAATGCCGGTATGGTTAATCGTAGCGTAGACTTAGATTTAATAAAATCTAAAATGGTTTGAAACGTAATTTGTTTTTGTTGAATGAAATAGATTACGATTACTGAAAGAATGAAAAAGTAAAATAAGAATAATCCATAATAGTTACTGGAAAAAAATTGAAGTAGTAATACGACGAATATGTAAAATAATTTTATCTTTTTTTTTGTTCGCTTGTAATTGATTACAAATGCTAGGATCAATGGAAATCCAAATGCAAATTGATTTTGTAAGTGCACATATTGGATTGCAAAGTAATGTCCATTTGCATAAAATATGGAACCAATTATACTATTTTCTTTTTTGAACTTAAGTTGTTTGCATAAAATTAAAAAGCTGTAAAAATTGAAAACGGAAGCAACTATAAACAAACTGTTGTAAGATGTGGTTTGGTTTCCTGTAATGTATTTTACAATTCCATAAATGATGGAAGGAAAATACATGGGTTCTGTGAAAAGAGCTGTATACTGATAGGGATAGAAGGCATTACTGGAATAAATATTTAGTATGCTTAAATGAGTGAAAAAATTATAAATATTTATGATGTTTCTTTCTAAAATGGTTAAAACTAATAGATTATCAAGGCCATCGCCTATTAAATTCGTTGTAAAGTTTTCCGAATAAAATTTAAAGATTGGAAAAATGCAAGCTATAATGAAGATGAAAATGAGATTTAGGACTTTCATTAGGAATTAGTCGTTTTTTCAATGTTAATTTGAAAAAAGGATTGAATATTTAGTGTGGCAAAAATATCTGCAAAATGTCTAGAAATTTTCTGAATCCATAAATATATTTTAAGTATTTGAATTTAAATTGTTAAGGAATAACTTACTTTTGCTACACGAAGCTACCACTGCCACAACCATATTTGAGGTAAGATGGATCTTAACTTAACAAAATTTTCATCTAGAGCCAAATTATTCTGTATAGTGACTTTATGTTTCGGACTGGGGTCTTTTCTTAGATTATATCAATTGGATCGTCAGAGTTTATGGGGTGACGAATTATTTTCGGTATATGCTTCTTCAATTGATTCTTGGTCGGAATTTACCAACGTAATTTCCGCTGATCCTCACCCTCCATTGTTTCAAATTTTGCTTAAATTTTGGTTAAAAATTCCATTAGAGAATAAAGAACTTTTAGCTAAGTTTTTTCCCTTAAGTTTTTCACTTATAAATCTTTTTATAGTTTGGTTCTTGTCTGGACATCTAAATTCAAAAGTACGTTTATTATTTTTGTTTTTGATTACAACGTCACCTGGTGCAATTTATTACGCACAAGAGGTTAGATCATATTCCTTATTATTAACCTTTTCAACAATGTTGTTATTACTATTAACAAAACTTCGAAATCCTATCATTCAACAAAAAGGAGTGTTAGTATCTTTTTTTATTATTACTGTCTTAATTTCATATGTTCATTTGTTTGGTTTTATTCTGGCTGGGTTTTTGCTATTGTCTTTGTTTATATCAAATTCAATTTCAACACGTAAGATATCTTTCATCTTTTTAACTTTTGGAATTCTCCTCCTCTTGTTTTATCTTCCTTTTTTGATCCATTTAAAACAAGCAGGAAAAATTGAAACAGCAGGTTGGATCCCACCACCTGACTATGTTTTATATTTTGGTTATTTTAATTTATTTTCTTCAGTTTCAATGAAGCATATTATTTGGACTCTGGTTTTTCCTTTAGTCATATTTACTTTCTTATGTATTCGCAAAATATATATGTACATTCAGAAAAAGTTGAGGTTTGAGTTTGACTCGGCAGGTTTTTATCTTTTAATTTCTTTTTTGATTCTTTTGATAACATCAATTTTCTCTTATTTTATTCCAATATCGACAAGTAGGAATTGGATTATTACATTGCCATTGGTTTACTATTTTGTATCAAAAGAATTGAGTTCATTTAAATACTCAAATTATTTAATTATACTAATCCTGATTTGTCTATTTTTCTCATTCCTGAATCTCAAGAAAAATTTTTACATATCGTTTAAAGAGGACTGGCGAGGAGCAACTCAGGTCATTATTAAAAACTGTCAAACTTCAGCGGTGTTTTCTGATGCATTCCCAGAGTTTTTTAATTTATATTTGAGTTGGAATCATGAAAAAAATGTTCATGTCGATTGGAATCATCAATTAGAGAATGTAACACAATCTTCGTTTTGTCTGATCTCGCGTAAATTAGGTGGAAATAATTTGAATGTTAAGGTTAAGGATGATTATCAATTTGACCGGTCAGATGAAGTGCTTGGATTTGAAATCAAGAAATATAAAAAGAAATTATGAGTTATTTTAGTGAGTTTTGGTATATCTGATTGTATTCAATGCTACGGTATTACCTTACCAACAAAAAAGAAATTATATGAACATAAGAGAAAATAAATGGAAAAATATTTAGAAAAGCGATCTAATCCTAAGTTATTATCGATAATCATACCATGTTATAACGAAGAGAAAGTGCTTCCTTTCCTCAAAGATAGACTTATGCAATTCTTACGTACATTGGGATTAAAAGTTGAAATCATTTTTGTGAATGATGGTAGTAGGGACAATACTATTTTTCAACTTGTCGAATGGGCAAATTCAGACCCAAGTATTCAAGTTTTGTCACTTTCAAGAAATTTCGGCCATCAAATTGCTGTGACTGCAGGTATGGATTATGCGAGCGGTGATGCAATCGTTATCATGGATGCCGATTTACAAGATCCTCCTGAGATTATAATAGAGATGTTAGCAAAGTACAGAGAAGGTTATGACGTCGTTTATGGCCAAAGATTAACAAGAACCGGAGAGACATTATTTAAGAAATGGACAGCTTGGATTTTTTATCGTATTATGAAGATTCTTGTTCATAAAGATTTACCACTCGATACAGGTGATTTCCGTTTAATTTCGAGAAGGTGTGTAAATGCTTTGAATGGCCTAAGGGAAAATCATAGATTTCTTCGCGGAATGAATGCATGGATTGGTTTCCCACAAACTCCTGTATTTTATAATCGAGATCCTCGAATTGCAGGAGAAACAAAATATCCTCTAAAAAAAATGCTGTCATTGGCTGTAAATGCAGCTGTTTCATTCTCACCGATACCTTTAAGGTTTAGTTTAGCATTGGGTTTTTTTATTGCATTTATAGGATTTTTAGTCGGTATATATGCGTTATTCCGCGCTTTCCAACATTTCATTTTGCAAACGCCGATAGTTTATAATCCTGGTTGGGCAACGATTGTGACTTTGATATGTTTAATTGGTGGTTCAATCTTGATTTCAATAGGTATTTTAGGTGAATATGTGGCACGAATATTTGAAGAAACAAAGGGTAGGCCATTATACATTGTTGAATTTGCAAAAGGAAAGAACGTTCAAAGAAAGAAGGTACGGTAAAGTAGTGTTATTCAAAGACAAATATTTTTTTGTTTGAATTCATAAAATAGATATTATGAAAGATTATTTTTTAGAGATTTTTCGAAAGAATACAAAAGAGATAAATGAACTCTATGTGATTAGAGCTATCGGGTGTTTTTTGGTAATACTCTTTCATTGTTATACTTTTTCATTACATTTAATTCCAAAATCATATAGTGCTTATATGTCAAAGGCAGAGAATGCTGAAGTTTTAATGAGTTTATTTTTTGTCATTAGTGCTTTTCTAGTATCTGCCTCATTTTCCAAAGAAGTTGAGAAAAGACAAAGTTATTTTGAGAACTGGAAAAGTTTTGTTTTTAAAAGATCATTACGCATATTCCCTGCATTTTATTTTGTTTTTTTTCTGACAATATACTTTATGTCGATCATGTTGCAGAAAACAAATGGATTGGAATTACCAGCTGATGTTGCAGCCAAAATTGATAATATTAAATATGTAATCAGTTACTGGTGGTCAGATGCATTGTATATTTCAAATTTTACTAAGGAAAGGGTTTTGGCTCAAGGTTGGTCCCTTTCGATGGAAGAGCAGTTTTATTTATTGATGCCCATTTTTTATTATTTGTATCATAACTATATTTCAACTCGTAGAAGTAAATATATCGTTCTAATTTTTTTGATCATTATACCTAATATACTAAGATTGTATCCTTATTATTATGTTGATTTGCCAAGTTTTGGCGATTATGTAAATTATGCTTTCCATCCTATTCATTTACATTTTGAACCTTTTGTCTATGGAATCTTATTAATGGAATTATGGAGGGACGGTGGTTATAAAGTAGGAAATAAAACCGGTGATTTGGTTTTTTATTCTATATTTATAATCTGTAGTTTTGTTTTTTATTCGGTTATCCAATTAACCTATGCAGAGAATCGTTTTTATTTTATAGTATTTCGGAATACGTTTTATGCATTTTATGCATTTTTAATTGTTTATGGTTCTATCTTTGGTTATTTCAAACGTTTCAGTTTTTTGCTTTCAAATGCTGTTTTAGTTTTTATTGGAAAGTTAAGCTATGGAATTTATTTAATCCATATGCTCGTAAACACGATAGTGCTCGCAAAAATATATGATCCTTTTCATCCTGAGAAAAATGATATTTTGATTATATTAAAAGCAGCGGTAATCAGCTTAATCATATCTACATTGTTTGCTTTGTTGAGTTATTATTTTATTGAGAAGCCATTTCTAAAAATCAGAGAATGGTCTCAACCTAGATATGATATTTCGAAAAATCAGTTTTATTATACTAAGACAACTCGAAGTGAGTTGATATTTGTATCAATTGTTTTGACCATTTTATCTTTTGCGCCTTTTTATATGCTGAAAATGTTGATGAGTGTAGGTTTTTTTAATAAAAATGGAGTGAATCAAGTTGTGATGATAATTCTTTTTATTATTCCATTGGTTTTAAATTTATATACACTGATGAGATATAAGAAAATTTACTTTTTGAATTATTTTTCAAAATTTAATCACACGAAACTTATTAATTCATAGTTTAAGTGTCAAATGCAGTCTGGAGACTTTCTTTTAATTGATACCTAATTCCATCTGCATCCTTAGGAAGTGTTAAGTCATCCAATTGTTTGATTAAAAAAGTTTCGTCGATTAGTTTTCCTTCTAAAACCTTTCCTATCATACCAGCAATGATGGAAAGTATTTGATTAGTATCAAGAAAGCCATTTTTTGCTAATAGAATTGCCATTCCCATTGCACCTTCTGTTCCGTAAAAAGCTTGTTTGTTACCGAACTCCATTTCGTATAGATTGGGAGGTAATGCTTCCTTTACTTTTTGAATCATTTCAGATTCACTTGGACCGTGATTCGTTCTATTGACAATTGTTAAAACTACTGGATTCTTTGGTCCATGGATCCGAAGGATTTCTTCCGAATACAATCGGATTTTTTTTGCGGCATCCCTAGTGATTGCATCGCGACCTAAAAAATTTAGTTTGTATAAGTATTCTTCTAAATCATCTCCACTTAGTTTTCCCATACAAATGAGTTGGTAAAGAGTAAAGATCATATAGTCTGATTCTGTGTTATCTCCTAATAATATTTCTTTGGCTTGGTTAGGCAAATAAATACGATCATAGAGCAGGATGGAAAGTTTATAAGACATTTGATCAAACAAACTTTGGTAAGAAGCTCCTAAGAATTTTTTTGTACGTGACCAGGCTGGTTTAAAACCATTTTGAAAGAATTCTAATGGATTAAAAATGGTATCAATGACCTTATCAAATACACCTTTGATAGTTCCTTCCAAATACTTTAGATGAAGGGATTCAATTTGGATATTGTCTTTTGCGATCGTTGCAAGCATAGTTCGTCTAAAGAAATGTGGACTTGCCGAGATAAAGGCTAATGGTGCGTTTTCTAATGCAATACGAAGCTCACGATAAAGTTCAGGCATACCTGGAAGCGCTTGTTTTTGGTTAGGTGTTTCGAATAAGGCAGTGAATTTTCCTTTGCCTGAATGGATGTCTGTTGCCAAATAAGTTTGGTCAATATCGGAAGTGGTAACAATCCCATTATAATCCTCAGGTAAAATTCGTAGTTTCCCTTTTCCAACAATTGTTGTTTTTCCAAGGATCGAATTTTCAGTTGCATTGAGATGGGCTAGGTCTTTCGAATATTGTCTAAAACTATCCAAACCTTCCAAGATCACTTGGAAATCATGAAATCCAACGGGGAGTTTATCCCTGATTTCACAGGAAAAAAAACCATCTTCATCCGCTTTGATTTTTCCTGATGTATAAATTGGTTTCCCAGTGGAATCAAAGACTTCTAGTTTCAAAATCGGTTTTCGAACCGGTGCGAGTGAAAAATCGAGAAAGGGAGTGATTTTTGTTTCTTCACCTATGAATAAACCAGTGACCAAATCCCATAAACCATCTGCTTTCATCAGATCGGTGATCCCAACATCGACCACTTGTCCTCGTACATAGGACCTTCGTTCTCTTCCAAGGGATCCGCCGCAGACGGCAATTCTTTTGATATCGGTAATGATCGGTTGTGAAGTATTTGGTTCTTGGGACATAGAATTTATGCCCTTAAGCGTCTAAGAAATCGAGGAGCCGTCTATTCCTTTTTATGCCATCACTACGATCTACGAATGATTTTGT
This sequence comes from Leptospira bouyouniensis, assembly GCF_004769525.1. Taxonomy (NCBI): domain Bacteria; kingdom Pseudomonadati; phylum Spirochaetota; class Leptospiria; order Leptospirales; family Leptospiraceae; genus Leptospira; species Leptospira bouyouniensis. Next base: position 514,160 of record NZ_RQFT01000011.1, on the reverse strand, counting down.
CCAACTTTTGCAGAAAGAGGGAGAACTCCAGGTTATATCCGACCTGGTTGATCCCAATTTAGAATTAGCAGAAATTCAAAGGAGAGTTGTCGCCAAAAAAGGCCCGGCTCTTCTTTTCACAAATGTCAAAGGGACCAAATTTCCCGTCGCAACAAATCTCTATGGCTCCGAAAAACGAATCCATCTGGCCTTTGGGCCAAAACCGGTAGCATCCATCGCAAGGCTTGCCAAACTGGCAAAGGAGATTTTTCCTCCTCGGTTCTCCAAACTTTGGAAAGAACGATCGCTTGGTCTCTTACCTTTTCAGGTGGGTTTAAAACAAGTGAGACGAGCTCCAATCCTACATGGATCCGTGGGTAGTGTTGGTGAACTTCCACAGCTTGTTTCTTGGCCAAGAGATGGTGGACCATTTGTTACCTTACCACTTGTCTACACTGAGCACCCTAAGTCAGGCAATGGTAATTTGGGTATGTATAGGGTCCAATTGTTTGGTGAAAAGACGGTTGGGATGCACATCCAAATCCATAGAGGAGGTGGGTTTCATTATTATGAGGCTGAAAAGGAAGGTAATGCTCTCCCAGCACATGTGTACATTGGTGGACCACCCGCTTTAACCATTGCTGCAGTTGCACCTCTTCCCGAAGAAATTCCAGAACTTGTATTTGCTTCCTTTCTCATGGGAGAAAAACTCCGGATGAAACAAGACAAATCTGTTTCTCCCTATCCCATCGTTGCTGATGCGGATTTTGCACTGATTGGATCCATCCCTCCTAAGTTGCGTCGTCCAGAAGGTCCTTTCGGAGACCATTATGGATACTATTCCTTGTTACATGATTACCCATATTTAGATCTTTCTCATATCTTACACAGAAAGGATGCCATATGGGCAGCAACTGTAGTCGGAAGGCCACCACAAGAAGACCATTACATCGCTGAGTTTTTACAGGATTTGTTATCTCCGATGTTCCCTCTGGTAATGCCACAAGTTCTTGGTGTTTGGGCATACGAAGAATCAGGTGTGCACTCTCTTGCCGCTGCCATTGTCAAAGAACGTTATTTCCGTGAAGCATTTATGGGTGCACTTCGAATATTAGGAGAAGGGCAACTTTCACTCACGAAGTGTTTACTTGTGACAAACGAACGTGTGAATCTAAAAAACTTTTCGGAAACGTTCCGAGTGATCACCGAAAGGTCTGATCCACGGACTGATTTTTTTATCTTCAGCAATATCAGCCAAGATACACTTGATTACACAAGTGGCACCGTAAACAAAGGAAGTAAACTTTTGTGGATGGGAATCACTGATCCAAATAAACCTGTCCTGTTTCCAAACCTTCCAAAAGAATTCAACGGAACGTTTAAGGATAAACGATTTCAAAACCCAAAAGTATTTTTACCAGGGGTTCTTGTTGTCCAAGGTTCTGCTTTTCAACAAAACGATCGTTTGGCGGAAGTTCTTCTCCAAGAGGAATTAAGTGGCTTTTCATATATTTTTCTAGTAGATGATTCGGAAGATTCCGTAAAATCTGATTCAGATTTTATTTGGACAATGTTTACACGTATGGAACCTGCTTCCGATGTGTATGCAAGGACGGAAACCATTCGTAATCATATCTCCTACCAAGTCCCCATCATCTTTGATTGTCGATTGAAACCCTGGATCCCTGATGTTCTTACACCATTACCGGAAACCGTAAAATTGGTTGAAGAACGTTTTGGGAGATGGATTGATTCCTTATAATCCAAGGAATCATTTTTTTTTGAAAACCAAATTTGAAAACCGAATCGGGTGCCAACAACTCATGGGTTTTTTACTCGGTAAGGATTTTTCTTTACGAAACTATTTTGTATTGGAAAGGGATTAGAGAATTGGAAGGAAAGTGTTTTCCAAATCTTTTCCTGATTCCATCTGAAAAGTTGATAGATCGTATCGGTTAGGAAAAAACAATCATCAGAGTCATGGGAAAAAAACTAACTTTAGTCACTGGCGGTGCGGGTCTCATTGGCTCGCAAATCATTGAAGACCTTAACCACAATGGAAACACTGATATCTTGGTTGTTGACCATTTGGGAACATCAGAAAAATGGAAGAACTTACAGAGGAATTTTTTTTCTGATTATTATGAAAAAGATAAGTTTGAGTCGTTTTTGGACTCGGGACATTCAATCCTATCCGAGATTTCCGAAATCTATCATTTAGGTGCCTGCTCTGCCACGACAGAAAAAGACGCTACCTACTTAATTCAGAATAACTTTCATTATACGAAAAAACTCGCTGAATTCGCTGTAGAAAAAAATATTCCATTTTTATATGCATCCAGCGCAGCAACCTACGGAGAAGGGGAATTTGGTTATGATGACAAAGCTCCCATTGAAAACCTAAAACCTTTGAATATGTATGGTTATTCCAAACATCTTTTTGATTTGTATGCCAAAAAAACAAAAATTGCAGACAAACTCATCGGTCTTAAGTATTTTAATGTCTTTGGTTACGGTGAAGCACATAAGGCTGAAATGAGAAGTCTTGTTTTAAAAGGTTACGAACAAATCCGAGATACTGGAAAATTAAAACTTTTTAAATCCTACAAACCGGAATACAAAGATGGGGAACAAAAACGAGATTTTTTATATGTGAAGGATGCAAGTAAAATTAGTATTTATCTACTTAGTGAGAGAAAGTATGGACTTTACAATGTTGGCCGTGGGATGGCGGAAACTTGGAATGATTTAGCTTCCGCTTTGTTTAAAGCCATGAATACCCCAATAAACATCGAATATGTGGAAATGCCGGAATCACTCCAAGGCAAATACCAATACTACACATGCGCCAATATGGAAAAGTTAACAAAAGTAGGGTATCCCTTCGGTTTTACAAACCTCCAGGATTCAATTGCAGAATATGTTCGCCTCTTAAAGTTAGAAGCGAAATAATGCTTACTTTTTATACACTTTTACAATCGTTTGGATAAGATCCTTAAACTTAGCATCTTTCAAACGATAGAACACTTGGTTCGAAGACTTTCTCGATTCCAAGATACCATTGTTTTTCATCTTGCTTAAGTGTTGGGAAGCCGCTGACTGGCTTGTTCCAAGTAATTCAACAAGTTCGCCTACGGTTTTTTCTTCTTTGGCTAAAGTATAAAGGATGAGTAAGCGAATTGGGTGGGCAATCCCCTGTATTCCTTTGATCGCTTGTTCCAATTGTTGTTTCGAAAGTTCTGTTTTTATTTTCATCAGTAAGGATTTCCGTTATATCCTTATGACGAAACCTTACATTATTTACCTACGAAATTTTTACAGATTGTTAAAAAAATGATAAAATATTTTGAAAATCCTATTTGCCTTCAGTGCTATAAAAGAAGGCAAAAAAGGATTAATCGAAGTTAGATTCGAACTCCACCTGAGATTTCTAAAACCACTCCAGTAACGAGATCATTCGTAATGATAAACTCAGCAGTGGACGCTATCTCATCTGGTTCACCAAGCCTTCCAACTGGGATAATCGATTTCCATTTTTCAAGCGCTTCTGGGTTCATATCTTTTAATACCATTTCGGTACCAATGAAACCTGGCGCAATCCCTGCCACTCGAATTCCAAACTTAGCTAGTTCTTTTGACCAAGTTACAGTCATGGCAGCAACACCAGCTTTTGCAGCACTGTAATTGGTTTGTCCTGAATTTCCATGCATTGCAATGGAGGCAATAGGGATGATGACTCCCTTTTTTTGTTCCACCATTTTTGCAGCAGCTTCTCTGGCAGTCAGGAAGACTCCTGTTAAATTGACATCAATCACCGATTGCCATTGGTCAATGCTCATCTTTCCTTTGACTTTGCCAGTTTCTTTGTCTACGCGAATGAGAAGACCATCACGTAAAATCCCTGCGTTTAGAATTGCCACGTCGAGGCTACCTTGAAATGCAGTCGCTTCTTCAATGAGTCGAATGCTATCTTCTTCTTTGGCAACATTGGCAACGATCCCCGTTGTTTTGATTCCTTCTTTTTGGAAGAGGGATACGGTTTCGTCCAATTTGTCTTTTTGGATGTCTGAGAGAATGATATTGGCACCTGACTTACCGAGTCGGTATGCCATCGCCTTTCCGAGTCCACCGGCAGATCCGGTGACGAGAATGTTTGCACCTTTTAATTCCATGTCCACCAGTTTCAAAAAAGGCAGACCATAGGTCGATACAAATCTAACTGAGAAAGGAAGTGTTAAAAACGAATTATATTTCTGCTAGTTCTGCACTTCTGAACGACACATAATTATCGTTAAACGGAATTTCGACCCTTGCTACGGTTCGATCAGAATGTGTGATGATTCGAAATAGGTTAGGGTCAACACCTTCGTTTTTAAGTAGAATCATGATGAGGGCAATTCCAAGTCCCGCACCTTCCGTGTTGTCCATATTGTCCATATAGAATTCGGCAATGTCATTATATCCCATGGACTTCTTCATTTTTTCCCTCATCCGAACTTCTTCGGTTTTGATGACAGGAGTGTTGTTTGTGACTTCCACAAGTAGTCCATCCAAACAGTAATGGAATTTGATTTGAACATAGACACCTCGTGCGAGGCATCGTTTTCCATATTCATCAGCCATTTTTTCAGAGAACTTTTTCGAATACTCTTTGATCCCTTTGAAGTAGTCGGTTTCGTCTGTGATATCTAGACCTTCGTCTTCAAAGAAAACTCGTTTTTGGTTGGCTTTGATTCCATTGATGGTAAGTTCTTTTGAGATCGTGTATAACATCTCCACAAATTGGGATTGGCCAACTTCACTTAGGATGTTCGTGATGAGCCCAAGCACGTACTGTTCGAGTTGGCGATTCATCCGAGAAGAACGGACGACAATTTTCGATTTTGCCTTTACTAAATCTGGAATTTGTGCTTCTAATTCAACAAATGGTTTCGCCACGAATCATTCCTTATGCGGTGGGTGTTTCCCACATGGTTCTATTATCGAACCGGGAAATCCACAACTAAAATCACAAGGGAAATTCGCCATTTTTCCTGTTTTTTCATCAATTCCAGGAAATAAACTCATTTTCCATTGACCAATGAGCCTCATTTAAAATAGTGTAAAAAACCTAGCCTCGCTTGGAAACCCGCGCTTGGGTGGGAAACGTTTGCCCTCTTAGCTCAGTGGTAGAGCACTTCCATGGTAAGGAAGGGGTCGCCAGTTCAAGCCTGGTAGAGGGCTTGTTTAGGGCTGTAGTTTAATGGTAGAACTAGGATCTCCAAAGTCCTTGGTGGGAGTTCGATTCTCTCCAGCCCTGCCAACTACGGAATATAGAATTAGAGAACAGGACAAGGATCAATGAAAGCTACGAGTTTCATTCAGGAATGTAAAGCAGAACTTGAAAAAGTACATTGGCCTACGCGCCAAGAAGTGGTGAGTTCTACCGTTGTAGTCCTAGTTACAGTATTTATCTTTTCCCTATTTTTATCAGCTTCGGATTTTGTATTCTTGAAACTGTTAAAGTGGTTCTGGGCATTAGGAACATAGGTAGGGAAGTGGGCGATTCTTTAGATAAAAAATGGTATGTGCTTCAGACTTATTCCGGTCACGAGAATAAGGTGAAGACAAACATTGAAAAGATGGTCCAACAACAAAAGCTGGAAGACCAAATTTTCGCAGTGAAAATTCCTTCAATGGAAGTTGCCGAAATGAAAAACGGCAAAAAGAAGGTCACTAAGAAAAAACTCATGCCTGGTTACGTTCTCGTTGAGATGAACATGACCGATGACCTTCGATTTAAAATCCAGAATTTACCTTCTGTGTCTACATTTGTAGGCGGAAAGGGAAAAGGTCCGGAGCCACTTTCACTTGATGAGATTAAAAATCTCTTCAGTGATGTGGGAAGTGTGGAATCTGAAGAAGTATCAAGACCACGTTTCCTCTTCAAAGTGGGAGAAACATTAAAAATTATAGATGGTCCATTTGCAAATTTCACAGGACTTGTCGATGAAATTTTCCCTGATAAGGGAAGGCTTCGTGTCCGTGTTGAAATTTTTGGAAGATCCACTCCAGTCGAGTTGGATTACCTCCAAGTAAAATCGGAACAATAGAACTGGTAGATTGACTTTTAGTAAGGAACTTGAAACGAGATGGCTGCAAAGAAAGTAGTAAAACAAATTAAACTCCAAGTAGAAGCGGGGAAAGCAAACCCAGCTCCTCCGGTAGGTCCCGCACTTGGTCAGGCCGGACTCAATATTATGGAATTTTGTAAACAGTTCAATGAGAGATCAAAAAACCAAATGGGACTCAAACTCCCAGTGGTGATCACTGTTTACTCTGACAGAAGTTTTACTTTCGTCACTAAATCACCTCCAGCTGCCCTTCTTGTGATGAAGGCTCTTGGACTCCAAGGTGGATCTGCTACTCCTCACACAGTGAAAGTAGGAACGATCAAACGCGCACAACTAGAAGAAATTGCAAAAACGAAGATGGAAGACCTCAATGCGAACGACTTAGATGCAGCAGTGAAAATCATTGCTGGAACTTGCCGATCCATGGGCGTTAACGTCGAGTAATCATTAAGAAACGGGAACCGAAGTCATGAAACGCGGCAAAAAATACATCCAACTCAAAGAGAAAGTCGATCGCACAAAGGCTTATACCCTTGGTGAGGCAGTCGGTTTAGCGAAAGCGACCAGTTACTCAAAGTTCGACGGAACTTTAGAGATCTCGACAAAAATCAATTATAAGTCTCTTCAAAACGTAAGAGGGACAATTTCTCTTCCACACGGAACAGGAAAAACCATTAAAGTTTTGGTTTTCTGCAAAGGAGACAAACAAAACGAAGCGAGAGAGGCGGGAGCTGATTTCGTTGGTGATATGGACTTAATCGAAAAAGTATCCGGTGGTTGGACTGATTTTGATGCTTGCGTGGCGACTCCTGACATGATGAAAGAAGTGGGTAAACTTGGTCCAGTTCTTGGTCGTAAAGGCCTTATGCCAAAACCAAAAGCAGGTACAGTCACAACTGATGTATCAAAAGCAGTGAAAGAACTCAAAGCGGGTAGAATTGAATACCGCCCTGACAAAGGGGGAGTGGTTCACTTAGGCGTAGGGAAATGTTCCTTCTCTGACGACAAACTTTCTGATAACATCAATGCTGTTGTTGCAGCCCTTATGAAAGACAAACCTTCCGATGCGAAGGGAGATTACCTTAAGTCTTTCTCAGTAGCAGCAACGATGGGAATCGGCGTAAAAGTCGATGTAAAAGAACTAGTAAACGCGAACATATAACGAGTAAGAAACATGGCAAATCCATCTAAAATTGAAGCAGTATCTGAACTAAAGAGTCGTTTGGAAAAACGACCAAACTTTATTTTAGCATCTTACAGCGGTTTAACTGTTGAAGATATGTCCAACCTTCGTGCGAAACTTCGCAAGGAAGGATCGGAGATGAAGGTAATCAAAAACAACCTTTTCCTCCGTGCATTAAAAGAGTCTTCTGAACATAAAAACAACTCCATTGACTTTGGAGATGTTTACAAAGGACCACTTGCAGCGATTTTCTCTCTGGATGCACTTCCAGCAGTAGCAAAAGTTTGTAAGGACTTTGCAAAAGATAAGAAGGAACTCGAAATCAAAACCGGCTATATGGACGGTGAGGTTTTGGGAAAATCTGGAGTAGAAGCGATTGCTGGACTTCCGTCCAAACAAGAACTTCTTGCGCAAGTGGCTCGTGGGATCAATGCTCCTGCAACGCAAATTGCTTCTGGAATCAATCAAATCATGGCATCATTGGCTCGCGCCATCAATGCTGTAGCCGAGAAAAACGGCAAATAGTAATCATAGTGATTAGTAGGATAAGGAGAATATAGATGTCTGTTGACGCGCTATTAGAACAAATTGGAAGTCTTACATTAGTTCAGGCTGCTGACCTAGTGAAAAAGATGGAGGAGAAATTCGGGATTTCTGCTGCTGCACCGGTTGCGGTAGCGGCTGTTGCGGGTGCGGGTGGTGGCGCTGCTGCTGCTGAAGAACCAGCAACTTTCAATGTTATCTTGAAAGCACACGGTGACAAAAAGATCGACGTTATTAAACTCGTTCGCGAAATCACTGGTCTTGGATTAGCAGATGCGAAAACTCTTGTTGAAGCTGGTGGAAAATCAGTGAAAGAAGGGGTTTCTAAAGATGAAGCTGCTGATATTAAGAAAAAACTCGAAGGTGTTGGGGCTCAAGTAGAAGTTGCTGCTGCCGGTTAATCGGTTGCCAATTTTTAAACCCAGTCTTCAAAAACTTAGAGGCAGGGAGGCCGTAGGCGTCCCCACCTCTATTTTTTCATTTATCATACCATCTATTATTTTGACGTCTCTAGGGAGAGTATTCCATGCATACCCGAATGCAAATTAGAAACCGGGTAAATTTCGGTAAAATTACCGACCTCAATTTACTTCCTAATCTTATCTACGTACAGAAAAAATCCTTTGATTGGTTCCTCCAGTCGGAAGTGAAAGATCCGACGAAACGCCTGAACCAAGGGTTGGAAGCAGTATTCCGTGAATCCTTCCCAATTGAATCACCAAACAACGATATGGTCATGGAATATGGGCATTACGTGTTGGGGGAACCAAAACGTGACCCTCAAGAGTGTAAAGACACTGATTCCTCTTATGCGGTTCCGCTAAAAGCAGTCATCCGACTCATCATCAAGGACACCGGGGAAATCCGCGAACAAGTTGTTTATATGGGTGACCTGCCAGTGATGACAGACCACGGAACTTTCATCATCAATGGTGCAGAAAGAGTAGTGGTAAGCCAGTTACACAGATCTCCTGGTATTTTCTTTTCTTATGACCAAGTGAGAGATACTTTCTCTGCTCGCGTGATTCCTTACCGAGGTTCTTGGTTGGAATTTGAAATGGACAATAAAGGGATCCTTGTTGCCAAAATCGACCGTAAGAAAAAATTCCCAGCAACCCTACTCGTCAAGGCTATGGGTATGGGAACCAACGAAGAAGTATTACGCCTTTTCTATGGTTCTTCCAAGATGAAGATTGCAGGTGCCAATCCAAAAGACCTCAAACGTCTGATTGGCCGCCGAACCATCGCTGATATCATCAACATGGAAACTGGTGAGGTCATGCTCGATGCTGGTTCCAAAATCAATGAAGACAATATTTCCATCCTTCGTGAAATGAAGGTAAAAGATGTGGATGTCATTGAATTTCCGAAAGGAAAGGACAACCCAGTTCTTATCAACTGCTTAGAAAAAGACGGTGTTAACGACTACGAAGATGCGGTCAAAAAGTTTCATACAATTATGAGACCAGGGGAACCTTCAACGATCGAAAACGCGGAAGCAGAACTCAAACGACTCTTTTTCTCACCAAAAACATTTGATTTGGGAATTGTTGGTCGTTACAAAATCAATAGCAAATTCGAATTCAATAACCCAAAAGATTTTGCAAAAGCAGAAGACCGTGTTTTAAGAAAACAAGACATCATTGAAACCGTTCGTTATCTAGTGATGCTTATGTCTGAGGCAGAAAATTATTACCCAGATGACATTGACCACTTAGGAAACAGAAGGATCCGTTCTGTGGGTGAGCTTATTGCCAACCAATTGAAACTTGGATTTTCTCGCGTAGAACGAGTGATCAAAGAAAGAATGACCGTTCAAGAACCGGAACAACAAACTCCGCAGCTTCTTATTTCGATCAAACCAATCACGGCTGTGATCAATGAGTTTTTTGGATCTTCACAACTTTCCCAGTTTATGGACCAAACCAATCCATTGGCAGAACTTACCCACAAACGTAGGTTAAACGCTCTTGGACCTGGGGGACTTTCTCGTGATAGAGCCGGTTTTGAGGTTCGTGACGTTCATTATTCTCACTATGGTCGTATGTGCCCAATTGAAACACCGGAAGGTCCAAACATTGGTCTCATCCTTTCCATGTCTAGTTTTGCACGAGTCAACGATTATGGTTTCATTGAAACTCCATACCGCCTTGTGAAAAACGGAAAGGTCCAAAAACAAGTAGAATACCTCACTGCAGACAAAGAAGAATATCACTATATGGCGCAGTCGAATTCGACTGTGGATGAGAAGGGTGAATTCACATCCAAACTTATCTCCACTCGCCATAGAGGGGACTTCCCTTTCCGTAGCCCATCTGAGATCCAGTACATGGACCTTGCTCCTTTGCAAGTAGTGTCTGTCTCAACAGCCCTCATTCCATTCCTTGAGCACGATGATGCGAACCGTGCGCTTATGGGTTCCAACATGCAACGACAAGCAGTGCCACTTCTCACAGAAGAAGCGCCGTTTGTTGGAACAGGTATGGAAGCTCGTGCAGCTTATGATGCTGGGGTATGTATTGTTGCTAAAAAAGATGGTGTAGTTTCCAAAGTAGATGCTACTGGTGTTTGGATCAAAGAAGACCAATCCAAAGAGATCGTCCACTACCCACTCATTAAATTCAAAAAAACCAACCAAGGTACATGTTTTAACCAAAAACCGAACGTATCCATGCTTCACACCACAACAGGTGGAAAGGTAAGTAAGGTTTCTAAAGAACGGATCGAAGTAACATCTCCGAATGGTGAAAAAGAAACACACGAACTACTTCTTTCTGATGAAGTTCAGTTCCATTCCGTTGTGAAAGAAGGGCAGGAACTAGGAGTTGGTGCTCCTGTTGCTGGACAAATCATCAAAGGGGAAAAATACGGTGACTTTGGTCAGATCCTGCAAAAAGGAACTGTCCTCGCAAACGGACCTTCCACTGACGCTGGTTATTTGGCATTAGGACGTAACGTTCTTGTGGCATTTATGCCTTGGGAAGGATACAACTTTGAGGATGCGATTCTCATTTCTGAACGGATCATCAAAGACGATGTTTTCTCTTCGATCCACATTGAAGAATTCGAAATCCAAGCTCGGGAAACAAAACTTGGACAAGAACAAATCACTCGCGACATTCCAAATCTTTCGGACAAAGCGTTCCGTGATTTGGATGAGTCAGGTGTGATCCGTATCGGTGCAGAAGTGAAACCTGGTGACATCCTAGTGGGGATGGTGACTCCCAAAGGGGAAACCGACCTCACACCAGAATATAAATTATTACACTCCATTTTTGGAGAAAAGGCAAAAGAAGTAAGAGACTCTTCTCTTCGTATGCCAAACGGTTTTGAAGGAACTGTGATCGATATCAAACGTTATTCCCGTGAGACAGGCGATGAACTCGCTGCTGGCGTGGAAGAAATGGTGAAAGTGTATGTTGCGCGTAAACGTAAACTCCTCGTGGGTGATAAAATGGCGGGACGTCACGGAAACAAAGGGGTCGTTGCACGTGTCATGGCACAAGAAGATATGCCATACATGGAAGATGGAACTCCAGTTGATATCGTGTTAAACCCTTTGGGTGTTCCTTCAAGGATGAACCTCGGTCAGATTTTTGAAACCCAACTAGGTTTCGCTGCAAAAAAACTCGGGATCAATTTTGAAACACCGGTGTTTGATGGAGCATCTGAAGGTGACGTTCATGATTTCTGCAAAAAAGCAGGATTACCAGAAAACAGCAAATTTCAGTTATATGATGGAAGAACGGGAGAAAAATTCATTAACCAAGTATTCTGCGGATACATTTACATGTTGAAACTGGCTCACTTGGTGGATGACAAAATCCACGCAAGATCCACTGGTCCTTACTCACTCGTTACGCAACAACCACTCGGTGGTAAAGCGCAGTTCGGGGGACAAAGGCTCGGTGAGATGGAAGTTTGGGCTCTCGAAGCGTATGGTGCATCACACACCTTACAAGAGTTACTCACCATCAAGTCGGATGATATGCTTGGTCGTGCAAGAATTTACGAAGCGATTGTCAAAGGAATCCACTCAATTAAACCAGGGATCCCAGAATCATTCAACGTTCTTGTTCAGGAACTTAGAGGTCTGGCACTTGACATCATCATCAAAGACTCCGAAGGATTGGAAGTGGATATCTCTGATTACGAAGATGAATTCTCGAAAAACAAAAAGAAAATCAAATTCGAGACCATTGAAAACGTTTAGGGAAGGGAAAAAGTATGAGAAATTACAATAGTTTTGAATCGATTACGATCCGTTTGGCATCACCCGAACGGATCAAAGAGTGGTCTTTCGGGGAAGTGAAAAAACCGGAAACGATCAACTACCGTACCCTAAAACCGGAGCGAGATGGTCTATTCTGCGAAAAAATCTTCGGAACCACAAAGGATTGGGAATGTTACTGCGGTAAATTCAAATCCATCCGTTATAAGGGAGTGGTTTGCGACAAATGTGGTGTTGAGGTAACTCACTCCAAAGTTCGTCGTGAAAGAATGGGTCATATTGAACTTGCGGCACCTGTTTCGCATATTTGGTATTACCGTTCTGTTCCATCTCGAATGGGACTCCTCCTTGATATGACGATCAACCAACTCAAAAGTGTTCTTTACTTCGAGAAGTATGTGATCATTGACCCAGCTGATTCCGGTAGGAACAGAGGGGAACTCATCGATGAAGATGAATACCATAATTATTTAGATGAATACGGTGATAAATTTATCGCAGGGATTGGTGGGGACGCCATCAAAGAACTGCTCGCACGTATCGACGTGGATGCAGAAGCACGTGTGATCCGTCAAAAGATCCAAGATAAAAACAAAATCTCCGACAAACGTATTTTCAAACGCCTTGAAGTTCTCGAAGCCTTCCGAGATTCGGGAAACCGTCCTGAATGGATGGTTCTAGATGTCGTTCCCGTGATCCCACCAGAACTTCGTCCGATGGTGCAATTGGAAGGGGGACGTTTTGCAACTTCTGACCTTAACGATTTATATCGCCGTGTGATCAACCGTAACAACCGTTTGAAACGACTCCTTGCACTTAAAGCGCCTGAGATCATCGTACGAAACGAAAAACGTATGCTACAAGAAGCAGTTGATGCTCTTTTTGATAACAGCCGTCGCAAACGTACCGTGAAAGGAAAAGGAAATAGACCACTCAAGTCGATTTCTGACATGCTCAAAGGAAAACAAGGTCGTTTCCGCCAAAACCTACTTGGAAAACGTGTGGATTACTCGGGTCGTTCCGTGATCGTAGTGGGTCCTGAACTCAAATACCACCAAATGGGTCTTCCGAAAAAGATGGCTTTGGAACTTTTCAAACCATTCATCATGAAACGCCTTGTGGATTTGGAACTAGCACCAAACATCAAATCTGCGAAGAAAAAAATCGAAGCAGAAGACAAAGAAGTTTTTGATGTATTGGAAACAGTCGTCAAAGAACACCCAGTTCTCCTCAACCGTGCTCCGACTCTTCACAGACTTGGAATCCAAGCATTTTTACCAGTCCTTGTAGAAGGAAAGGCAATCAAACTCCACCCACTTGTATGCCATGCGTTTAACGCTGACTTTGACGGGGACCAAATGGCGATCCACGTTCCGCTCGCTCCAAAAGCACAGCTCGAAACTTGGATGCTGATGTTATCACCGCATAACATCTTAAACCCAGCAAATGGACAGCCAATTTGTGGACCAACACAAGATATCGTTCTTGGAATTTATTACCTCACGTCAGAAGTAAAAGACGCTAAGGGTGAAGGAAAATTTTTCACTGGTCTCGAAGAAGTGATGTATGCAATCGAAACAAAAACGGTTGAAATTCGCTCCAAAATCTCTGTTTTACATGAAGGGAAAATCATCGAAACCACACCGGGAAGGCTTATCTTCAACCAAGTGATGCCAAAAGGGTATGTGTACATCAACAGAACTCTCGGTGATAAAGAAACAAACAAAATCATCGCAGACGTTTACGAGAAGTTTGGACCTGGGATCACTGTTGTGATGCTCGATGAAATCAAACGACTTGGATACCGTTACGCAACTGTATTTGCTCCTACCATCTCGATTGATGACATCCGAGTTTCTCCTCAAAAAGAGGGACTTGTGAATGATGCCAACAAAGAAGTAGAAAAAGCGGATATGGAGTATCGTAAAGGGATCATTACGAACGAAGAACGTCGTAAAAAAGTAATCGAGATTTGGACAAAAACCAATGACCGCATTACAGAAGGGATGTTCAAAGAACTCGAAAAAGACCAAGCGGGATTTAACCCGGTATACGTCATGGCAGCGTCTGGTGCACGTGGATCCAAACAACAGATCCGCCAGCTTGCAGGGATGCGGGGACTTATGGCGAAACCGTCTGGGGAAATCATTGAACTTGCGATTCGTTCCAACTTCCGTGAAGGCCTTGGGGTCTTAGAATTTTTTATCTCTACACATGGTGCGAGGAAAGGTCTTGCGGATACAGCGCTAAAAACGGCCGATGCCGGTTACCTCACTCGTCGTCTTGTGGATATTTCTCAGGACGTAATCGTTTCGGAAGATGATTGTGGAACAAAAGCCAACATCACTCTCGGTATCGTAAAAGAAGGAGAAAACGTCATTGTTTCCCTTGCGGACAGAGTGTTCGGACGTTACACAGCGGAAGATCTAGTGGACCCTGTGACAGAGAAAGTGGTATTTCCAAAAGATACTCTTATCACAAGAGCTCTTGGTCAACAGATTGAAAACCTAGGTTATGATAAAATCAAAGTTCGATCACCTCTGACTTGCCGTTCCCGCCATGGAATTTGTACAAAATGTTATGGTATGGATATGGCACGCCTTGTTCCGGCAGAGATTGGAGAAGCAGTGGGAACCATTGCGGCTCAGTCAATCGGCCAACCAGGAACACAGCTTACGATGAGAACTTTCCACGTGGGTGGTGCGGCATCGGCAACGATCCAAGAGAAAGAACACAAAGTTCCTTTCCGTTCTTTAGTGAAATCAGTAAACGGTCGTTTGGTGACAAATGCGAATGGCGCAAAGGTATTTGCTCGTCGAGGAACCATCATTGTGAACCGACTCATCCAAGAGTTCAACACAGAATCTCTTTCCAGTGTGCGGATTGTGGATGGCCAACGATTGGAAAAGGGAGAAGTGTTTGCGACACAAGTGGGTGAATCCACAGAACAACGTGTCACTTCAGACCAAGCAGGTGTTGTTTCTCTTGTAGGAACCACACTACGCATTCTCGGTGATGACATTGTGATTCCTGTGAAAATCGGAACCATCTTAAAAGCAGAAGAAGGCCAAATTGTCGAAGAAAACAAAGCACTCGCTGAGTTTGACCCTTACAACGAAGTGGCTGTTTCGGAAACTGCAGGAACCATTCAATGGGAAGATTTAGAAATTGGTAAAAACGTCCGTCGTGATGTAGATCCTAAAACTTCGAATATCATCCTCAAAGTGGTAGAGCAGAAAAAAGACCGTCTCGTTCCCAAAGTCATTGTTGGTTCTGACGGGTATTCCGTTCCTGTGGATGCACTCCTCCAATTCCAAAATGGAGACAAAGTCAGAGAAGGGGATGTGATCTTTAAAATCCCATCTGTGGCTGAAAAAACTCGTGATATCACGGGTGGTCTTCCACGGGTAGACGAACTTTTTGAAGCCCGCCGTCCAAAAGATGCCTGCACACTTGCTGAAATCGATGGTAAAATCGAAGACAAAGGGGAAATCGTAAAAGAAAAACGAATCCTCTATATCCTCCCTGATTCACCAGAACAAGAAAAGGTTAAAGTGGCGATCCCAATCGGAAAACAAATCCGTGTTCGCCAAGGTGACTTCGTAAAACGTGGTGACCAGTTGGATGAAGGAAACTTTGACCCACATGATATCCTTACCATTAAGGGACCAAATGCACTCCATGAATACTTAGTATCCGAAGTGCAAGAAGTATACCGTTTGCAAGGGGTTCATATCAACGATAAACACATCGAAGTTGTGGTTCGCCAAATGCTTCGTAAGGTGATCATCACTGATAGTGGGGACACATCCTTTGTGAACCAACAACAAGTGGATAAATTTCTCTTTGATGAAGAAAACGATAGAGTGGAAAAAGAGGGGGGATCTCCTGCACAAGGAACTCCAGTGCTTCTTGGTTTGACCAAAGCATCTCTTAACACTGAGTCTTATTTCTCGGCAGCATCGTTCCAAGAAACAACAAAGGTTCTGACAGATGCGGCCATCAAAGGCAAAACAGATAACCTAATGGGCCTTAAAGAAAACGTCATCATTGGTCACATGATCCCTGCGGGAACTGGTATGAAAAAATACCGTGACATTGAAGTTTTCAAAGAACTCCCTGGGGATTTGGATTGGGACCTTGAGTCTGAAGAAGAGGAAGAAGAAGTTTCTGAACTTTCCGAATCGGCGCCAGTTTCGACAGCCACACTTTCAAGACTTGTGGCAGAAGAAGACGAAGACGAGGATGAGTTGGAAGAAGAATCTGACGACTCCGATGATGAGGACGATGACGATTAGTCATTAAAGGATCACTCTAGAAATCATCTAAAAAGGATGGTTTCTAGGGACAAAAATCATGTTTTCGTTTACAAAATGTCCTTGTCTGGAATTTTGGACGAAAACGTCATTATTTTTTTAAAAAGAGAAGTAGAAGAAGGAATCGAATGCCTACAATTAACCAGCTCATCCGTATCGGAAGAGAAGACCAAAAGAAAAGAACTAAATCTCCCGCTCTAAAAGCATGCCCACAAAGACGTGGAGTTTGCACTAGGGTGATGACTTTCACTCCCAAAAAACCAAACTCGGCTCTTCGAAAAGTTGCAAGGGTACGTTTGACAACTGGAATTGAAGTCACAGCTTATATCCCAGGCGAAGGCCACAACCTCCAAGAACACAACGTTGTTCTCATCCGTGGTGGAAGGGTAAAAGATTTACCAGGGGTTCGTTATCATATCATTCGTGGAACACTGGATACACTCGGTGTGGACAAACGTCGCAAAGGACGTTCTAAATACGGCGCGAAGCGTCCTAAAGCGTAATCGGAGAAAGGTATATGTCTAGAAGAAGAGGAAAAGTTGAACCGCGCCACATCGAAGGCGATCCAAAATACAACGACAAAGTGATTTCCAAGTTTATCAACTGCCTTATGGTAGATGGTAAAAAAAGTGTCGCAGAAGCAGTGTTCTACGACGCTTTAGAAGTCATTGCGAAAAAAACAGGACAAGATCCTTTTGCTGTTTTCCAAGAAGCTTTAGAAAATGCAAAACCACAAGTAGAAGTTAAATCACGTCGTGTGGGTGGTGTGACTTACCAAGTTCCAATCGAAGTTCGTCCTGAAAGACGTCTTGCACTAGGAATCAGATGGCTAATTAAATATAGCCGTGGTAGAAATGAAAAATCGATGAAGAACAAATTGGCCGCAGAATTTATGGAAGCTCAAAAAGGCACAGGTTCTGCGATCAAGAAAAAAGAAGACATCAGAAAGATGGCAGATGCCAACAAGGCATTCTCTCACTACCGCTGGTAATCTCTTTTATTCGATTCCAATCACTAACAAGCCAGGTTTATGCCTGGCTTTTTTATTTTCCGACGTACCAATAAACCATGATCTACCGCACCATAGGCATTTTTGCTCATATTGATTCTGGGAAAACTACCCTCACCGAACGAATCTTATTCGAAGCAGGTGTCATTTCTGCTGTGGGCACCATTGAAGATGGTAATACTGAATCTGACCAACTCCAAGAAGAAATCGAAAGAGGGATTTCCATACGAACCAGTTTTCATGTTGTTCCTTGGAAAACTTCTTTTGGTTCCTTTGAAATCCAACTGATTGATACGCCAGGACATATCGATTTTAGGAACCAAGTTACAGACCTATTGCCCGCAATGGAATCTGCGATTGTGGTTTTGGAGGCAGGAACGGTTGTCCAATCGCAAGCAAGGCTCGTCATTGAAGAGTTGCGGATGGCAAATGTTCCGATGGTGTTTTTCATCAACAAACTCGATCGGTTTGGGGATGATTATTTGGATACGTTGGTTTCTCTCGAGGAAATTTTGGGAGGAGCACCTGTGTCTTTATTCCAAAAAGATAAATCCGGAAAATTAGAATTTTATCTAAGCAACGCTATGTCTTTTCCCAAGGCAGTGAAAGAGGAACTTCTGTCATGGAATGATGATTTAATGATTTCCTCCTGGAATGACCCATCGGGCCAAACGGATTTTCCAATGATTGGTTTAAGCACTGGTTCAAAGTCAGGAAAACTTTATCCGGTGTATGGAGGATCTGCCAAAACGGGAGAAGGGGTTCGGGAACTTTTGGATTTGGTGCTTTGGACTGAACCAAAGGATACAAGGGAACTTTCTTCAGAAGTTTTTCCGCTCCTTGTTCTTTCACGCCGGATGGCACCCGAAATTGGTCGTTATGCGGTCGTATACCCAACAAAAGATTTGGAACTTACAAGTCTCAAGAATATGACAATGGGTCAGAGGAAGGGAAAATTCACAACAGAGGAAAACGATCCGGAAGAACGATTTCAGTTTTTGGGTGCTTCCGGAGAGACAGGTATCCATACGTTACAGAAAGGAAAACTCATTTTACTCAAATCCCACAATGACTTGGACCTTTTACCAGGTTTGCCAGTGACTCTGCGAAGGGATCTGGCACCAAAAGATCACAACGAAAATTCAAATAGGAATCCAAGTCCTTTTTCGATTGTGATTGAACCAGAAGAATCTTCGGATAAAGAGTTCTGGTTATGTCGCCTAGAGGAGCTTGTCTGGGAAGACCCAGGGTATCGCCATGAGTTAAAGGAAGAAACAGGACAAATTGTCCTATATGGGCGAGGGGAGTTACATTTGGAAATCGGAATCCGCCGGATCTCTGCGAAAACTGAAAAAAAACTCTCTTTTAGTTCGATAAACATTGCCAAATTAGAGCTTTTTAAAAAAATGTCTCATAAGGTTGCCCTAGAGCATCGTGCCTTTGAAGACCAAAAGTCAAGCGGCGCGCTCATCGCAGTCCTGGAAGATACTGCCGATTTTTCGAAGCATATTGCCTTCGAGGTAAGTCTTCCGGAAGAAGTAAAACATTCGATAGAAACGTCTTTCATGGAAGCCTGCTTACACGGGTTTTATGGTGAAGAAGTTTGTGGCCTCAGACTTAGAGTTCTCTCATATGAGATGCCTAAGGGAGACCTACAAACCACTCTCACGTTACTCAAAGTAGCGATACTTGCAGGAGTGAAGGAGTGTTTTCCATCAAACACATATTTGGTTTGTCCCCTCACTGAAATCGAGGTGATGGTAGACACAGACCACTTAGGTGTAGTTCTTTCTGATCTAAGTCGCAGGAACGCAAAGGTGATATCCATCTTTGAGGCTGTGGCAGGGAAGAGTCACTTAAAAGCCAATGCATCGGCCCAAAACCTGCTTGGCTTTTCAGGGGCTCTTAGAAACATGACCAAAGGGATTGGCATTTCTTGGGAAAGGACTGCTTTTACCTCTGAATTTTATGCAGTTCTAAAGGAGTAAAGAACCGAATATCGGGTCTTGCACCACGATTGAGGAGTAGATTCTAACAATGGCTAAAGAAAAATTTGACCGTTCAAAACCACACTTAAACATCGGAACTATTGGTCACGTTGACCACGGTAAAACTACGCTAACAGCGGCGATCACTACTACCCTTGCGAAAGCGATTGGTGGTAAGAACAAAGCTGTTGCTTATGACCAAATCGATAACGCGCCAGAAGAAAAGGCTCGTGGGATCACTATTGCAACGTCTCACCAGGAATATGAAACTCCTAACCGTCACTATGCACACGTAGATTGTCCAGGTCACGCTGACTATGTAAAAAACATGATTACTGGTGCTGCTCAGATGGACGCTGCGATTCTCGTAGTATCTGCAACTGACGGTGCTATGCCACAAACAAAAGAACACATCCTCCTTGCTCGCCAAGTTGGTGTTCCTTATATCGTTGTTTATCTTAACAAAGCTGACATGCTCGCTGCTGATGAAAGAGACGATATGGTTGAGATGGTAAAAGAGGAAATCAAAGACCTTCTTAACAAATACAACTTTCCAGGTGATAAAACACCTTTCATCTCTGGTTCTGCATTAAAAGCTCTAGAGGGTGAAGATTCTGACCTTGGAATGAAATCCATTTTGAAATTGATGGAAGCAGTTGATACTTACGTTCCAAACCCTACTCGTATCGTTGACAAACCTTTCCTAATGCCAGTTGAGGACGTGTTCTCAATCACTGGTCGTGGAACTGTTGCTACTGGTCGTGTAGAGCAAGGTGTTCTTAAAATCAACGACGAGATCGAGATTGTTGGTATTCGAGATACTTCAAAATCAGTTGTTACTGGTATTGAAATGTTCCGTAAACTACTCGATCAAGCAGAAGCAGGGGACAATATCGGTGCTCTTCTTCGCGGAACGAAAAAAGAAGACATCGAAAGAGGTCAAGTTCTTGCGAAACCGGGTACGATCACTCCACACAGAAAGTTTAAAGCGGAAGTTTACGTTCTTACTAAAGACGAAGGTGGACGTCACACTCCATTCTTTAATAACTACCGTCCACAATTCTACTTCAGAACTACTGACATCACTGGTGTTTGTAACTTACCTGGTGGAATGGAAATGGTTATGCCAGGTGATAACGTAACGATGTCAATCGAACTGATTCACCCGATTGCCATGGACCAAGGTTTGAAGTTCGCGATCCGTGAGGGTGGAAGAACGATTGGTTCTGGTGTTGTTGCGGAGATCGTTGAGTAATCGCAATGGCTGGACAAAGAATTCGCGTTAAGTTAAAAGCTTTCGATCATCGGTTGATTGACCAATCAACCTTTGAAATCGTTGCGACTGCGAAGAGGACCGGAGCTACTGTCTCCGGTCCAATCCCACTCCCAACGAAAAAAGAAATCTACACGGTATTACGTTCTCCGCACGTGAATAAAAAAGCTAGAGAACAATTTGAAATGAGAACTCACAAGAGACTCATCGATATTTTAAATACGAATGAAGATACGGTAGAGGCCCTGATGAAGCTTCAACTCCCTGCTGGAGTTTCCGTAGATATTAAATCCTAAGGATAGGATCCATGGCTAAAGGTTTAATCGGCGAAAAATTGGGCATGGCCCACATATTCAATAACGACGGTAAGATGGTTACTGTAACCGTTTTACGCGTGGGTCCTTGTTTTGTGTCCCAGGTAAAAACAGAAGCGAATGACGGCTACGAAGCAGTTCAATTGGCTTTTGGTGATGCCAAAGAGAAACACTTAACAAAGGCCGAGTTAGGACATATCAAAAAAGCGAATATCGCGACTCCTAAAAAAACTTTGGTTGAGTTCAAAGGGTTTGAAGGTGTTGCCGTGGGTTCAGAAGTGAAACTCGCAGATATTTTTGCTTTAGATGATACAGTAAAAGTGACCGGAACTTCAAAAGGGAAGGGAACACAAGGTGTTGTCAAACGCCATGGATTTGCTGGTGGTCCTGCAGGACACGGTTCTCGTTTCCAAAGACACCCTGGTTCGATTGGATCGAACACAACTCCTGGACGTGTGTTCAAGGGTTTGAAAATGGGCGGAAGAATGGGTTCTGAGCAGACAACTGTTCGAAACCTGAAGGTAGTAAAAATTGATGCAGACGCCAACTTGGTATTTGTATCCGGTCCAGTTCCAGGAAGGGAACGTGGTATCGTTACGATAGAAAAAATCGGATAGATAGGTAGAACATGAAAGCGCGTAAATACAATAAAGAAGGCGTATTCGTAAGCGAAGTTGAACTTCCGGCAGAATTATTTGCTACCGGCATTTCGCTTGGAGCCATCTATGATGCGGTTAAAGCTGAAAATGCGAACAACAGACAAGGGACACATTCTACAAAGGATCGTTCCGAAGTTCGCGGTGGGGGAATCAAACCTTGGGCTCAAAAAGGAACTGGTCGTGCAAGACAAGGATCCATCAGAGCTCCTCATTTCGTTGGTGGTGGTATCATTCATGGACCAAAACCAAGAGATTATTCCTCAAACTTGTCACGCAGCGTTAAGAAAAAGGCTGTTCTCTCCATCCTGAATAAAAAGGCGGAAGAAAACAGAATCGCGATCATAGAAGACGTAGAACCTTCTTCTTACTCCACAAAGTCCATCTACAACATTTTGAAGAATATGGACATTGCAGAGAAGGGTAACGTGGGTTTTGTGGTAGCTGGTGAAAACCAATTCCTCAAAAAATCCACTCGCAATATAGAGAACCTCAAATATGTGAACAGCAAACGAGTCGTTTGCCGAGACATCCTCTATAATAACAATTTAGTAATCTCTGAAAGCGCTTTAAAAGAGCTTCAGGCTCAGTATTCTAAGAAGGGATAAGACAGTGAACCTAGAGAATGTAATCTTATCACCAGTTGTAACAGAGAAGTCGCAAGACCTTCAAACAATTGGCGAACGTATGGGAAAAAGAACTGTCAAGTATACGTTCAAAGTCCACCCGGATGCGAACAAAACTTTGATCAAACAGGCTCTGAAACAAATGTATAACGTAGTTCCAACAAATGTAAACGTCGCAGTTTACCGTGGGAAAATGAAACGTTTTAGAAACATGCCGTCACAAAGACCTCACTACAAAAAAGCCGTAGTGACGTTCGCTGACGGAGCAAATTTGGATTTTGCTAAGGTTTAATTATGGGAATTAGAAAACTTAAACCCACAACGCAATCTAGCCGGTATTATTCCGTTTTAGATTTCAAAGAAATCACAGAAGTGGTTCCTTACAAACCACTCACTGCCAACATTTCATATAAGGCTGGTCGTGACAATAAGGGTCGGATTGCTGTTAGACGGAAAGGTGGACGTAACAAAAGAAAGTTTCGTATCATCGATTTCAAACGTAACAAGTTTGGAATTCCTGCAACAGTCAAAACGATTGAATACGATCCAAACCGTTCCGCATTCATAGCACTAGTTTGTTATGCGGATGGTGAATACCGATATATTTTAGCTCCAAACGGTTTAAAAGTTGGGGATAAAATAGAATCGGGTCCAAATGCAGAAATCAAACTAGGGAATACACTTCCTTTAGATAAAATCCCTGCAGGAACGAACGTTCATAACATCGAACTCCATATTGGAAAAGGTGGCCAGATCGCAAGAACAGCAGGATCCTTTGCTGTGATCTCCGCTAAAGACGGAGACTATGTTTCACTCAAACTCCCTTCTTCGGAAATCCGAAAGGTGCGTAAAGAGTGTTTGGCGACTGTTGGAGAACTCTCCAATAAAGACCATAACTTAGTCATCATTGGAAAAGCCGGTCGTAACCGTTGGTTAGGAAAAAGACCGAAAGTAAGAGGGGTCGTTATGAACCCTGTGGACCACCCACTCGGTGGTGGTGAAGGTAGAACTTCCGGTGGACGTCACCCAGTGACTCCTTGGGGTAAACCTACGAAAGGATTTAAAACACGTAAGACAAGACCGTCTGATCGTTTTATTGTCCAAAGACGTAAGAAAAACAGGAATAGGTAGGGTCTAGATACTCATGGCTAGAAGCTTAAAAAAAGGTCCGTTCATCGACGACCACCTCATGAAAAAAATTACCAAGTTAAATTCTGAAGGGAAAAAAACACCCTTCAAGTCTTGGTCCAGAAGAAGTACAATTTATCCAGACATGATTGGTCACACTGTGATGATTCATAATGGCAAAGCGTTTGTTCCGGTGTATGTAAACGAAAACATGATCGGTCACAAACTTGGTGAATTTGCTCCCACTAGAACCTTCAAAGGTCATGGTGGAGACAAAAAAGTAGCGAAGAAATAGGTAGAGTGATGGAAGCAAAAGCAGTTGGAAAACACCTAAGAATTTCTGCCAGAAAAGCTCGCCTGGTTGCTGATGAAGTTCGTGGATACGATTACAAAGAAGCAATTGATATCTTGCGTTTCACAAACAAAGCAGCAAGTTCAATGATCATTAACCTTCTCAATTCCGCAGTGGCAAATGCCATTCAGATGAACGAAAGTTTGGATCCAAATTCACTTTTTGTTAAAAAAATCTATGTGGATGATGGCCCTATCATGAAACGTTTCCGCCCAAGAGCACGAGGACGTGCTTCTAGGATCCGTAAACGCCTTAGCCACATCACAGTTGTTGTCTCTGAAATCGAAAAGAAGGTTAGCTAATTTATGGGTCAGAAAGTAAATCCAATCGGACTACGAATCGGAATCACACGGAACTGGGATTCGGTTTGGTTTTCCAAACAAGATTACATTAAAAATCTTCACGAAGATATCAAGATCCGTAGATTCCTTCTGAAGAAATTCAAAAATGCATCCGTTGTGAAAATCATAATCGAAAGATTCCCTGAAAAAATCAACGTGAACCTCCATACTTCAAAACCAGGTATGGTGATTGGTCAAAAAGGCCAAAACATCGAAGCGGTAAAACAAGAACTTAAAAAGTTCGCTGATAAGCCGATTGGAATGAACATCATCGAAGTGAAAAAACCTGAGATCATCGCACAAGCGATTGCTGAAACAGTAGCTCTTCAAATCGAACAAAGGATGCCATTCCGTCGAGTGATGAAAGCAGAACTTCGTCGTGCGATGCGCGGTGGAGTTGAAGGTGTGAAAATCCAAATCTCCGGAAGACTTAACGGAGCAGATATGGCAAGAACAGAAAAGTATATGGAAGGACGAGTTCCACTCCATACACTTCGTGCCAAAATTGATTTTGGATTCAAAGAAGCTCTCACGACTTTCGGTCAGATTGGTGTGAAAGTATGGACTTATACAGGTGACTACTTCCCAACAAAAGAAGAGTCCGATGAAGATAAATACGCTGTAAAACGTAGAACGAGTTAAGAAGTACTAAAGAGAAACCATCATGTTAGCACCTAAACGAGTAAAATTTAGAAAACGCCAAAGAGGGCGCTTAAAAGGTAAGGACGAAAGAGGTTCTTACGTTGCGTTCGGAGAGTTTGGTTTAAAAGCCATCTCTTCCGGTCGTATCACTGCGCGCCAAATTGAGGCTGCAAGGATCACTATCAACCGCCAAGTGAAACGAGGTGGGAAATTATGGATCAGGATCTTCCCTCATTTACCAATCACTAAAAAACCTGCTGAAACTCGTATGGGTAAAGGTAAAGGTAACCCTGAGTTCTGGATTGCTGAAATCCGACCAGGAAGAGTTCTTTTTGAAATGGCTGGTGTCGATGAAGATACAGCAAGAAAAGCACTCCACCTAGCAGCTTTTAAACTGCCAGTAGAAACTTCATTTGTTAAGAGGAACGTTCTATGAAAGACGATTTCAAATCACTTTCTCCAGAAGATTTGAAGAAAGAAATTCTTTCCTCTTCCGAAGAAGTAAGAAAAGCAAGATTCCAATTTGGTGTTACAAGATCTCTTGAGAATCCAAAGGTAATCCGCAATCATAAGAAGAGAATTGCCCAAGCACTCACTGTCCTTCGTGAGAAGGAACTCAGCGCAAAAGGAAAACTCAAACAAATCGCACCAAAGGCTGGTTCAGCTCCAAAAGCTGCTAAAACTAGCAAAGGTAAGAAGAAGTAGGTTATGGAAGATAAAAACTCTAAAAAGTCTTTAACCATCCAAGGTGTAGTAGTGAGCGATGCTATGGATAAAACTGTAGTGATCGAAATCATCACAAGAAAAGTACACCCACGGTTTAAGAAGATTATGACCAGAACTTCTCGCGTGAAAATTCACGATGAGAAGAACGAGTGTCAAGTTGGTGATCGAGTCATCGCTGTGGAAACAAGACCACTTTCTAAACAGAAACACCATAAACTTGTAAAGGTAATTGAGAAGGCTAAATTAGTATGATCCAACAAGAAACTATTTTACAAGTAGCCGATAACTCGGGTGTGAAAAAAGTCATGTGCGTTAAAGTGCTTGGCGGTTCGAAAAAACGCTACGCAACGCTTGGTGACGAAATCATCGTCGCTGTGAAAGAAGCACAACCTGCATACGGTCTTCGTGACGGGCAAGGGAAAAAAGTGCATAACAAAGCGGTTCAAAGAGCCGTTGTCGTAAGAACGAAAAAAGAAGTTCGTCGTCCAGACGGAACCTATATCCGTTTTGATGACAATGCGGTTGCCATCATCGATGATAAAGGCAATCCAAAAGGAACAAGGATCTTCGGACCTGTTGCCCGCGAACTACGTGATAAAAAATACATGAAAATTATATCTCTAGCTCCGGAGGTTCTCTAAAATGGCGACTAAATTAGCATATAGAGGTTCCGAGCCTACTAAATTCAAAAAAACAAAAATCAAAAAGGACGATGAAGTTCTTGTGATTTCTGGAAAAGAAAAAGGAAAAAAAGGGAAAGTTCTAGCTGTTGATAAACGCAAAGACCGTGTTTATATCGAAGGTGTGAACAAAAGAAAAAGATTCGTTCGCCCAACTCAGGAAAACCCTGGTGGTGGTGCGATTGAAATCGAATTCCCAATCCATATTTCCAATGTGATGTTTCACGACGCAAAAGCAGAGAACAAAGCGAAGCCAAAGAAGAAAATTAAGGCTGTACGCTTGGGCTTTGCCAAGAAGGATGGTAAATCCGTACGAGTGACTCGACCTGAAGGGAAAGAAGTATAGATATGGTACCTAGGCTTAAATCAAAATACGAAAAGGAAATTCGTCCAACACTCCAAAAGTCACTCGGCTTTCAAAGTGTGATGCGAGTTCCAAAACTCGAAAAAATCGTAATTAACGTAGGTATGGGCGAAGCGCATACCAACCCAAAAGCAATGGAAGCATGCCTTGTGGAAATTGGCCAAATCACTGGCCAACGACCAGTGAAAACTTTCGCTAAGAAATCAATCGCTGGTTTCAAAGTGAGAGAAGGTATGGTGCTCGGTTGCAAAGTGACTCTTCGTGGTCATCATATGTATGAGTTCCTTGATCGTTTCATCAACGTAGCCCTTCCAAGGGTTCGTGACTTTCGTGGTGTGAACCCGAAAGGTTTTGATGGAAGAGGGAATTACAACCTTTCTGTCAGAGAACAGATCATTTTCCCAGAGATCCAATTTGATAAAATCAACACGATCTATGGAATCAATATCACTTTCGTAACGAACACGGAAGTGGACAAAGAAGCGTTCGAATTATTCCAAGCCTTCGGTATGCCTTACCGAACGGCTGGTAAGTAGGAGATTACTCATGGCGAAAAAATCAATGATGGAACGCCACGCCAAAGAGCAAAAATTCAAAGTGAGAGAGTACAATCGTTGCCCTCTTTGTGGTCGATCACGCGCTTATTTGCGCCGCTTTGATATGTGTCGTCTTTGCTTCCGGGACCTTGCTAGCAAGGCTCAGATCCCCGGTGTGAAAAAGTCCTCCTGGTAATTAGGTTAAGGTAAGATATGAGTCTTTCAGATCCAATCGCAGATATGCTAACAAGAATTAGAAACGCACAACAAGCTAAACATGAGCTTTGTGTGATTCCTGGTAGCAAAATCAAAAAGTCCATCCTAGATCTTCTCAAAGAAGAAGGTTTTGTAGATGATGTTCAAACTGTAAAAAATGGAAGTTTTGATGACTTCCAAGTAAAACTAAAATATGACACGGAAAAAAAACCAGTGATTCGTATGATCGAAAGAGTATCCACTCCAGGTCGTCGAGTTTACATCCAATCTGGTGAAATCCGTCCGTTCCGAAATAACATCGGAACCCTCATCCTTTCGACTTCGAAAGGTGTGATGACTGGGAAACGTGCTCGTAAACTCAGAGTAGGAGGGGAAGTTCTCTGTAAGGTATTCTAGAGAACGATAACACTATGTCTCGAGTTGGAAAAAGTATCATCAAATTGCCTGCAAAGGTAGAAGTAAAAGCAGATGCAGAAGCCCTTACCATCAAAGGGCCGTTAGGGGAATTAAAAACTCCTATTTACGAAGGTGTAAGTGCCAACGTAGAAAACGGAGAATTGGTTTTTACTCGTAAAAGTGAAGACCAAAAGACTGTGGCTCTCCATGGTCTTGTTCGTTCTCTTGCGATGAACTGCGTAAAAGGAGTCACTTCTGGTTGGGAAAAAAACTTAGAAATCACTGGGGTCGGTTACCGTGCACAAAAACGCGGTAAGGATCTAGTGATGGCGCTTGGTTATTCTCATGAAGTGGTGTTCCCTGAACCAAATGGCATCAAAATTGAAGTCGCAGATCAGCTCAAAATCAAAGTATCGGGAATAGACCGACAACTGGTTGGACAAGTTGCGGCTGATATTCGTTCCAAAAGACCTCCAGAGCCTTACAAAGGCAAAGGGATCAAATACGCGAATGAATACATCCGTAGAAAGGCCGGAAAAACCGGTAAGAAGTAGAACGTCATGATCAACAAGACAGCTAAAAATACGAAAAGATTGAGAAGAGCGGAGAGAGTTCGATACAAAATCCGCCAAACATCGGAAAGACCTCGGTTAGTGTTTAACAAAACAAACCGTTACCTCACTGCACAAATCATAGATGATGCAAAGGGTGTAACATTAGTATATGCAACTACCCTTGAGAAAGATTTTCCGAAACATGAAAATTCTAAGAAGAGTAAATCGGCTGCAACCGAACTCGGTAAAGTAGTCGCTGACAAGGCGAAGAAAGCAGGTGTTTCGCAAGTGGTTCTAGACCGTTCTGGAATGGTTTACCACGGTAGGATCGCTGCGTTTGCTGATTCTGCACGCGAAGGTGGATTGGAGTTCTAAATGATGTTAGAAGAAGAAACAAAAGAATTTACTGAGAAGGTCGTAAAAATCGACCGAGTTGCCAAAGTTGTGAAAGGGGGACGTCGTTTCTCCTTTAACGCACTTTCTGTTGTTGGTGACTCTAAAGGGAAAGTAGGAATTGGTTTTGGAAAAGCAAATGAAGTTCCAGATGCCATCCGAAAGTCCATTGAATCGGCAAAAAAGAATTTAAAATCCATTCACTATATCGGTCACACAGTTCCACACGATGTGGTGGGACAGTTTAAGTCTGCTCGAGTGATTTTGAAACCAGCTTCTCCAGGAACTGGGATCATCGCGGGAGCTTCTGTTCGTTCCGTTTTGGAAAGAGCAGGGATCCAAGATGTTTTAACAAAATCATGGGGATCTTCAAACCCAATGAACATTGTTAAGGCGACTATGGATGCTTTACAACAGTTGGAAACTCCGTCAATGGCGGTGAAACGACGTGGTGTTAGTCTCAAACATTTGTTTGGGCAAGATCTATAAAAGGGTACTGACAATGGAAGAAGTGATCGTAACGCAAGAAAGAAGTTCTATTGGCATCATTCCAATGCACAAAAAAACTCTGATTGCTCTCGGCCTGAAAAAGAAAGGTCAATCCAAAAAACACAAAATGACTCCCCAATTGCAAGGGATGTTACGACAAGTAGGTTACTTGTTGAAAGTGGAAAAGGTATAATCGCATGGCACAAGATAGAATTGAACAAGGTCGTGGATTCGGCGCAAAACGTCCGAAAAAATCCACATCTCTCGGCAACAAAAACTTGGTTCCTGTTCCGGAAGGCGCAAAAACGTCTCCGAAACGAGTGGGCCAAGGTCCAGGATCAGGGATGGGAAAAACTTCCACTCGTGGTTCGAAAGGACAAAGAGCACGTGCAGCTTCGATGAGACGTGGATTCGAAGGGGGACAGCTCCCACTCCACAGACGTTTGCCAAAACGTGGTTTTACTAATATTTTCTCTGTTGAGTTCCAACCAGTGAATTTGATCTCCTTAACAAAGGCAGGTCTTTCTGGGGAAGTAACTCCAGCGATTCTGAAAGCAAAATCTTTGATTAAGTCCGAAGTAGGTCCAATCAAATTACTGGGTACGGGAGAAGTGACTTCTGCCATTACCATTACGGTAGATGCTTTTTCTGCCTCAGCAAAAGAGAAAATCGAAAAAGCTGGTGGAAAAGTTATTATCAGAGAAAAGAAAAAAGAAGAGAAAAAAAACTAGATAAACTATGTTTCAAACCATCGCTAACATCTTTCGAATCCCGGAATTAAGATCTAAAATCCTATTTACGATCGGTATGTTGTTACTTTTCAGAATGGGAACTCACGTGACCATTCCTGGAATCAACAGTTTGATTGTGACGGGCATTACTGCCGATCCAAGTGAAGGTTTCCTTGGAATGGTAGATTTGTTTGCTGGTGGTGCTCTTCTCAAGTTCTCTATTTTTGCACTTGGTATCATGCCATACATCTCCTCTTCAATCATCATGCAACTTGTCATGGTTCTCATTCCAAGTTTGCAAAAGATGCAAAAAGAAGGGGAAGAAGGCCGAAAAAAAATCCAACAGTATACGAAGTATGGCACTCTTATCCTTTGTGCAATCCAGTCGCTTGCTGTGATCCAACTTGCTAATTCTTGGTCCACTGGATCAGGAACTGCTCAAGCAAAATACCCAGGCCTGATCAACCCATCGGTAGAAGGTTACTTTTTACCGATTGCGATGCTTTCCATCACTACGGGAACAGTGCTTCTCATTTGGCTCGGGGAACAAATCACAGAACGTGGGATTGGGAACGGAATTTCCCTCATTATTTTTGCTGGTATCATTGGTCGTATGCCAGAAGCACTCATTGCAATGTTTACTTCTGATACTTCTGATGCACTTAGTATTCTGATTCTAATCATTATCTTTATTGTTCTCATCTCTCTTACGGTGATTTTAACCCAAGGGGTTCGCCGGGTTCCTTTGAATTATGGAAAACAAATGGTGGGTAGAAAGATGGTTCAGGCACGTAGCCAATCCATCCCTTTCAAAGTGAACAGTGCAAACGTAATGCCAATTATCTTTGCATCTTCGCTGATTCTATTCCCACAAACAATTGTTCAGTGGTTGTCCTCCAAGGGCGGACAATGGGCTGGTTGGGCTGTGATTATGGACTATTTTAATCCGTTCTCACAAATATGGTACCATGCTTTATTTTACTATGTGATTTATACTTCTTTAATTATATTCTTTGCGTATTTTTATACAGCGATTCAGTTCAATCCACAAGAGTTAGCTGATAACCTTAAAAAATATGGTGGGTTTATCCCAGGTGTCCGTCCAGGGAGCCAAACAAAAGAAATGATTGAGAAAATTTTGAATCGAATCACCTTACCGGGTGCTCTTTTCCTTGCAGGTCTTGCTCTTGCTCCTTATCTCATCATTAAGTTCTTAAACCTAGGTTCAAACACCGGTGGTGGAACGTTAGTGTATACATTCGGAGGGACTTCTCTTCTCATTATGGTGGGTGTGGCACTCGAAACATTAAAACAAATCGAAGCCCAACTGCTCATGAGAAACTATGAAGGTTTCATGAAAAAGACTAAAATCAAGGGAAGAGTGTAACGAATGAAGAGACTCATATTTATGGGCCCTCCAGGTGCTGGTAAGGGAACACAAGCTGACATCATCAAAGAGAAATACAAAATCCCTCAGATTTCAACTGGCGATATCCTCCGTGCCGCTGTGAAAAATGGTACAGCGATGGGGATTGAAGCAAAAAAATTTATGGACGCGGGAGACCTTGTTCCAGATGCTGTCGTTATAGGCATAATTCGCGACCGATTGGTCGAATCCGATTGTGCAAATGGATTCATATTGGATGGATTTCCAAGGACGGTGGAGCAAGCAAAGGCTCTCTCGGAAATCCTCAAAGAGCTTCGCATGGAGCTCGACTCCGTTGTCAACCTAGACGTTCCTGACGAAGAACTCGTCAAACGGTTGCTAGGTAGAGCGATCAAAGAAGGGCGCTCGGATGACAACGAAGAGACCATCAAAAACCGTCTGCATACTTACAACACCAAGACGTTGCCCCTGATTGACTTTTATAAAGGCACAGGGATCCTTCGGCAAATCAATGGTTTGGGAAGTATGGAAGAAATCACTAACACTATTTTAAAATCAATCCAGTAGGAGATAGACTCTGGCTAAGGAAGAAGCAATTACCATTGACGGAACCGTTTTAGAACCGTTACCAAATGCAATGTTCCGTGTGGAACTTGAGAATGGTCACAAAGTTTTAGCGCACATTTCAGGAAAGATGCGTATGCATTACATTCGTATTTTACCTGGAGACAAAGTCACTGTGGAACTTTCACCTTATGACTTAACCAAGGGCCGTATCACTTACAGAAAGAAATAGGAAACTATAATGAAAGTTAGAGCATCAGTAAAAAAAATCTGTCCAGAATGCAAAGTCATTCGCAGAAAAGGTGTAATCCGAGTGATTTGCACGAACCCAAAACACAAACAAAGGCAAAGATAAGAAGATATGGCACGTATCGCGGGTGTTGATTTACCATCAAACAAAAGAATAGTGATCGGTCTTACATACGTATTTGGTATTGGTAAGACATCCTCTCAAAATATCCTGAAAAAAGCAGGAATTGACGAATCTATCAGGGTGAAGGACCTTTCGGACGAACAAGAAGCCGCGATCCGACGAGTCATTGAAGAATCATACCAGGTAGAAGGGGATCTTCGTTCCGAAGTCAACCTAAACATCAAACGATTGATGGATGTGGGTTGTTATAGAGGTTTCCGTCATAGACGTGGGCTTCCAGTCAATGGACAAAGAACTAGAACCAACGCAAGAACCCGTAAGGGAGTCAAGAAAACCGTAGCGAATAAGAAAAAGGCTACGAAGTAGAGGACTAATCCATGGCTGAAAAAGACGCAAAAAATAAAAAAGATACCAAAAAGGTTAAGAAAAAAGAAAAGAAAAACGTTCCACGGGGTAAGGTTTATATCCAAGCTTCGTTTAACAATACAATCGTATCCATTACGGATATGGCTGGAAACGTTCTTTCTTGGTCTTCTTCTGGAATGATGGGATTCCGTGGTTCCAAAAAATCCACTCCTTATGCTGCACAAGTGGCAGCAACCAATGCAGCTGACAAAGCAATTGAAGCAGCTGGATTATCAGAAGTGGATGTGATGGTTTCAGGTCCTGGAATTGGACGTGAATCTGCCATTCGTTCTTTGACCACAAAAGGTCTCTCAATCAAACTTATTAAAGACGTAACTCCGCTCCCGCACAATGGGTGCCGACCACGAAAAAGAAGAAGGGTGTAGGAATTAGATATGGCACGTTACCGAGGTCCAGTTGTTAAATTGATGAGAAGAGAGGGACTTAACCTCTTTCTCAAAAATAGTCATACATTACATAAAGAAAAATCTTCCCTTGAAAAGAGAAAGTACCCACCAGGTCTTCCTCCAAAGAAAAAAGGAAAGATCACTGAATACGGAGCACAGCTTCGTGAAAAACAAAAAGTAAAACGCGCTTACGGTGTTTTAGAAAAACAATTCCGTAGATACTTTGAAGAAGCATCTCACACTCCAGGGATTCCTGGTGAGAACTTACTCCAATTCCTCGAAAGAAGATTGGATAATGTTCTGTATCGTATGGGTTTTGCTGTTACTAGAAGACAAGCTCGTAACTTTGTGGCACACAGACATATCCTTGTGAATGGTCACCGAGTGGATATTTGTTCTTATCGTGTGAATGTTGGTGATAAAATCGAAATCCGTGAGAAATTCCAAAAATCTGCGTTTATCGAAGAAAATATCAAACTAGCCCAAGCAATCAATCGAACTGCTTCTTGGGTCAGTGTGGATTATACCAAGTTCTCCGGAGAAGTGTTATCACTTCCAACAAGAGAGCATATTGATATCCCTGTGAAAGAACAGGTAATCGTAGAGTTGTACTCGAAGTAAGAATTTAGAGAAGAAGGATACGACATTGTCTCCAAAGAATTTATTAAAAGGTTTTAAAAGACCCAAAAAAATCGAATTCACAACTGATGTGAATACACCAAACTACGGTAAGTTTGTTGCAGAACCTTTCGAAAGAGGAATTGGTACTACGATTGGAAACTCCCTTCGACGTACGCTTATGTCTTCGATTGAAGGTGCAGCGATTTCCGCGATTCGGATTGAAGGAGTCTCACACGAGTTCTCTTACATTGAAGGTGTAGCTGAGGACGTAACTCGTATCATTCTTAACTTAAAACAAGTTCGAATCAAATACGAGCCTGAAGACAAAGAAGCAAGTAAAGTAATCCACTTGGAACTTAAAGGTGCTGGTTATTTCCGTGCTGCTGATTTGGCAGTAGACTCTTCTATTGAAATCATGAACCCAGACCTTCATATTGCGACTCTAAATGAGGATGCGAATCTGATTATGGATCTGGAAATCCAAAGAGGACGTGGTTACGTTCCTGCGGAAGATAAAAAGAAAGATATTGAAGTTTTAGGAACAATTCCTATCGATTCAATATTTTCACCAATCCAAAAAGTATTGTTCGAAGTATCAGAAACTCGTGTTGCACAACGTTCTGATTATGAAAAACTGACTATGGAAGTTTGGACAGATGGTTCCGTTTCTCCAGAAGATGCAGTTGCCCAGGCAGCAAAAATCCTAAAAGACCACCTTACTGTTTTCATAAACTTTGAAGAGGAAATCGAAGAAGAAGAAGAAGAGTTGGATGAAGCTGATGAAAAATTAAAAGCAGCATTATCTAAACATGTAGAAGAATTAGAGTTATCGGTTCGGTCTACAAACGTTCTTCGTAGTTTGGAAATTGACTTCATTGGTGAACTCGTGAAGAGATCAGAAGACGAAATGACTAAATCAAAACATTTCAGCGAACAAAGTTTGTTAGAGTTAAAAGCAAAACTTTCCTCTATGGGACTTTCGTTCGGTATGAGAGATTTTTAAGATGAATAAACGTAATAAAGTTAAACAACTCAATAGGTCCGCAGATCATAGAAAAGCTATGATCCAAAATATGGTAGTCTCTTTACTTCGTCATGAAAGGATTGAATCTTCTGTGGCAAAGTTAAAAGTGGCTCGTTCTTATGCAGAGCGAATCATCACAAGAGCAAAAAAGAATTTAGATGCTAACTTAGCAAATTTGGATGAACAAAAGAAAAATGCTGCGATCCTTCACAATACAAGATACCTTTATAGTCATCTTGGAGACCAAGAAATCGTTACAAAACTTTTGAAAGACCTTGCGAACCGATATGCAGAACGAGTGGGTGGATACACAAGAATCATTCGTTTGGTAAACCGTCCTTCTGATAACACAGCAATGGGGATTCTGGAGCTTGTGGATCGCAAAACTCAAGATGAGTTAAAAGCTGAATCAAAAGCGAAACGGGAAGAGAAAAAACCAGCTAAAAAAGAAGAAAAACCTAAAAAGGTCAAAAAAGAAAAAGTAGCTGCTGCTAAATAATTTTTCCTCCGCTAACACGAATTTCGTGGTGAAAAACCTACTTAAGTCCAACTTAAGTAGGTTTTTTTATTGCCAATTTTAAAAATTCCATTAGATTCTAACCTCCTAAAACTATGGAACCAAAACTTCCTATTTCAGATCAAATATGGCATACGACTTTTGCAGAGAGTCCCATCGGCATGGCGATTACAGACATTCAAACTGGATTGTATGTGGAAGCAAATGAAGTGTATTGCCGATGGCTAGGTAGAAGTAGAGAAGAGGTGATCGGAAAGTCGACGATTGATTTAGGAATTTATTCTGATCTTTCTTATCGCGATGTAATTTTGGAAAAATTAAAAGCCGATGGTTTCGTATTAAACTTCGAAGTACCACTTGTGACAAAAACAGGGGATACCGTGACAATTTTGTTTAGTGGAAAAATTGTAGAAGGAGGCAAATACTTACTCAGTGCTGGACAAAATATCACAGTTTTTAAAGAAAAGGAAAAACTTGCGCACGCACTTCAAAAAGAGCTAAAAATAAGCAAAGAATTATTCGAAAGTGTCTTTCGATTAAATCCTGCTGCTGTCAGTTTATCAAACGCAGAAACTGGGAGATACGATGATGTAAACGAAGCCTATTGTCGACTCATTGGATTTAACCGAGATGAGATCATAGGTCGCACTTCACATGATTTAAATATATGGATCACCAAAGTTGATAGGGCACGTTTACTTGCTGAAGTCCAAAAGAAGGGTTGGAGTACGGGAATGGAAGCAAGTGTCCGCACTAAATCAGGTGAAATTCGTCATGTCGTTTCTGGTAATACCATTCTGAACCATGATGGAAGGTCTACTTTGCTTGCCATTCTTATCGATATCACGGAATCAAAACAAAATAAAGAGGCATTGGAGTTTGCAGTTAAGGAACGGACAAAAGAGCTGAATCGGATCTTAGAAGACCTTCAAAAGACCCAAGATCAGTTGATTCTATCTGAAAAAATGGCTACTCTCGGTCAACTAGTTGCAAGTGTTGCACACGAAATTAACAATCCACTCGCAGCAATCTCTGCATTTAGTGAACAGTTACAAAACAAGTTAGGAGATTTTGGGCCAAGGCTTTTGGAAATTCGAAACTGTATGGGAAAGTATTCCGATTCGGATGCAGAAGAGATCATTCGTTGGATCACAGAACTTTTCCAAGTAAAACCTAAAACACATAGTTTTTCAGAGACACGAAAAATTAAAAAAAATTTGGAGTCATTGTTTAGTTCAGCTAATATCGATACACCTTATGATTTGGCAGATCGGATTGTGGATTTGGGAGTTTCTGATTATATATTAGAAAATACGAATTTTGTAGAAAAACTAAAGAATACACCGATACTAAGCATTATATTGAATGAACTCAATGCTTTACGAAGTATTGAATCCATACGACTGGCAGTGGAACGTACTTCTAAAATAGTTTATAGTCTAAAAAACTACGGAAGGATGGACCGAGGTTTGGCGAAAATCCAAACAAATATCATCGATAGCATTGAAACGGTTCTCACTCTCTACCAGAACAAAATGAAATCCGGTATTGAATGCATACGACTTTATAATGCAAACCCAATGATAATGGGGTATCCTGATGAACTCATTCAAATCTGGACGAATCTGATTTATAATTCACTTCAAGCAATGCACTTTAAAGGGAAGTTAACAGTGCAAGTAGAAGAAACAGCAACTGATGTTGAAGTGTCGATTGGTGACAACGGACCAGGAATCCCTATGCCAGTGCAAAAGCGTATCTTTGAACCATTCTACACGACGAAAGAAAAGGGAGAAGGTACGGGGCTTGGACTCGGGATTGTAAAACAATCAGTAGAAGAAAGGCACAAAGGCCAAATTCGGTTTGTATCTGAACCTGGCCATACAGTTTTTACTGTTTCCCTTCCTAAACTCTAGCCAATTGTTTTTGTAACTCTTCTGCCACCAGATCAAAATTTTCGTTTTGGATGACTGTTTTGTATGCAGAAGTAACGATTGGATGCCTTCTTTCATCAAGTTGGATGAGATTTGGTAACACCTTTAATCCATAAAAACCATTTGTGATTTTTTCTGGTCTAGTTCCA
The DNA here is from genome assembly GCF_004769525.1 of Leptospira bouyouniensis. Classification (NCBI taxonomy): domain Bacteria; kingdom Pseudomonadati; phylum Spirochaetota; class Leptospiria; order Leptospirales; family Leptospiraceae; genus Leptospira; species Leptospira bouyouniensis. The sequence goes on along the minus strand of NZ_RQFT01000011.1, from coordinate 477,000 downwards.
TAGGCAAGGTCATAACCATACTTTCGATCTCTTGTGTCAGATCCAAAACAAGCCAACATAAAATCTGTCATCCCCGACAAACCATTAAATGTAGTCGGATCGCCACCAAGTAAAACTCCAATGGAAACCATTTCATTAAAAAATCGGTTACTCAAATGGAAAAGGGTATTGTCTACGTTTCCACCTAACTCTCGTTTAAAGTATCCTTCTACGAGTCCCATTGCAAGGGCATAAATCGTTTTGAGCGCTCCACCGAGTTGTACACCTTTTGTGTCTCTTGAGTTGATCGCAGGTCTTGTGAAAACATAATTACTGGATAGAAGTTCTTTTAATTTCGGAATGAGCGAATCTTCGAAAGCAGAGATTTCGAATCCCGAAATTTTTCGTTCCATGATTTGGTCTGGGTAACAAGCTCCCGAAACAACAGCAAGGCGATCTCTTTCGATAAGAAGTAATTCATTTAAGTCTTCTAGGATCAGTCCTTTTTTGGATCCAGTGAATCCTTTGATAACATTTACCATTGGGGATTTGTTTTTTTGTAAGTAAGTTCTGATTTTGGAATAAACAGCATCGAATTCCCAAGGATTGGTTCCTTGGACAAATAATGTCGCTGATTCCAAAATTTCAGGTTTGTCCGAAAACTCAATATTCGGAGGAAGTTTATAAATTGGATAGTGAATGATGTCCCGTCTTTCTTCGTTACTTCGGGTTACCATATCTGAATCAGGATGGTAAATGGTTACTTTTACATTTTTATTGGCAAGGATACAAGCAAAAGCCACGGACATATTCGAAGAACCAATGATCACTACATGTTCATCTGGTTTTTTTGGAAGTGATATGAGTTGGTTTGTTTCTCGTACGTCTCCACGATACAAGTTACGATATGTACCATGTTTGTGTTTGTTGAGGTTACTGCCCACAAGGAGTGCTAAGTTATCAATGATAAATTGTTTTTTGTCTCCTGTACCAGGAAAGGATATTTGTTCGATATGTGAAGGGAAACTTTCCATTTCCTTTTTGGTTAATTCGCCTACTAACACTGGTTTGCCGATTACTAGTTTTCCAACCGCTTGGTTGAAGAGCAGGCCCTCGATTGGAAGAATTTTTTCTGTACCTTCTAGAGAAATTGGTAAGATTACTTTATTGGCCACATAATGGTACACTGTGTCCACAAATGGCATAAGCCTACCATCACGTGACCTTGTGCCTTCGGGAAAGATCGAAATAACTTTTCCATCCGACTGCAATTTTTGGGAATTCCGAAATGCCCGCATATTGATCTTTGTCATCACATCCGAAAGAGAAGGGTTGTCTGCCATGTCTTTTTTGGAACAAACGAGTAATGTCCCAAACATATATAGACCGAGGCGAGTGAAGTCTGGTTCAAAGGCAAGGCGTCCCGCAATGAATACGAGCGACTCTGCAATTTTACGCCCTTCGGGACCTGAATTATAAAGTAATGTAAAAATTGCTGGAGCATCTAAGTGGCTTAAGTGATTGGAAATGAGAGTGACAGGGTATTTGCCAATGATGCCATCAAGGAGTTTTAAATTTTCTGTTCCTTCGACCTTGAATTTTTTCATGATGGGATCAAGGAATTTCAACATAAAGTCACGAGGTTCGGGGCGGATGTCAGTATACACTCCGATCTCTTCTAGGCGTTCTGGCTCTTGGAAAATTTCCATCACCTTGGGTTTGGGTGTGGCTTGTGATAAAACTAAAAATTCTTCTAAAATAGACTTTGCTTCTAATTCCGAAAGACCGGATTTTACAAATAAGTGAATGTTTTCAAAAAATTCTTTGTGCCAACGTCCCAAAGTGGCTTCTTTTTCTGTCATGTATGCCTCTAAACCGACATCAGCGTACTGAAAAGTTTCGATTTGTCTATTCGATTTTTACAATTGATTGCGTAAATCCAGGATTTCTCTAATCTGACTTCTTGGGTGATCGAGATCCCGGTATGAATCAAAAAAACAAACCAATTTCCTCGGAACAGAAATGGATTCCCGATGGATTTCATTTTTTAGGACCAGAAGAAAGTAAAAACCGGCGGAATTTACTACAATCGTTTTCGGAACTCTTTGAAAGAGAAGGGTATTCTGAAATCACCTTACCAAGCTTTGATTATTCTAATTCGTTTCGCTCCCAATTACAAGACGGAGTGGAAAGTTTACTCGTTACGAAGGACTGGGATGGGAATGAATTATCACCTGGAGTGGATTTAACCTTACAAGTGGTGAAAGGGATGGCAGCGAGGTCCCATTGGGAAGAAAACCAAAATGTCTATTACTTTGCCAAAAAAATAAGGGATCATAAAAAACGGAACGCTTCTCGCCGTGAGGTCCTGCAAGTGGGAGTAGAAAGTCTGGGTAGAAGTGACACAAAACAATTAGTGTCACAAATCCAAATTTTAAAAAAACTTTGGGACAAAACGTTACCAAATAAATCATTTACCATCGTATTTGGACATTCTTCTTTTTTTCGTTCACTTTTAGAAATCCTTGGATGGAACGAAGAACAAACTAAGTTACTCCAACAATTTTTATACACCAAAAATATCCCTGAATTAGTTTCTCTTGCCGCAAGGGAGAATACTTCTGAATCTCATATGCGGATCATCCAACTCTTACTGAAACCAATCCTTACGACAGAAATTGACGACTTTAAAAAATCAATGGAAGTTGTTTTATCAAAAGAAGAGTTAATGAAGATTAATACAGATTTAGAATCGATCATTTCATTCTTTGAAGTTTGGAACAAACAAATGAATGGAATTCCTAGTATTTGGGATCCTTCCCTTGTTAGGGATTTATCGTATTACACGGGTTTTATGTTTCAAGGTTATGTGGAACAGGACCCCGAACCAGTGTTTGCTGGTGGAGTTTATAATGAATTGTATGCAAGTTTTACTGGAATTCCAAAAGAAGCATGTGGTTTCGCACTGCACTTGGATTCAATTGAAGTTATGTTAAATAAGGAAAAATGAGGAATTTATGCCTGCAAATTTAGTCGTTGGTGCCCAATGGGGTGATGAAGGAAAAGCAAAAGTCATTGATTATTTATCAAAAGATACGGATATTATCGTTCGCTACCAAGGTGGTGCAAACGCAGGTCATACCGTAGTTGTCGGTGGAAAAAAGTATATTTTTCACCTCGTTCCTTCTGGAATCATTTATGATAATACTACTTGTGTGATCGGAAATGGAGTGGTTCTCGACCCAGAGTATTTTTTAAAAGAATGTGCCGACTTAGAAGCACATGGATTTCGTGTGAAAGACAAAGTTCTCATCAGCGATTCTTGCCATATTTTACTCCCTTATCACAGACTCATTGATGAAGCAAGGGAAGCAGGTTCTTCCCCTGAACGTAAAATTGGTACCACTAAAAAAGGGATTGGAATGTGTTATGCAGATAAGATGCTTCGTAACGGCGTCCGTGCTGGCGATCTTCTCGACAAAGACATTTTAAAAAGAAAGTTAGGCCATATCTTGGAAGTCAAAAACCAAGAGTTAGTAAAATACTATGATTTAGAACCAGTGAACCAAAAAGAAATGTATGACTTCTTATTGGATTTTGCTGATAAAATGGGAAAAAATATCGTTAATACTGTGTATTACCTCAATTCTGAATTGGAAAAAGGCAAAAGAGTCCTTTTAGAAGGTGCACAAGGTACAGGACTTGATATTGATTTTGGTACTTATCCATATGTGACAAGTTCAAATCCTACTACTGGCGGTGCACTTGCGGGATCTGGAGTGAGTTTTCGTTACCTGAAAGATGTCATAGGTATTACGAAGGCTTATGCTACAAGAGTCGGGGAAGGACCTTTCCCATCTGAAATTTTAGGTGAAGCAGGGGATGTATTGCGTAAGCTAGGTGGAGAATACGGATCGACAACGGGAAGGCCAAGGCGTTGTGGTTGGTTTGATGTTCAAATGATCAAACATGCAGTAACAGTCAATGGAATCAATTCATTAGTTTTGACAAAAATAGATGTACTTAGCCATTACGATTCGATCCCAGTTGTGATTGGATACGAGTATAAAGGAAAAAAATTAGACTTTTTCCCATCGCAAGGATTGGAAGACGTCAAACCTTTGTTTGGTGAGTATAAAGGATGGAAGGATGATATTTCTGGCATTAATTCCTTTTCCAAACTTCCTCCACTTTGCCAGTCATATATTAAATCCTTACAAGAGTTAGTTCATACTAAAATTGGAATTGTATCCACTGGACCTGATCGTGAGCACACGATAATCATGGACTAAAAAAAATGGGAGTTCACGATCTTTTTTTTAAGTAGTTGTTGACCGAGAAAGGTGGTTCGATATTCTTGGCTACAGAACGAGTCGTTAGCTCAGCTGGTAGAGCAATTCCCTTTTAAGGAATGGGTCCGGGGTTCGAATCCCCGACGACTCAAAAAGAAGAGTTCTACAACTCTTAAAACGTTCTAGATACGGTGCCATCGTCTAATGGTTAGGACACAAGGTTTTCATCCTTGCAATCGGGGTTCAATTCCCCGTGGCACTACCAAACAAACCTCCTTCAACTCACATCCATTACAAATTTTCTCTTCATAACGACCTTTACATCGATCTATAATTCCAACTCTAGTCAAATAAAAATCGTATAACAACGGATCAACGGCATTGATATTTCGAAAAAATTCAGTCAGTAAAAATGCATCGTTTAGCTGGACTTGTTTTTGGTTATGAATTCCGAGCACTTTACTTAATTTTTGGATATGAACATCCATGGGATAGGGGATCTGATAGGTTTTGATTTTTTTGTACAAACCAAAATCGGGGTACTCGTTTCTCACCATCCATCGTAAAAAAAGGGAAATCCTCTTTTTAGGAGATTTCGAGTTCCATTTACCGATTAAAAATTGTAATCCATAAGTAAGTTCTTTGGTGTTTGCTGTGATCAAAATTTCTGATTCTATTTTTTTTTGGAAGTTTTGTATGGATGAGTTCTTTTCAAATGATTCTTTGGAATTTAGAAAATAGGATTCGAAAATAGGCGACTGTTTGGTTTTTTTGCGCAGGATCTTTTGTAAGGTTAAAAACAATACAACCACATCTTCTTTTGTTTGGAATCGATATCCTTTTAGGTTTTGTAGAAATTTTGAAAAGGAAGAGCTTTGTTGAGAAAGAAACTCATATGGTGACGCACCCATCATATTAAATATTGGATCTAAAAAATTTTTGATATTTTTGACATTCCCGTAAGCAAACAAACAGGAGATAATTGAAACAATTTCAATATCGAGTGGATTTTTATACCGTTTTGGAAAACAGATAGGATCAGTTTCTAAATACGATACGTTTTTGTATTTGGATATTAATTGGTTTAATTTGATCTTTAAAAGAGAAAGATCATCCGACATTTTTTTTGGCTATATATGTTCTTGAATTTAAATTCCTTTCCAGTTTTGATTCCACAAACTGACTTACTTTTACAAGTTCCTCAAGGTTAATGCCTGTATCATACCCTTCCCGTGTTAGAAAATATACCAAGTCTTCTGTGGCAACATTGCCTGCTGCACCTTTTGCGTACGGACAACCGCCAAGTCCACCTGCTGAACTATCAAAACTACGAATTCCCATACTAAGAGCTTGTTTGGTATTGGCAATTGCCATTCCGTAAGTATCATGAAAATGGCAATTGAGATAAGAAGAAGGGATTTTCTTCAAAAGGACCTCGAGGAGAGATTCTATTTCATCTGGAACAGCAACTCCTATGGTTTCACCAAGGGAAATTTCATAAGCCCCTGCATCTAAGAGTCGTTCAGCGATTTCCAGTGTTTTTTCTGGTTGGATTTTACCTTCATAAGGACAGGCAACAACGGTTGAAATATATCCTCTTACTTTGATTCCGTCTGTTTTTGCAAAATCGAATATGGGTTGGAAGGAAGAAAAACTTTCCATCACAGTCATGTTGATGTTTTTTTTTGTAAATGATTCAGAGGTTGCGGTAAACACTGCTACTTCTTTAAACCCTGCAATTTTTGCCGCTTCATAACCTTTTGTATTAGGAGTTAAGCAAGAAAATTGTACGTCACTTGAATATTTTGGCAATACCATTGCGGAAAGTTCAATTGCATCTGCCATTTGTGGAATACGATCCTTTCTCACAAAAGAAGTGAGTTCGATGTGTTTGGCACCAGATTCTACTAGACGGTTAACGAATTCAAATTTATCCTGAGTAGAGAAAATGGTTTTTTCATTTTGTAATCCGTCTCTTGGTCCTACTTCTGTGATTTTGACTTTCTCCAATGTAATATTCCTTCCCCTTATCATTACGGTTGTTTGGAAATTTGAGAAATCAATGATTTTATCAAAAGGAAGATATGTTTAATATCAAAAATCTTTCTGTTTCGATAGGAAATCGGATTTTATTAAAAGATGTATCGTTTGCTGCAAAACCAAACCAAATAACCGGTCTCATTGGGAAATCTGGATCAGGAAAATCGACTTTATTTCGGTTGGCACTTGGTCTTCTCTCTAAGTCTGATGGTTATCGATGGAGTGGATCCATCGAATGGATGGGTTTGTCACTTGGTCGTAGTTTTTATCCCAGTTTGCAGCCAGTTTTTCAAGATCCTTTTGGCAGTTTTTCTCCCTTCGGAACCATTGGCGATTTGTTACTCGAACCAATTCGAATCCAAAAGAAATTTTTTCTCACTGGAGAAGAGAGCAACAAACAAAACGAAAAAATTCAATTTTATTGTGAACAATTTGATTTGCCAATTTCTCTTTTAAGTAAAACGAAACAAGAGTTAAGTGGTGGTCAGTTGCAACGATTTGCAATTCTTAGGGCACTTCTAGCCAATCCAGAATACCTTTTATTGGATGAACCTGTAACCGCTTTAGATGTTTTAGTTCAGAAAAAAATTGCAGAAGAATTAAAATCGCTCAATAGAAGAGAAAAAATAGGGATGCTTATTGTTTCCCACGATTTAGGATTTTTATCCTATATGTGTGATGAAATTTTTGTATTAGAAGATGGTTTGATTACTGAATCAGGTAGTCCAAAAGAAATTTTAAAACATCCAAGTTCAAAACTTTTAAAAGAGCTTTTAGAATCTAAAGCTCATTCATTCGGCGGGGTTACTTCTTCTTCTGAATCATCCAATTGAGTTCGTTTTGCCTCTGCAAATTTTTTCGCTATATCACGTCTCCTGGCTATAACTTTGGAAGAGACTGTTGCAAAAAAAGGATCATTGGCAAAACTTAACATCTTCGTGTATTGTTCTTCAGCTGTTTCATAGTCTGTCACTTTCGATGCAGTTTCTGCAAAATAATAATGAAACTTTTTATCGTAAGGTTTTACTTTTCCTTCTGCAGTTGTAAGGCTAGTCCGATTAAATATTTTATAAGCAATATGGTAATTCCCTTTTTCCATTTCAAGACGGGCAAAACCAAGTTTTACATTTGGACTCTCTTCTTCAATTTTTAAGGCTTTGTTTAAATAAAGTAAGGCTCTGTTTTTTAAACCAGTGGCAAGATAATGGTCTGCTAGGCGGATCAAAGCTTCTGTATCATAGGGATTTTTTTCTACAGCAAGTTTATAATTCAAAATCGCATAATAAATTTGCCGTGTGATTTCGGAAAGGATTCCTATGTGCAAGTAGGTTTTATAGTAATCTGGCATTTCTGCTTTCGCATATTCAAATTCTACCAATGCCTTTTCATATTTCATTTCCAAGGAATACAATCTTCCTAAATTATAACGGAAAGGGAAAAATTGCGGGTCAAATCGGATCCCCGCTTCCAAACGTTTGATCACTTCACCACGCTCGTTTGCTTTTCCATTCAAAAGGATGTCAATGGTATCATTATTCCATTTGCCTGAATTGGTAATGGTTTCTGTTCCGTAGACAAAACTTCCATTGGATTTTGGTGGTTCACCTGTATACAACTTTCCTCGTGCCAGGATGAAGTCATCTTTATGGTAAATAAAAGAACCGTTGGGGAAATCGGTGGTGTCGAATTCTTCATCTTTTCCCCAAAGGATCTCTGGGTATTCCTTGTTCCCAATTAGTTTTTGTCCCCAGAGTAGGCTCGGGAATAAAAACAGAAGTGCGAATGTAAACAGCGAATGGAACATGGTGTAGAATGAACCGAATACTTTTGGAGACAAAAGGACTCACTATTACTGTCGGCGAAAAAACCATCTTGAGAGAGGTGAATCTTAGTTTTTTTGAAAAAGGTTTGGTAGCCGTATTAGGTGAAAATGGAGCCGGTAAATCTACATTACTCAAAAAAATTTATCATGAATCTTTATCCTCTCCTCATTGGCATTGGCCTAATGGGAAACGGAAAGTTACTTACCTTGGGCACGAATTAGGTTTTTATTCATCGCTCAGTTTAGAGGAAAATCTGAATTATTTTGCTAGTTTGGACGGAACCCATTCTTTGGAGCGAAGGCAAGAACTGCTAAAACTGTTCCGATTGGAGAAACGGATTTGGGATCCCATCCATTTGTTTTCTCGTGGTATGAAACAAAAGGTAGCTATCATGAGAGTTTTACTTTCTAATGCAGAAGTCATTTTATTTGATGAACCATATACTGGACTCGATTCTGAATCTTCCCAAATTTTAAGTTCCATTCTAAATTATGAAAAAGAATCCAAATTGATACTTGCTGTTCTCCATTCCTTTCCAAAGGACTTACACTGTTCTCGAACGATTTCCATTCAGCAGGGGAAAGTTTTTGTTTCTTAGATTATTAAAAAAAGATTTTTATCTCATTGGTCGTTCTCTGGGTGGGATCGTATCGTTATTTACATTAAGTGTCTCTGTTGTTTTTATTTTTTATACTTCGATCGAAGTGAATGAGATGTTATCTGCGAGGAGTATCCGAGGTCTCAAGTGGGCCATCATATTCATTTTAAACTTTGTGATTATCAGCCAGAGTTTATGGGAAGAAAGGGAATCGATGGGATGGGAAGCAAGTTTAAGTTATGTCAGTCCTACCTTATTATATCTTAGTAAGTCGTTAACCATTTGGTTTTGTACGATCCTTGTGAATGCTCTCCTTGTTTTGGTATTGTCCGTTTTCTTTCAGAATATGAGTTTGGACCGGTATTTTGGTGAATGGCTTTTTGCCAATTTGGGGAGTGGGTGTTTGGTTTTTTTGGGAGTATCCCTTGGCGTGATTGCATTCGAAAGCCGTTTGAAAGAAATTATCATCCCACTTTTACAATTACCTTTCTCCATCCCATTGTTTTTATTTGGATTAGAAGCTGAGAATCGGTATTGGTCTGAGGTCGGATTTTACTTACCATCTGTTGGACTACTTTTGTTTTTCCTTTTATTTTATGGAACCTTAGGTTCAGTGATGGTGGAAACCTTAAAGAATGAGTAGGGGATTTGTATTTTCTCCTAGAATTTCTTTTCCAGTCTGGAAATCTGGAAAAAAATGGAACGTAAAATCAAACTGATTCACCCTGCTTTCGACTATCTATTCTATTTGGTTGTCTGCCTGTCGTTAGTGTTTGCTGTTTTTGTTTCCATCCTCTATCCGAATGTGATTTTGGAGCAGGGACTAAGCCATCGAATATTCTACCTCCACGTTCCAGTCGCCTGGGTAGCATTATACGGGCCTTTGTTATCTTTTTTATTTTCATTCGTGTATTTGATTCGAAAAGATCTTCTTTGGGACCGTTTAGCATTTACGGCAAACCAACTTGCTTTTGTCTTCGCATTGGGAGTTTTGTTTTCGGGTCCAATTTGGGCTTATAGTGCATGGGGTGTTCCTTGGGACAAAACAGATGCTAGGCTACAATCTTTCTTTATTTTATGTATTTCCTTACTCAGTTATTTTATATTTCGTTACTTGGTTCCTTCCCGGAAAAAAAAGGCTACGATATCAGCTTACCTCTCATTGCTCTGTGCAGTCAGTGCGATTCTAACTTGGGGTGCCATCCGTTGGATCGAAAATCCAGGAAACCATCCTGGTAGTGTTCTTGGTAAAGGAGGAATGGATAGTGATATGAAACAGACCATGTGGCTTGGTGTGATCGCTTATCACTTTTTATTTTTATTTTTGTTTTTACTTTCCAATCGAAACGAAAAAATCCAAGAAATGAGATCGATCCTCAGGTCAAAGTTAAATTAATCTCTTATGGAACTGAAGGAATCTCAACACACAATCCTTATCGTTGATGATGTTCCCGAAAATGTGGAACTTTTAAAATACCTTTTGTTACAAGAAGGTTTTAAGACATACACTGCCTATTCAGCCGAAGAAGCTCGGCTCGTACTTCTCAATACCTCGATTGATACACTTTTGCTTGATGTGAATATGCCAAATCAAGACGGGTTTTCGTTTTGTCGGGAACTTCGAACAATGGATCAGTTTAAATTACTTCCCATTTTATTCATTACGTCCATAGATCGTGAGGTTGGTTTCCAAGAAGCCATGAAGAATGGTGGTGATGATTTTATTAATAAACCTTTTAATAAACGAGAGTTAGTTGCCAAGATTCATTCGGTGATCCGTTTGAAAGATTTACAAGACGAACTTTACCAACAAAAAAGTAAATATGAGAAGGAGTTACAGACTGCACGTCGAGTTCAAGACCAACTCATACCCGAAAAAAGTTTTATATGGAATGGTATCAAAGCACAAACTTTGTTTCACCCTTACTTACAAATTGGTGGAGATTTTGTAGATACATGGATAGAAGAAAAGAAACTCCACATTGTAATTGCTGATTGTTCCGGCCACGGTCCAAGTGCTGCTCTTATTGGCGCAATGTTTAAGATGCAACTTTTTAATTTAGTGGCAAATATGGGTTTAAAGGAACGTGTTTCTCATTTGAGAAAAAATATGGAACTTGTATTACCTGAAGATTATGCAATTACCTTTTGTTATGCAATCATTGACCAAGATTTAAATTTGTCGTATATCAATGGGGGACACCCGGCTCCAATTATTTCTATGGATGGAGAAACAAAGTTACTGAAAGGTATGAGTCCCATGATTATGGGTATCAATATGATTACGAATGATGAGGTCCAATCGGTTTCTTTAAAAAAAGGATCCAAGTTTTTTATGTACACCGATGGGGCAAGCGAAGCAATGAATGCAAAAATGGAATACATAACGGAAGATGGAATGCGTGAAATCTTTCATGAATCAGTTCGTTCTGGAGAGGATATTTTGCCAACTGTACAAACAAAAATTTTAGAGTTTTGTGGAACTTCCACACCGAGCGATGATATGGCGATGGTGTGTATCCAATTATGATTCCAAGTCCACATTACAAGGGAAAGGTGAGAGATGTTTACGACCTAGGGGATGAGTTACTGCTTGTCGCAACCGATCGTATTTCTGCCTTTGATGTTGTCTTCTCTGAACCCGTTTTGGACAAAGGAAAGATCCTTACAAGAATCTCGACAAACTGGTTTCGGTATTTTGGTAATATTCCCAATCATTTGGTTTCGGATGATCCCAATCAATTTCCCCTTCCTTACAAAAATGAGGAGAGTTTGGTGGGACGTTCTGTTCTTGTTAAAAAAGCAAAACGAATTGATTTTGAATGTGTCGTGCGTGGTTATTTGACAGGTTCTGCGTGGAAAGAATATACACAATTCGGGACAATCGCTGAGACCGCTTACCCAAAAGGAATCCAAGAATCTTACAAATTCCCTTCTCCCATTTTCACACCTGCTCGGAAAAATGATTCTGGTCATGATGAAAATGTAAGTGAAGAAACCATGGAAAAGGAAGTAGGAACGGTTTTATTCCAAAAGGTAAAACAAATTTCCCTTAAGCTCTATCAAGAAGCCCATGATTTGATGGCAAAACAAGGAATCTTACTTTGTGATACAAAATTTGAATTTGGTCTGATAGGGGATGAGCCCATTCTGATCGATGAAATTTTAACTCCGGATTCATCTCGTTATTGGGATGCAAGCACCTATGCCCTTGGAAAAACACCTGCCAGTTTTGATAAACAAATCCTCAGAAATTGGCTAGAATCGACCTCCTGGGATAAAAATCCACCACCACCGAAACTGCCCGAATCCTTGATTCAGGAACTACGTAAAAAATACTTGGAATTGGAAGATAAAATCAACTTATGTTTGTCGCAAAAATAAACGTCACCCTCAAAGAATCGGTCCTTGACCCCCAAGGACAAACTGTTCTCCGAACCCTTCACGACCAAGGTAAGGGGCAAATCCAAGACTTACGTGTTGGTAAATACATTGAAATCAAACTCAATGCCTCGTCTTTAAAAGAAGCAGAAGAAATAGCCCAAGGAATCTGTGAATCCGTCCTTGTGAACCAAGTGATTGAGACTTACAAATTGGTGGTTGAGTCTCAATGAAAGTCCGAGTGGTTACCTTTCCCGGAAGTAATTGTGATAAAGATGTAGGTTCTGTTTTACAGGATTCATTCCAAGCAGATGTTCAGTACACTTGGTACAAAGAATCATTTGATGACATACCAGATTTAGTGGTCTTACCTGGTGGTTTTTCTTTTGGTGATTACCTGCGTTGCGGAGCGATGGCAAAGTTTAGTCCGTCTATGGAATCAGTCGTGAAGTATGCGAACAAAGGTGGAAAGGTACTGGGTGTATGCAATGGATTCCAAATCTTAACGGAATCGGGACTGCTCCCTGGTGCACTCCTACACAATCGTACTTTGAAATACATTTGTAAAGATGTGGATCTTGTTCCTGTCAAAGAGAATGCATTTGCGAATCATTTCAGTGGAAAATTATCCATTCCCATTGCACATGGGGAAGGTGCTTATTTTGCTGATGAATCAACTTTAGAACGATTAGAAAAAAATGGGCAGATTGTGTTTCGATATGAGGAAAACCCAAATGGATCCCTTCATGACATCGCAGGGATCTGTAATGAAAAAGGAAATGTCCTTGGAATGATGCCACACCCAGAACGGGCCATGAATCCATACACGGGAAAAATGGACGGCAAACAAATCTTAGAAGCTCTGTTAAAAAATTAACATCTTCATTTTCCTTTTCTTGCTTTTTCGTGTAATCTGCTTATAAGATTAAGTATGCGATTCCAAGAAGACTCAATCGACTGTGTGGATTTTATCTTAAAAAAAGATGAAGTACTGACAATCATTTTAGGTGGAGGAAAAGGAACAAGGCTTCTACCTCTTACGGAAAAAAGATCCAAACCCGCCGTGAGTTTTGGCGGGAAGTATCGTTTGATTGATATCCCCATCTCCAATTCTTTAAACAGTGGATTCGAAAAAATTTTCATCCTAACACAGTTTAACTCATATTCGCTGAACCGTCACATCAATAGGACCTACGCTACAAATAACATCCACCAAAAAAGTTTTGTGGAAATCATTGCCGCTGAACAAACGGTTTCCAGTGCCAATTGGTTTGAAGGTACAGCCGATGCAGTTAGAAAAGTTTTACCTTATATTAGAGAACAAAAACCAAAATATGTCCTCATCCTATCCGGTGACCAATTGTATAACATGGATTTGGCTGACTTTATGCAAAGCCATTTGATGGATCCTGAAACCCAAATTTCTGTTGCAACCAATGCAATCCCAGAAGACCAAATTTATGGATTGGGAATTGTCAAAGCAGGGATCGGGGGAACCATACAAGAGTTCATTGAAAAACCTCAAGATCTCTCGCAAGTGGAATCTTGCCGCACAGAGAATGGATCATTCCTTGCCAATATGGGGATTTATATTTTTAATACTTCTACGTTAATCGAAGTTTTAGAAGACAGGGGTATGGCTGACTTTGGTAAAGAAATCCTTCCAAAAGCCATAAAAGAACGGAAGGTAAAAGCGTATACTTACGATGGTTATTGGGAAGACATTGGAACCATTAAGGCATTCTACGAAGCCAATTTGATGTTAACCGACCACATTCCCAAATTCAATTTATACTTAGAAAAAACCCCGATTTATACAAGGGCGAGGGCACTCCCACCGTCAAAGATCAATCAGGCGGTGGTCAACCAAGCTTTGATTTCAGAAGGGACAATTCTTAACCAATGTGAGGTGCATCGTTCCATCATTGGGGTACGGCAACTCATTGCTTCTGGCACAAAAATCTACGATTCCATCATCATGGGACTCGACCATTACGGATACTTTGATAGGAAGTCAGGGAAAATCCCTATCGGCATAGGACCTAACTGCGAAATACGACGGACAATTGTCGATAAAGATTGTGCTATCGGCGCCAACGTTCGGCTGTTAAACGAACAAAATTTACAAGAATACGAAGATGATTACATCCGCATCCGAGATGGGATCATTGTTGTACCAAGACACTCTGCCATCCCAGATGGATATACTATTTGAGTCAGAAATGACACAATTATGGATTCAATTGGTCAAAAATAAGTCCTTTTTGTTCCAAAAATGTGGAATTTTTCTTGCCAGTTTGGCACAAAGTTCTAAGTTGGAAGAAAGGGAACCATGTTCACAACGGAATCAACGGAAGGAAACCAGTTTTGGAACGAGACATATTTTGTCCCTCATTTCCAACCCATCGTCAACGCCATCAATCGCTCTATTTCGGCCTACGAAGTATTGGGACGTCAGTTCAATCCTGAGGAGAATACCTACCATTCCTTAGGTGGTTTATTCCACAATCGCGAACACGACCCAGTTCCCGTTTATAATATTGATCGGATTTTACGGGAAAAGGCCGTACAAACTCTCAAGGAAAGTAACCTTCGGACCAAATTGTTTTTTAATATGATGCCGAACTTCCTTTCGCGTGTGCACAATACTGATCTTTTTGCTGAAAATTTCCATATCATCCAACTCATCGAAAAATACGGGATCGACCGCAACCAGGTTGTGATTGAGATCACAGAAGATGAATTTGATGGATCCATTGACCGGCTCATCCAAATCGTTCAGATCTTTCGTGATTATGGCTTAAAAATTGCCATTGATGATTTAGGGACTGGTTTTTCCAACTTAGAACGTATTGGTTATCTCCATCCAGATATCATGAAAGTGGATATCAAAATCATGCGTGAGAGTTTAAACAAAAACTCTTTCAAACAAGTCCTGGGTGCCATATCCGAAATGAGCCAAAAACTTGGGAGCCAACTTCTGTTTGAAGGAATTGAAAACGAAGAAGAAGTGAATCTTGCGCTTTCCATGGGAGCCAATCTTCTCCAAGGGTATTATTTTTCGACTCCGAACCCACATTTTTTAAATCGAAATACATTTTCTGATAAGATGAAGTCCGTCCTTGAGAACTTCTCGAGTGTCAGGTCGAGGGAACTTAGAGAAAAAGGGATCCGGGAACAAAAGATCATCGACCAATTGCAAGATTTGTTTTATGAACTTTCGGATTCCAAAGAAGAGGACTTTCCTTTTCGATTTGGACAAATCCTCGGTTCCCTCCCAAGGGAAATCTTAAAGGTATTTGTATGTGATGCGGAAGGGTACCAAATTACTCCCACTTACGATTTGGATCGGATGAATGGTGGTTATTTGGAGCGTTCGAGGCAAATTGGTAATAACTACGCTTGGAAACCTTATTTTTTAAAACACAAAGAGGAATCGGAACGGTTTCGCAAAAAATGGGGTGTGACCTATCCACTGTATGATATTAACAATCAAAACCAATATGTGATCTTTACTTTTTCTCTCATGGCAGGTAAGATCCTTGTGGCACAAGTGAGTTGGTCGGAATAGAATCTTGTTTTTTTTGAGTGGTCGATTTTCCTGGTAGAAGGGATTCGTCTATATTATAGAATCATTCTAAATAAAAAAACAGGATACCACCTTGTCCGCAATTCTCGAAATTCAAGCTCTCCATGCCAGTGTCGGAGACAAACAAATCCTCCGAGGGGTAAACTTATCAATCGGAGCTGGGGAAGTCCATGCCATCATGGGGCCAAATGGATCTGGAAAAAGTACCTTATCCAATGTCATTCTAGGCCATCCCAAATACACGATTACATCGGGAGACATCCTTTTTCGGGGAGAATCTATTTTAAAACTCTCGACTGATGAAAGGGCAAGGCTTGGCATTTTTTTATCCTTCCAATACCCTACAGCACTCCCTGGGGTTACCATTGGTAATTTTCTAAAGTCCATCTTAAAAGCGCACCGGGGAAAAGACATTCCGGTAAAAGAATTCAAACAAGAATTAAAAACAGCTATGGACCTTTTAGAGGTACCTCAATCATTTATTGGTCGTTATGTGAATGATGGGTTTTCTGGTGGTGAGAAAAAACGCGCGGAAATTTTACAGATGAGTTTGTTAAAACCAGTTTTGTCGATTTTGGATGAAACGGATTCGGGTCTTGACATCGATGCTCTTCGGATTGTTTCAGAAGGGATCAATTCCAATCGAAATCCAGAAAGATCCATTTTACTCATCACACATTACCAACGTATGTTAAACTACATTGTTCCTGATTTTGTACATGTGTTTGCTGATGGTAGGATCTTAGAGACAGGTGGTAAAGACTTATCTTTGAAATTAGAAGAAGTAGGATACGACTGGATTTTGGAGAGAGAAGGGGTTAAATGAATTCCTTACTCATCAAAAATCAATTTGTTTTAAACCAAGAGAAACGAAAAGAATTTTGTTCCTCGTTTCTTGGTAGTTGGAATGATATGACTCTACCGACAGAGAAGGACGAGACATACCGTAAGTTTCCAATTAGTTCCATTGATTGGAAAGAATTGGGTTTTGATCCATTTCAAAAAAATTCTATTCTGGATTCAAATCAAAAAAACTCTAGTCCAGATCTCTTACCAAGTCAAAAAATAGATGAAATCCTTACCTTAGTAAAAAACCACCTAGCAAAAGATTTTTTTAATTATGTTTCACTTCTCAATTCGAAGGAGATCGAGTTTTTGATTTGTGAAGATGGTCTAACGGAAGTGGATCGGAAATTGGTGGGAGATGCAGTACGTTCTTTAGTTCGGATTTTTTATATTCCGAGTGGGAAAACATCACAAATCAAACTTAATACTGAATCAAAACATGAATCTGATTCCCTTCATTTGCAAACAATCTTAGATATATTTGTTTCTGAAAAGGATTCTCATGTTGAAATTTTGGATGAAGAAAATACAGATGAGGACCTCATTCAATTTAGAAGTGTT
The DNA here is from genome assembly GCF_004769525.1 of Leptospira bouyouniensis. Taxonomy (NCBI): domain Bacteria; kingdom Pseudomonadati; phylum Spirochaetota; class Leptospiria; order Leptospirales; family Leptospiraceae; genus Leptospira; species Leptospira bouyouniensis. Next base: position 459,891 of record NZ_RQFT01000011.1, on the reverse strand, counting down.
CTGATTTTTACAAAAGAAAATGCATCTTTAAAACTTCATCATTATCCGTTTGGCGGATTCCGCTCAAAATTTTTCCTACACTCTCATTTAATGGGAAAAGGGTCAGAAGTGATTGTGGATGGAGTCTCTGCGCTTTCAAAGAGAAATTTAAAAGATTTGGATATGGAGATGATACACCATGCAGACCATACCAATAGTAAAATTAGTTATAAAACTATTGTAACTGACAAATCTCATCATATATTCACTGGGAATTTGATAATACCACCTAATTTGAAAAAGGTGGTTGCACACCAAGAATCATTTAATCTTTCACTCAACAAAAAAGCAAGAGCAGAAGCGAATCCAAAATTGGAAGTCCTTGCGGAAGATGTATCTTGCACACATGGCGCGACGGTTGGGGATATTGATGAAGAACAATACTTTTATTTATTGTCTAGGGGATTGAGTCCTGAAGAGTCAAAATCTCTCCTAGTCACTGCCTTTTACGGAGAAACTATTCATTCCATCGGATTTTCAGAGGATATAAAAGTTGGGTTAGAATCAAAGGTCCATACGATCCTTGTGGGAGGGAAATGATGGCATTTAAGAAGTTAATATCTGTACATGAAATTGAAGAAGGGAAACTTTCTGTTATTAAAACACGTCATTTTTCTGTTGTTGTTACAAAATGGGAAAACAATTATTATGCTTTCGAAGATTCATGTACCCATGATGGCGAAGAAATTTCCTGTGGAAAATTAGAAGGTTGTGTGATCACGTGTCCTCGTCATTTCGCAAAATTTGACATTCGAAATGGAAGTGTTCTCGCTCTTCCAGCGACCGAACCTTTGACGATTTTTCCTACCAAGGTTAACGGTGAAGATTTGGAAGTGGATTTGGAGTCTGTATGAGTTTAGATCCCTATCAACTGAGATTGGATTTTCCCATTCTGTCGCAAACCCTTCCAAATGGGAAACCACTTGTTTATTTAGACAATGGAGCTACCTCACAAAAACCTTTAAGTGTAATTCAGGCAACAAATGATTATTATGCGAAAGAAAATGCAAATATCCATAGGGGTGTGTATTATCTTTCCCAACATGCAACAGAATTGTTTGAACGGACTCGGATTAAAACATCTCATTTTTTCCAAGCCCAATGTGCAAAAGCAATTATCTTTACTCGTGGAACAACGGATGCAATCAATTTAGTTGCACAAACCTATGGTAGGGTGAATGTATCGGAAGGTGATGAGATTGTACTTTCGGTTCAGGAACACCATTCCAATTTGGTCCCATGGCAAATGTTGGCTCAGGAAAAAAAAGCATTTTTAAAGTTTATTCCAATCCTTGAAGACACTACTTACGACTTATCTAAGTTAAACGAAATCATAACGAAACGCACAAAAATTGTTGCGATTAGCCAAATGTCTAACGTAACAGGCACGATACATGACCTTTCGAAGATCATTGACCGAGCAAGGCAAGTGGGAGCTAAAGTGCTTGTTGACGGTGCACAGGCTGCCTGCCATATGCCTATCCATTTGGTGGATATGGATGTGGACTTCTACGCTTTTTCAGCCCATAAGATGCTTGGCCCAACTGGTGTTGGGGTTCTATTTGGAAAAGAAGAAATTCTAGAAGCAATGCCACCTTGGTTAGGTGGTGGAGATATGATTGAGTCTGTAGAACTTCAAAGTTCAACCTATGCAGCATTACCTGCAAAATTGGAAGCCGGAACTCCCAATATTGCTGGTGTCATTGGATTCTCACATGCTTTAGATTACCTACAAAAAGTAGGTATGAAACAAATCAAAGAACATGAAAGAATGTTAACAGAATATGCTTTGGAACGATTTCAAAGGATAGGTGGGCTAAGAATTTTCGGCACCGATAATTTAGACAAACGAGGTGGTGTGATTTCTTTTACCATGGATGGTATCCACCCTCATGATGTTGGATCAATCTTAGATGAAGAAGGTGTATCAATTCGTGTTGGTCATCACTGTTGCCAACCTTTGATGAAACAATTTCAAATTCCAGGAACCTGTCGTGCATCCTTTTACTTTTACAATACAAAAGAAGACATAGATGTGCTTATCCAAGCGATTGAAAAAGTGAAGTCTATATTTGGTCGTGTCGTTAGAAAATAAATCGTTTGAGGATTTTCTAAAATGGAAATCCTTGGCGAATTGGGAAAAACCAAATGAACCTGTGTTTGAAGTTGTGGGACTCAACCCACTCTGCGGGGATGAAGTAAAATTATACTACAAAATCGGCGAAGGCAAAACAATTCAGATTGTTTCTGTTGCTGGTGAATCATGTTCTATTTGTTCCGCATCGCTTGGATTCTTATTTAAAAATCAAACTAAATTTGTAATCGATTTGTTTGCTTCCTATTCATCGGAACGAAAAAAATTCTTAGAGGGAAGTGAAACTTCCTTGTTTGGAAATTTAGAAGAGATATCCTTTTTAAATATAGTGAAGGCTCATCCAAGTCGTCATCGTTGTGCTCTTTTGCCTTGGCAAACCTTACAAAAAATCATCGAGGTGAAAAAATGATCCGAGAACCTGAAACAGAAAAGGAATGGGAAGTATTTCATAGCATCCGTTCGGTTGAAGATCCAGAAATTGGAATCTCACTTGTCGAACTTGGTTTGATTTACGATGTAAAAGTGGAAGGGGAAAAAGCTGAAGTCACAATGACTTATACTTCACTTGCATGTCCGGCTGGTCCTCAAATGAAACAAGACATTGAAAACCACGCGTTACGTGTGGATGGCATTTCAGAAGTCATAGTGCATGTAGTGTGGAATCCTAAGTGGGAACCAAGGCAGATGGCAAGTGAAGAAGCAAAAATGCAAATGGGTATTTTCGATTGAGGTTTACGAAAAGAAGGGTCACCTTCTTAATTTTGAACCTACTGATCCTTGGATGGGTGGGAACATGTGAAACCATTCAATCCGTTTTAGAAACAAAAAAAGAATCACAACTAAGTGACACTTCCATCCCACAAATCCAAGGTGCAAAGGAAAAACGGGATCGTTACGAACTTGTAGGTCGGGAGTTTATGATTGCCACAGACCATCCTCTTGCTTCCCAAGCAGGTGTGGAAGTATGGAAACAAGGTGGGAATGTAGTAGATGTTTTTACTGCCGCAAGTTTTGCGATTTCTGTCTTAAGGCCTCAATCCACTGGATTATTTGGAGGTGGATTCGCGATTGTTTACCTACCCAAAAAAGGAAAGTGGGCTTATGATTTTAGGGAACGATCACCTAAAAAAGGAACGGCCCTCTTTTATTTAAAACAAGATGGATCTCCCGATTCCGAAAAAATTGTGAAAGGCCCTTATAGTGTTGGAGTACCTGGGAATGTACAAGGGTTGATTAAAATCCAAAAGAACCATGGTAAATTACCTCTTTCTGATATTATAGCACCAGCGATGCGTTATGCGAAAAATGGTTTTGCAGTATATGCTGATTTGGCAAGTGCGATCACAAAAGTTTGGCCGAATATGAATCCCCCCATGCAAAAGGTATTTGGGATAGACAACAGGCCAATTCGAGAAGGGGAACTCCTAGTCCAAGATGATTTGTTTTTTACCTTAAAACGAATTTTAGAGAATGAGGAAAGGGAATGGATTGATGGTGAAACAACCAAACTTGTTTCCAAATATTACAATGATTTTGATGGATTTATCAATGAAGATGATTGGAAATCCTACCAAGTAAAACAAACGGAGCCACTTGTTAATTCCGTTTGGGGGTATCAAATATTGACAATGCCTCCTCCAAGTTCTGGTGTTCATTTGATCACACTAATGAAATTGGTGGAAGAGATGGGTAAATCGAAATCCTTTCCCAAAGGTTTGGTTGGTGAATACATTCAAATAACGGAAGCTATGCGAGTGGCTTATCGAGATAGAGCTCTACTTGGAGGTGATCCAGTGTTTACTGAGGTTCCAGTTGGCAAATTGAACTCACAAACATACATCCAAGATGAAATGCACGAAATAGAAAAAAAAGTAGTCTCCGGCAATTGGAAAGAGAGAGAAAAACCTTCCTTGCCAAAAGATTCCTATAACACCACACATATCTCAGTGATGGATAAAGAAGGCAATGCTGTTTCATCAACCCAATCAATCAATGGGATTTTTGGTTCTGTACAAATGGTGGAAGGGACAGGGCTTGTTTTAAATAATACAATGGATGATTTTTCGATTGCACCTGGAATTCCCAATTTGTATGGACTTGTGGGTTCCAAAGCAAATGAAATTGCACCCGGAAAAACACCTCTTTCGAGTATGAGTCCCACCATCTTGTTAGAAAATAACGGACAAACTAAATTAGTCATTGGTGCTCCTGGTGGGTCCCAAATTCCAACGACAATTTTTAACACATTGTACCATTATTTATTTCAAAAACGAAACTTATATGAAAGTGTTTCGTTCCCAAGGGTTCACCATCAATACATGCCTGATATATTATTTTTAGATCCGGAACTAAAAGGATATTTTCCTGAAACAGATCTACCATTTTACCAAGTCCAATATAGTAGGCACAGAGCAAAAGTTTTTGTTGTGTCAAAGGAAGGAGAGAAACTCATCGGAGTGTCCGACCCGAAAGGGGAAGGTGTGCCCTTAGGTTTTTAATTGATGAAAGGAAAATTGTTAAAATCGAAATCAAAAAATTCGACAGTTGTTTTATTTGCCAAAGAATATAAGGACTGTCTTCTGAGCGCCAAACACGGTTTAGAAAGAGAAAGTGTTCGGATTAGTGAAAAAGTTTTTTTATCACAAGAACCTCACCCCAAAGCATTAGGGTCCAGTTTGACTCACCCTTTGATCAAAACTGATTTTGCTGAGGCACAAATTGAGTACGCAACAAATATCCATAAAACGATTCCTGATGCATTGACGGAACTGACAGAGCTTCATGCCTTTACTGCAAAAATTTTAGAAAAAGAATTTTTGTGGCCATTTAGTATGCCTCCAGCTTTACCCTCGGAAAACAAAATTGAAGTAGGTCAATATGGCACATCCAAAGAAGGGAGAAAAAAAACAATCTACCGAAATGGTTTAGGCCATCGGTATGGAAAAAAAATGCAAACCATCTCCGGTGTACATTACAATATATCATTTGATTCTTGTATGTTATCGGTTGTTTCAGAAAAAAGATTTCAAAAACCACTTTCCAAAGAAACTAAATCTCAAATTTATTTTGATACGATCCGTAATTTTTATCGAATATCTCCCACATTATTGTATCTATTTGGCTCTTCTAGCGTAACGGATGTTACTTTTTTTGATACAAAATTCAAAAACAAAAACTTTCAAAAATTAGATTCTAAAACCTTGAATGCACCGTATTCGACCACATTGAGATTATCAAACGTTGGTTATACGAGTAAGGTGCAAGGTAAATTTCCAATTTCAGTCAATTCCTTGCAGGAATACGCTTCTGATATGTGTCATGTGGTTTCGAAAACATACTCTCCTTATAAACAATTCAACACTAAACCTACCAATCAATTGAATGATTATATTTTACAATTAGAAAATGAATACTATTCACTCGTAAGACCAAAACAAGTTCCGAAAGGAGATGAAAGGGTAGTCGATGCTTTAATGGATCGAGGTGTAGAATATTTGGAAATCAGACTTCTTGATTTGGATCCGTTTTCGGCAATAGGAGTGGAAGAAACTAGACTATATTTTCTCCATATGGTACTTTTATATTGTATGTTGAATGAATCACCTAAATCTGATTTGCTGGAGATGCAACAATGGAGGAAAAACCAAGAAAGTACAACTTGGTTTGGAAGAAAACCGGATACAAAGGTTTATTTATTTGGGAAGGAAATTTACCTACGAGATATGGTGTATCAACTATTTGTGGAATTACAGCCAATCGCGGATTTGTTGGATGAAAATGATGCTAACGGACCGTTTAGTCGTGCTTTAGAAGCCCAATGGGAAAAATGGGATGATCCATCTCTACTTGGTGCAACAATGTCTGAATTAGATTTAACAATTAACAAAGCTAGTTTTCGAGAATTTGGTTTGGCACTTGCTCGCTCTCATAAGGAAGAACTTTTGAAAGTGAATTTATCTACAAATCGAATTAAATATTATGAGGATTTGAGCGAACAATCTTTTTATGAACAAAAGAAGATGGAAACTTTGGAAGGAAGCCATCTTAAAAAAAATCAAAAACCCATTCAAATTAATCCTCTAAAACTTTGTAGTGAGGTTTGAAATGTCGCAACCCAAACCTCTGTTACCTGGATGGGAAGATTTAGAAATTTCAACCCAGATTATCATACGTGATGCGATTTCTCGTGGGATTGAAGTTGAAGTCATCGATCGAAAAGAAAATTTCCTGAGATTAAAAAAGGGGAATCATACAGAATTTGTAAAGGAGGCAAGTAAAACAAGACTCGATAGTCTTATGACATACCTTGTCATGGAAAACAAAATTGCCTCAAAACTCGTTTTGAAAGAACATGGGATACGAGTCCCAGTTGGAAGAGATTACGCAAAAATCGAAGATGCAATTGCCGATTATACCTTTTTTCAGAATCGAAAAAAAGTGATCAAACCTGTTACAACCAATTTTGGTATTGGAATCGGAATTTCTAATCCATCTGATCCTTTAGAAAAATTTTCCCATTTTGTCAAAGAGTCTTTTTCATTTTCAAGTTCTATCATCATCGAAGAGTTTATCGAGGGTCCTGAATATCGTTTTTTAGTATTAGGTGACGAAGTAGTAGCAGTTTGTAACAGAGTGCCAGCCAATGTAATTGGAAATGGTGTTCATTCTATAAAAGAGTTGGTTTTAGAGAAAAACAAAGACCCAAGGAGAGGTGAAGGCCATATCACATCACTTGAAAAAATACAAATGTCGGAAGTTGAAAGAATGGTTTTATCAGACCAAGGGTTAGATTTTGATTCCATTCCTAAGAAAGGCGAACAAGTTTTTCTTCGTAAAAATTCTAATATTTCGACTGGTGGTGATTCAATCGATGTGACTGATATGGTTCATCCGGATTTTAAAACTATTGCTATCCAAGCAGCAAAGGCAGCAGGGGCAGTGATTTGTGGGATAGATATTATCTCAAGTGCGATTACAGAAACGCCAAATCCCGAGTTTTATGCAATTCTCGAAATTAATTTTAATCCAGTTTTGTACATTCATGAGTTTCCCTATTCAGGCAAACCAAGGGCAGTGGGAGATACGATTTTGAATTTATTAGGTTTTTGAAAATTTGTTTTGGATATAATCAATGATATCCAATGACTCATACATTTTGATTTCACCATCGACAAGGAAAGGGACTTGTGAGATCCCACCAAGTCGGATCACTTCTTCCCTTCCTTTTGTTCCATTCCTTGCCTCTACCAATTCATAATCCTTACCTTCTTTGAGGCCAAGCGCCTGTATTGATTGCCTAACTCGGTAACAATACGGACAAGAATCATATTGGTAGAGACGAATCATGATTTATCCTACTTTTTTCTTAAGTTCGCCCGATTGAGCCATTTGCACTGTGATGTCATGGCCACCAACGAATTCTCCATTGATATAAAGTTGCGGAATGGTTGGCCAGTTGGTATATTCTTTGATTCCTTCACGGATCTTCATATCAGAAAGAACATTGAAAGAACCAAAACTGATTCCTTGTTGTTTGAGAGTAGAGACAACTCCAGCTGAAAATCCACATTGTGGCATCTCCGGTGTACCTTTCATAAAAAGGAAAACTTTTTCAGATTTGATTAACGATTCAATTTTGACTTTTAATTCTTGTTCCATGATCATTCACTCCTAGTTTCCAATGCCAATGCATGGATTTCTTCTTTTAATTCTTCTTTTAAAGTTGCATAAACCATTCGGTGTTGTTCGATCAAACCTTTGCCAACAAATCCATTATACGTCACAACAGCTTTGATGTGCACACCGTCACGGTAAGGATCTAAGATCTCCACTTTAGAACCAGGCAAACCTTCTTCGATTTTTTTTTGGATTTCTGGTATGGTCATCCTATAATTTTCCTCCCATCCATGAATTGTGGGCTTTGATAAATTCAATGTATTCTTTAGGCACTTCTGGTAAAACAGAATTCTTTACTGAAGGTAAAGAAAGTAATGTTTCGCTCCAGATTTTTAGCTTTGGAAATCCACTCACCAAATCAAATTGCGACCCTTTCGACTTTAGGAATTCCATTCTCATAAAAAAAGGAGCATAGGCTGTATCAACTAGATGCATCGTATTCCCATCAAAAAACAACTTATCATTTTTTGGTTCAGGGAGAATCGATTCGAGAATTTTGAATTTGGAAAGGATCTCTTGCTTTTTTTTGGTTACATCAACTTCTTCTTTTGCCATCGTCCAACCGTATTGGTCAACTAACAAAGCACTGGCAAATTCTGCCCATGCTCTATGTTTTGCTTTTGCCAATGGATCTTTTGGATGAAGAGAAGGTAGGTTTGTTTCGTCTAGGTATTCATTGATGACAGCCGATTCAAACAAAACTTCTTCACCGACAACAAGTACAGGCACCCTTCCGAATGGAGAAATTTTCAAAAACCAATCAGGTTTGTTTGCCAAATCAATATATTTGATTTCGTAATCGACTTTTTTCTCCAAAAGGTTGATTACGGAGCGTTGTACATAAGGGCAGAGTTTAAAACTAATTAATGTCGGTTTTGTCATATTATTTAGACGATTGATTTGGGTAGGAAAGATCCATTTCTAATGCATGGAGTCCTTTTTTAAATTCCCCGGCAAGGATCCCATAAACCTCTCGGTGTTGTTCCACAATTGATTTCCCTTTGAATGTCTCGCTAACCATTTTGATTCGAAAATGTGTTTCCTTTGAATCTTTTGTCATTCCTGGGTGGCCAGCGTGTTCTAATGTCACATCGAGGACTTCTAATTCTTTCGGTTGGAAAGATTCTGTCAAAACTTGTTCCATTCTGCTTTTACGGCTTTGTTTAGTTTCTGATTCCATAACCAACTCTCATTAATCTAACATTGAGTAAAAAAAGTAAAATGGACAGAACAAGGATGAATCCAAGTGAAAAGATTAAATTTACGTCAGTGATACCGATGAATCCATAACGGAACAAATTTACCATGTATAGAATTGGATTTAGATAAGAGATGGTTTGCCATACTTCCGGTAGATTTTTCACTGAATAAAACACCCCTCCTAGGTAAGTTAAGGGGGTTAGAATAAAAGTTGGAATGATTGTTACGTCATCAAATTTTTTAGCAAATAATGCATTAAAAAAACCACCTAACGAAAATAGAATCGATGTTAATATAACTGTGATGATGATGATAAAGGGATGTTGGAATCTCAGGTTCGTAAAAAATAAAGAAGTAAGAGTTACAAGAATTCCAACAAATAAACCTCTTACGACTCCTCCAAATGTATAGCCTAAAACAATTGTATAAGGAGAGGTAGGTGAAACTAAAAGTTCTTCTATATTTTTTTGAAATTTGCTAGAAAAAAAAGAAGAAACTACATTATTATACGAATTTGTGATGACACTCATCATAATGAGACCTGGTACGATAAATTCGATATAGGTGAAATCTCCAATTTTACCAATTTGGCGACCAACAAGTTCTCCAAAGATAAGGAAATACAATGCCATTGTGATGACAGGTGGGATTAAGGTTTGTACCCAAATGCGAATGATACGAATCCATTCCCTTCGAACAATTGTTTTAAGTGCTGTTAAGTTTTCTTTCCACATAATTAGTGTTTCCCTGTAAGTGATAAAAACAATTCCTCAAGCCTATTTGATTTATTCCTTAAACTTAATACTTCCAACTTGTTCTTTGTTAGTTCAGAAAAAAGTTCATTCACCGATGTATTTTTACTAAGTTGAACTTCTAAACTATGGTCATCTAACCAAGTCCAATTGAATTTCTTTGAAGTTGGTTTGGTTTTGAATGATTTTTTTAAATCTATAATAAAAGTCTCTTTATCCAAACGTTGTAAAAGTTTTTTCATCGAAGTGTTTTCTACGATTTCACCTTGGTCGATGATAGCGATATTTTTACAAAGTGATTCTGCTTCTTCTAAGTAATGAGTCGTGAGTATGATTGTTTTGCCAGCTTGGTTAAGTTCCTTTAAAAAATCCCACATGGATCTTCTAATTTCTATGTCTACTCCAGCAGTTGGTTCATCTAGAATTAGAAGTTTTGGATCATGAATGAGTGCTCTTGCTATCATGAGTCTACGTTTCATACCTCCACTTAGAGTTCCTGCTGCGGACTTTCGTTTGTCATATAAAGACAATTTGTCTAAATAGTATTTTACCCTTTCTTTCGCCTCTTTTAGTGGCATACCATAAAACCCAGCTTGGTTAATCAAGATTTGTTCTACAGCTTCAAAAATTCCAAAATTGAATTCTTGAGGGACAATGCCAAGAAACGTTTTTGCGAGATTTAAATTTGTATCGATATCCACTCCAAAAATTTTAACCTTCCCTCCTGTTTTATTCACAAGAGAACTCAATATTCCAATCGTTGTTGATTTACCAGCTCCGTTTGGGCCAAGCAGCGCGAAAAAATCTCCAGATTCCACTTTCAAATTAATGGAACGAAGTGCTTTGACTCCATTTTTATATGTTTTTTCTAAACTATCTAGTTCGATTGCATAAGGATTCATTTATTTTCCTACTAGTTTCCTTGTTAGGTGGTGTGTTGGGTATTTATGTTGTTTTCTTTGTTCTTGTCTAAGTGATTTTTGAACTTCTTCAGGAAGAGTAACAATTTTTTTACATTCCTCTGAACAACATCCCAAAAGTTTGTTTGAACATGACTCACATTGGACGATGAGTACATGACAGCCAAGATTTGCACAATTGGTATGTCTATCGGAAGGACTTCCACAGGTATAACAAACAGTTAAGATATCATCAGTGATTCTTTCTCCCAAACGGTCATCAAATACAAAGTTTTTTCCTTTGAACTTGGAAGTAAGCCCATGGTCTGTCACAGCCTTTGCATAATTAATAATCCCACCTTGTAATTGGTGGACTTTTTCAAATCCTTTGTATTTTAGGTAAGCACTTGCTTTTTCACAACGAATTCCACCGGTACAATAGAGGAGAATTTTTTTATCTTTGTCGTTTTCTAGGATTTGTTCAACAAGTGGAAGTTCTTCTCGGAACGTACCTACATCTGGCAAAATTGCATTTTCAAAATGTCCAACTTCCGATTCGTAATTATTACGTAAGTCAACGACGATTACTCCTTCTTCATCTAATGCTTTGTGGAATTCAAGAGGGGACAAATGTGTGCCAACGTTTGAAGGATCAAATTTAGAATCATCAAGTCCATCAGCGACAATCTTTTTTCGCACTTTGATGGCAAGTTTGATAAAACTTTCTTTTTTATCCTCAACTGCGTCATTGAAGTAGATATTTTTAAGTTCAGGGAGTGAATCGACAAAGGAACGAAGAGCATCATAATTTTCTATCGGTATAGAAAACTGTGAATTGATGCCTTCATTTGCTAAATAGATCCTTCCTAAGACACCTAAATCTTCTAATGAATCATACAATCGATTTCGAAATTCGATTGGATCGGATATTTTTACATAACGATAGAATGATATGACTCTACGTTCTCGCGTATCTGCTAACACTTTTTTCTTCAAAGTTTCTTTATCGTAACGATTGAATAAAAATTTTTTCATTAGTTTCTCTCTTTCAGTTTTTGTTCGCGAACCTTCCGAAAGGCATTCCTTGTGATTTCAGAAATTGCCGGGTGAATATAAATCATTCCCAAATAATCGTCGAGTTTTGCATTTAAATACATCCCCATAACGATTTGATGGATAAGATTGGCAGCTTCTTCACCAATGATATGTGCACCGATCACCTGTTCTGTTTTTTTGGAAACCAATACTTTTACAAATCCAGATTCGGATAAACGAGCCATACCTGTGGCACTGGACCGATATGGATTCACTCCTTTATAATAAGGAATATTGTCTTCGATTAACTCTTCTTCTGTTTTTCCAACACTTGCAATTTGTGGATGAGTGAAAATTGCTTCAGGCATTGGAGGGTATTTGATGGGTGATTTCTCTTTTCCACTATATAGGTTATCAAATAAGTATTCACCTTCAAAATTAGCACTGTGACGGAAAAAATACCTTCCGATCACATCACCAAAGGCGTAAACTCCAGGTTCACCAGTTTGTAAAGATTCATCCACAATGATATATCCATCACGATTGCATTGGACATTTGTATGTTCTAATTTTAAATCTTCAGTATTGGGTTTGATCCCAGTTGCGATTAATAATTTCTCTGCTTCGAAGTTAATATTTTTGCCTTCTTTGTTTTTGCCTGTCACTTGGAACATACCGTTTTGAAACTGGATGTTCGAAAATTGAAAATTTGTATGGATAGGAAAGGGAAGGTTTTTGTTTAATTCTTCTTTGATTTCACCATCAGCATGTTTTAAAACTTCACCTCGTGTGAGACCGGAGACTTTTGCACCGTACGCCTGATAGGCGGCACCAAGTTCAAGTGAAATAAATCCAGCTCCAATGATAATAAGAGACTTCGGGAAACGATCAGGAGACAAAGCTTCCCTGGAAGTCCAAAAAGGAGTATCTTTTAAACCTGGAATCTCAGGTAGATTTGGCCTTGTTCCTGTGACGATAAATATATGTTTGGCGGTGTAATCTTCGTTGCCATCAGTGATGATTTTTGGGCCTTTGAACCAAACTTTCTTCGGGTAATAATTTATATTTGGATTTTTGACATAGGCGATGGGAATAGAATCTGAGTCCGCTTTTACGGTTTGGTTCACACGTTTAAAAATGCCATCTACATCAAAGTTAGGTTGGTTTGGGTACTGAATTCCAAAGCGTTCCGATTCCTGTTTCAGACGTAAAAGTTCCGATGGATAGATGACCATTTTTGAAGGGATACAACCTCGGTTGAGGCACGTCCCACCAGGAGTTTCTTTTTCAAAGACAGCCACTCGTTTGCCGATTTGCGATGGTGGGGTGACGAGTTTTGTCCCAGCACCGGCACCAATGACAATGATGTCATATTCTTTCATAGCAATTCCAGAATCCAATTCCGTAGTTTTCTGTAAATGAAGCAAAATCTCTTTTGTCAAATTTAGAAAAAACTACGAACCCCATTCTCACCTTTAAATGGATTTATAAACCCCTCCGTCGGCACGAACCGACGCACCATGGATCATCGAGGCCAGTTCGCTGGCCAAAAAGACAATCACATTGGCGATTTCTTCTGGTTTGGCAAACCTCTGGACAAGTGAACTCGGGCGGTTTTCCCTTATGAAATCTTTTGCCATCTCTTCGTTGGATTTTCCTTGGGCCTTCGCCAAACTTTCGATGAACTCTTCCACCCCTTCCGAAAGTGTGGGACCGGGAAGGACGGAATTCACTGTCACTCGTGATCCCTTGGCAATTTCGGCGCTTCCTCGAGAAATTGAAAGTTGTGCTGTTTTACTCATCCCATAATGCACCATCTCCGCTGGAATGTTCAGAGCAGATTCACTAGAGACAAATATAATCCTACCAGAATCCCTTTCTAACATTCCCTTGAGATAATGTTGTGTGAGTTCAGCACCACTGAGTACATTGGTTTCGTACATCTTTTTCCAATCCTCTCGTGTGATTTCAAAAAAAGGTTTTGGTTCAAAATACCCGGCGTTATTGATAAGTACATCCACATAAGGAATTTCTTTGATTAGTTTTTGGATTCCTTCTTCGGTTGCAAGATCAGCTGAGGAACCACCTAACTTTGATTCCGGAAGTTTGGATTTGATTTCTTGAATTGCGTTATGAACCGCATCATCCTTTCTGCCATGAATGACGACTTCCGCTCCTTCTTCTGCAAACTTAAGTGCAGTTTGGAAACCAATTCCTTTGGTAGATCCTGTGACTAAAACTTTTTTATTTTTAAGACCTGTATTCATTTTGTAAAACCTCCGAGTACAATTTTACCGATTGTTTTTCCTGATTCTAGTAGTTCGTGTGCCTTTGTTAGAGTTTCCTCTGTCATTTCTCCTAAATCGATATGATTTGTGGGGATAATTTTCCCTTCTGCAACCAAACCTCCCACTTCTTCTAACAATTGTTTTTGTTTGATACGATCTACCGTATGGAACATTGACTTTGTAAACATAAACTCATTAAGATATCCATTACTTTTCGATTTTAGTAAGTTCATATTGAGTGGGGAGTCTGTTTCCACAATGGAACAAATGTTTCCAAAAGGTAGAAGGACTTTACTAATATTTTCAAAATGTTCTTTAGGTTCACTGAAAAGTAAAACTTCATTGACACCATCGAATCCCAAATCTTGGACTTGTTCCAAAAAGTCTTTTTGGGGATGGATGGCATAGTCGACCCCTAATTTTTTCACCCAGGTGATTGACTCCTCTCTGGAAGCTGTGGCAAACACAATGGCATTTGTCATTTGTTTTAAGATTTGAATGGCAATACTTCCCACACCTCCCGCGCCAGCTACGATTAGAATCTTTGTCTTTTGTTTTGGATTTATTTTAAGTTTTTCAAAGATGGCTTCATAGGCTGTAATCGTTGTTAAGGGAAGAGAGGCCGCTTCTTTGAAACTTAGATTTTTTGGTTTTTTCCCGACGATCAACTCATCTACTACTTGGAATTCTGCGTTGCTACCAGGGCGTTTGATATCTCCCGCATAGAATACTTCTTCTCCTATTTTAAGGGTAGATACTTTATTACCAATCTCTGTGACAACACCACTCGCATCCCATCCTAGAACTCTTGGACCTGGGTTTTCTGAATGGATGGATTTTTTAACTTTATAATCGACTGGATTAACCGAGACCGCTTTGACATTCACTCGAACATCATAGTCTCCGAGTGGTAAGGATTCGGCATCTAATGTTTGTAAGATTGTTTTCTTTAGTTTGGAATCAAAAATAGCTGCTATGGTTTTCATAATTTTCTCACTTTAAAATGGAATCAATCGATAGGGTATCAAACTAGACTTAGTATTCCTTCCGTTAAGATTAAGGACATCTAAAACTAACGCTAAAGGTGGAATGTGGTAACCTATGGTGTTTACGACAAAGCTTGGGATCGGTGTCTGAGAAAAAAGAGTTTGGATCCATTCTCGAAAGACCCCATAATGTTTGCCCATGCGGACGATGCCTTGACCAAGTAGGTTGGTGCCAAAGGCGATTCTTAATACGAAACTTGCTACAGCAATTCCGTTGGTTTCTATTGTTTTCATAGGAGCCGGTCTGAAATGATACCAAGATTTGTAAACAAAAAATATACATAATGAAACTGAGTTGACTTATTGGATACTAATAGTTTACAGTGGATTTGATGATTTCGGCGATCCGTGATTTAGAGGACCTAAAAACCTTTGTATTCGTTGCACAAGAACGTAGTTTTACCCTGGCTGCGGCCAAAATGGGTGTGACCAAAGCTGCTGTTGCCAAAAGGATTTTGGGGCTGGAAAAGATTTGGAAGACTCAGCTTTTCTACCGCAATACGAGAAAGGTGGTTCCTACTAGGGATGCGGAGTTGATTTTACAAAAGGTGGCGTCTGTTTTAGACAGTGTTAAGGATTTGGAAAATTCCTTCGCCAACAAAGATGTGTTAGAGGGAACACTTCGCGTTACTTGTGTGAGTTCTATGTCTAATAACTTTGTTACTGATATGATCGAACGCTTTCAAGAACAAAACCCCAAAATCAAAATCCAGCTCATTGTCACTGATAGTCTTTTGGACCTTATGGAAGAATCGATCGATATAGGAATTCGTGTGGGAATGGAAGTTCCCTATAACCTTGAGGGAACCTATCTTTTCCAAAATCGTATTGTAGCTGTTGTGAGTCCCGATTATTGTAAGACTAACCACATGTTAAAGTTAGATTCTCCAAAGGATTTAGAAAATCATAACCTATTGTATTTAGATTTCCATAAAGAGGTTCGTTTTTCGGGAACAGAGATTCGCCTATCGGATATTACCAAGAATCGAAACTTTTTATCGAATGATGCGGCAAGTTTAGTACAAATGGGTTTAAAGGGAAAAGGGGTTCTCATCCGTTCATTTTGGGACATTGAAGATCATATCCAATCGGGGAGACTCATTCCCATTCTAAAAGATTTTCCTTTGGAGAATTTTGGAAGTGTTTGGCTTGTACATCCCATGAACCGAACACCATCGCGCCGAGTCATGGTTTTCCGCAATTTTCTAGAATTGGAATGTAATCTTCGGTTCAATCAATAAAAGGATTTTTAATAGACTGGATTTTTTCTATGATTTCATTTTTACGAATTTCAAACGTATCGGGTGGGTCGAGTTTGTCCCAGGTTTCATAGAGTTTACGCCTTCCCTCTGGAATAACGATTCCATATTTCCACTCCATATAGAAATACGTACGAGCAATGTCTCCGCGAATCTTTGGTTCAGGTTCAGCTGTTTGTTCTTTAAAGTTCACTTCAAAATCACAAAGTCCATAATTTCTTTCTTCGCCTTCAATTTCCCCAAAAGAAAAAATGCCGCGGTCGGCATTGATCTCTCCGGGAACAGGAAAGATATTGTGTAAATCCGCTTCAATTTTGTTGAATTCTGGATCTATGGTTTGGCAACATTTCCGTCCGCGAACAGGTTTTCCATTCAGCTCACAATCTTTTTTTGTCCAACATTCTCTATCTTTTCCAAAACTATGCGCTGGCACTATATGTTCCCACTCAATCCATGTTTGGCGTTTGGTATCTTTTCTTGCTTTGAGCCCGCAGGAATCATGGTTAATTTTGAATCGACCTAACTCTTCTTCATCTTTTTCAAAATTACACCCACAATAGAAGTCCTTACCGATTTTGGCATAAAATCGTTTTAACACTCGTTTGGCTTTTTGAAAATCGGTAATGGCGTGTTTCTCCGTTGCTATAGATTCTTTTTTTTCGGAAAGTACAGCATATGCGAGACATATAGAAAAAAGGATTAGGATTATATAAAAATTATTTCGCAAACTGTATGTTAATAAACTAACGGTAAAATATACATACTCACATTACATAAAAATGCGATTACCCAAATCGTGGAACGTGCATAGGAAAAATCTGCTATATAAAGATAAATGTACAAAAATCGGAGGGATATAAAACTTAGTGCTAAGATTTCAACGAAGTATAAATCTACTTCTAAGAGTAAATTGAGTAGGATTGCAATTCCAAACATGGAAAATGCTTCAAATCCATTTTGGTGGGCAGCGTAGGCACGTGCACCCCAACCTGTAAGATTTGACTGCTGTGATCTTGGGTGGTGGTTATCATACCCTCTCTCTTCTCGGGCCATTGCGACGGCAACAAAGGCTTTTGCTAGATAAATCTGGCTAATGGAAACCAAAAGGCAAATGATAAGAATTGTCATAAATAAAATCGTATGTATAATATTCGAAATTGTAAAATGAAAAATTTACCAATGGTCTCTAAGTTTTCGTAGAATTAAAAACAAAGATCGATCATCAGTCACTTCTTCACCTAAAGCCGTTAGACGGTCTCTAATAGACATTGAATCCCTTCGAAAAAATGGACTTAATTTTTTTTCGAGTCCAATCGTTGAAATAAAATGTGGGGGAATTTCTTTTTGGAAGTTATCCCTTTCCTCGTGGTTTGGGTCTACGTGATGGGAAAAGGCAAAATTGTTTTGCCAATAATCATGACCTGGGTAAAGGAGACAAGAATCTGGAAGTGTTTTGTATTTGGTTTCAATTGTGTGGTATAAAGTAGGGGCATCTCCTCCTCGAAAACAATTTCCAACCCCTAGATTAAACAAAGTGTCACCAGAAAATATTCCAAGGATTGTGTTTGGATTCTTATGAACAAAACTCAAATGTGAAAAGGTATGCCCAGGTGTGTCCCAAACTTCAATGGATTCGCCTTCTGTTTCAAAACAAATATCTCCTTCGTTTAGAGTCTCATCCAGGCCAGGGATTTTACCCTTTGCATTGGTATGACCAAATACAACACAGTTGGTTTCTTCTTTTAATTCTAAATTTCCTTCTGTATGGTCTCCATGTTCATGGGTATTCAATATCCCTTTTAGTTTTAATCCGAGTTTTTTAATTTGAGACAAAATGAGTGGAGCATTATAAGGATCAACACAATAGACCTCTCCTGTTCTATTAGAATAGATAAGATAGGTGTAATTACGAAGAGGTGAGTTTGTGAAAATGGGAAGGACTTCAATCATATTGATTTAATCCTTCCTATATAGTTAGTAGAGTATTCGAGTACGAATCGAATGTTTGTGGGCTTTGATTTTATCTTTTAACTCATCACCCAAATTTTTATCAATTTCCATACTCAAATAACCAATGTTTGCTGACGTACTCAAGTTTTGTGTTAGGATATTCCCACCCATATCTGAGATAATGGAGTTAATATCCCTTAAAAAACCTGGTTGGTTTTGGTGGATATTCAAAATGCGGTGGTATCCTGATTTTAAACTTCCTAGTTCAATGTTTGGAAAATTCACAGAAAATGTTGTTGAACCGTTATTGATAAATTTTAATAATTTTTCAGCAACTTCGGTTCCAATGTTTTTTTGAGCTTCTTCTGTAGAACCTCCAATATGTGGAGTGAGGATCACATTCGGAAGTCCTTGTAGCGCACTTACAAATGGATCATCATTCGATTTGGGTTCTTCAGGAAATACATCCACACCAGCACCGGCAATTTTACCTGATTTGATTCCTTCTACAAGAGCATCAATTTCAAGTACCTTACCACGAGACAAATTCAATACATATGCACCATTTTTTAGGAGGTTTAGATGTTCCTTTCGGAAAAGGTTTTTTGTTTCATCTGTTTCCGGAACATGGAAAGAGATAAAATCAGATTGTTTTAAAAGGTCCTCGTAACTTGCAGCCGCTGTTGCATTACCTAGTGGAAGTTTGGAAATGATATCATAAAAAACAACTCGCATTCCCATCGATTCCGCAAGGACTGAAACTTGGGTTCCAATATGGCCGTACCCAATGATACCAAGAGTTTTTCCACGGACTTCAAAACAACCTTTTGCTATTTTATTCCATTTGCCGAGGTGAACATCTCTAGATTGGTCTGAGGCTTTTCTTGCAAGCATGATAATTTCAGCAATGACTAGTTCTGCGACGGATCTTGTATTACTGTAAGGAGCGTTAAAAACTGGGACCGCTTTTTTTTCGGCTTCTTCCAATTCCACCTGGTTTGTTCCGATACAAAAACAACCAATCGTCATTAATTTTTTTGCATTACCTAAAGCTTTTTTAGAGACATTCGTTTTACTGCGGATACCGAGGACATGAACATCTGCGATTTTTTCGATGAGTTCCGCTTCTTCCATCGCATCTTTGACAAGAGTCACGTCAAAACCATCTCGGTGGAAAAGTTCATAAGCATCCTTGTGGATGTTTTCCAGGAGTAGGACTTTTATTTTTCCTTTGGGATAAGATACCATAGGAACAGGATTTTTTCCTTTGCCAAACCTTGCATCTCGAAAAAGGTTGGGCTTATCATGGAAAGAATCTTCTCATTGACCCGAATTTCCTCCATTTCCCTCTTTTTTCTTGTCCTTTTCTCCTGTTCAGGGAGCAAGGCTTTTGTTGTGACCCCAGAGCCAACGTTAGAACAACAAACGGCGATTTCCAAAGACATCTGTTTGCAAAAATACCTTTGGGTATTCTCTGGAAAACGTCCTTGTGTGTATTTCAAAGCAGAAAGGGACAATGGAACTGGAGCTGTAACTTACTTTCTATTGTACGAAATTGGAACGTTTGATGTTGATATTCCAATTGGAGTTTCTTTAAAGTTAGGGGAAACTTGGTACAATCTCAAAAAGACAAATACTGATTATTCAGATACGATCATTGTGACTTCAGCACTCACACAAGAAATTGTCCCAAAAATTGGGGAAAATCAAAACATCACAATTAGTTATACGAATCGAAAGGAAACGATCAATTACCAATTGAATTCGGACCAAACGGCCAAGTTCCAAATGAATTTATCAAAACTCATCCGTGTGATTGAATCAGAACCTAAACTGAATATTAACAAACGATAAAACCTACTGACGACCGTGGAGAATCATCATGATTGGAATCTACGGAATCGTGATTCGTTTAATGATAAAGATTAGGAAATGAGTTCATTTTCTAATGAAAAAACCTCTCCGAAATCATTTGACTAGGAGAGGTTTTTTTATAGTCTGAAACTTTGTTTTGAATTTTATTCAGGTCGCATCAATGGGAAAAGAATTGTATCTCGAATGGAATGTGAGTCTGTCAGTAACATCACCAAACGATCAATCCCAATTCCAAGTCCACCTGTGGGAGGGAGACCATATTCTAATGCGCGGATGTAATCATCATCCATCATAAAGGCTTCGTCATCTCCAGCTTCTCTCTGTTTCACTTGTTCTTCAAAACGTTCTCTTTGGTCAAACGGATCGTTTAACTCAGTAAAGGCGTTCCCAATTTCACGTCCAGCCACATACGGTTCAAAACGTTCTACATATTTTGGATCGTCTTCCCTTGATTTTGCAAGTGGAGAGAGTTCTTTTGGAAAATCAGTGATAAAAATAGGTTGGATGAGATGTGGTTCGACAAGAGAACTAAACACATCATCGCACACTTTCCAAATGGAAACAGAATCTGATGAGTCAACACCCTTGGATTTTGCTTTTTCGATTGCTTCTTTGACATCAGTAATTTGGCTAAAATCGATTCCAGAATATTCTTTGATGATGTCGATGTATTTGATTCGTTTCCATGGTGGAGTGAGGTCAATTTGATCTTTTCCATAAGGAAACTTCAGTCCTTTGCCAATGGCATTGGCAACATAGACAATCATCCTTTCTGTTAAGGATAACATTGTTTCCATATCTCCAAACGCCATATAAGCTTCCATCATGGTAAACTCAGGGTTGTGTTTTGTGGAAATCCCTTCGTTTCGGAAATTTCGATTGAGCTCAAATACCCTGTCCATTCCACCCACGATGAGTCGTTTCAAATAAAGTTCTGGAGCAATTCGGAGAAAAAGTTCCATATCAAGAGTGTTATGGTGGGTTACAAAAGGCCTAGCCGCAGCACCTCCAGCAATCGGTTGCATCATTGGAGTTTCCACCTCTAAAAATCCTTCGTTTGTTAAAAACTTTCGAATTTCGGAAATGATTTTTGAACGCATTTTAAATGTTTCGCGTACGTTTTCATTGACAACAAGATCCACATAACGCATTCGATACCTTTGTTCAACATCAGAAAAAGCATCATAGATGACACCGTCTTTTTCTTTCACTACAGGCAATGGTCGGATACATTTTGCAAGAAGTTGAACGTTTGTTAAGTGGAGAGTGGTTTCACCCTTTTGTGTTTGGAATAACCAACCTTCAATTCCAATCCAATCACCAAGATCAAGTGATTTGAATAGAGAATAATTTTCTTCCCCTAAATCATCACGAGTTGCATATAATTGAATGAGTCCTTCTGCATCTTTTAAATGGGCAAAACTTGCTTTTCCCATCACGCGTTTTGCATGTAATCTCCCACCCAATTTGAAAGATTTTTTTTCTGTGTTGGTCGGATCAAAACTAGATAATAAAGTTTTAGAATCAGAATTTGGAAAAAAACGAAGGGGATAGGGGTTAATGCCTTTTGTTTTTAATTCTTGAATTTTTTGAATTCGTTGTTCAATAAGTTCGTTTGAATCTTTGATTTCATCCATTTTAAAGGATACCTCTAATATAAGAATAAATATAACGTACTAATTCAACGGAAATTTCTTTTACGCCTGATTCAGATAAAAACCAATTGGAAGCAGAAACTTCAGATGGAAAACCGTATGCTGTCACTTTCACTGGCAAACTGGTTAAGGTTTTTTTGTAAATATTCAAAACCCTTCGTTTTTCAAACTCTCGTGTGAGAAGTAAAATGGAACCTAAGTTGTCGGAAACAGCTATTTTTAATAGGTTTTTGGATGCCTCGTCTGTGTCACCCATTTTGGATGCACTGATAAAAACCGTTTGAATTTGAGAACTAGGCATTCCATTCGAAATTAGGATTTCTTTTGTTTTTTGATCGATTTCCATTGGACTAAAAAACTTGTTTTGGGATTTGTCTTCTCTGCTAACAAGGATTAGTTTTTTGAAATCTGCCTTCGCATAAAGAGTAGCAACGCTTTTTAGATTTTTTTTAGAGGGTTGGTCTTCTGAAATTTCAAGAACTGCCACATCTGATTTTTGGTAGGGTTCGTTTGATCCCAACCAATAGGGACTTGAGAAAAACAGACCTAAAGTAAGGAATACAGGCGAAAGGAACCCAAGGAAGAGTAATTTGAAACGAAATGTTAAATCAGAGACTTGCATACTTGCCCCTACAACCTACTGAAAACTCATGGCAAGTGACAAGAGAAAATTCATCTCCTTGACGAAAGAACCTCTTTTCCTAACCTGTCCTACATACACACCCGCTCGGATGGTGGAATTGGTAGACACGCTACTTTGAGGTGGTAGTGCCGCAAGGTGTGGGGGTTCGAGTCCCCCTTCGAGCAGAAACTTCTCCCGACAAAACGCAAAAGAAGCATTTTTTCACTTATTTTAAATATGTTATAAAGAAACTCACTGATCTTTCTTCTGCTTCCTTCGGGTTAAAATTCCAAATTCGCTCATGACGATTACATTCAGGTGCCCATAGGCTTTTTGGTTCTTTTGCCGCAGCAAACAAATCTTCTGCATGATGGTAGTTTACATAGTCATCCATCTTACAATGGAAAATTGCGATGGGTCTAGGGTGAATGTTTGTTATGTGGTCAATAGGCCGAACCGTATCCATATCAATTCCACTGCGATAGTCTAATACCCATTTTACAACTGGTAAGAGGGGATAATAAGGAATTCCAAAATCACGTTTTGCCGACTCGATTAGAACATCCATTGCGCTTCCATAACCACTACTGAAAAGACCAGCTTTGATTTCAGGATGATTGGCCATTGCAATGATACTTGTCGCAGAACCCATCGAAAAGCCAAAGATTCCAATTTTGGTTTCACCTTTTGCTTTTAGGAATTGAAGTGCCGCATCTACATCTTTTTGTTCCAATCCTCCCATGGTTGCGTAGCCTCCATGATTCCTCCTTAGGCTTAAAAGTAATAGGTTAAAACCAACTTTGTTTAAACTAGTCGCAAACCTTAAACCTTCGTTTCTTTGGCCACCATGTCCATGTACCATTAAGATAGTACCTTTCGATTGTTTGGCGGGGATCCAGTAACTAACAAGGTTCAATTTGTCTTCCGTTGTGATTGTAACCTCTTCAAAATTCAATCCGAGTTCTTTTGGACCTTGGCAAAACACATGGTGGTCAGGGTTACATCGAACCTTTGGATACAAGACAAGTCCTGAGAAATAATAAGCGATACCAAGGAGTAGGATGATACTAAATAGCAAAATGAAAGAAGTGAGTTTGAGGATCCGTTTCATGAGATAAGGAAATTACAAAGAAAAAGAAAATCTGCAAGTAAAAAAAAGTCGGTATGTTTTTATGGAACTATGGAAGCAGCTCTCGGTGTATTTTTTATCTGTTGTATGAGTGTTTTAAGTCCGTTCTCCGGTGTGGATGACGGCGAACTAAGAGGTTGCCCTCCCTCACCTAACTGTGTTTCAAGCCAAAGTATGAAATACAATTTTATCCACAAAGTTGATCCGATAGAATATACAACTTCCAAAGAAGTGGCTTTCAAAAGAATATCAGATTACTTCCACCAATCGGAAAATATCTATATAAGTGAAGAGAAGGAAGGGGAGTATATTCGAATTATATTTTTTACAAAGGTGTTTCGGTTTCCTGACCGAGTGGAGATTTTTTTCCCAAATGACAAAAAGGAAGCCCAGGTCCGTTCCCAGTCAATCCTTGGGCTCTGGGATATTTTTGCGAACAGAAGGCGAGTGAATGTATTCCGCGAAATATTAGGGAAAGAGGAATCATAAAATTTGATTATGGATTAAAAAGTGAACACCTCCAATAATTCTCTCAATTTTTGATCCAAATAACCAATCACCGAGTATCATAATCCCAGTCTCTTTACAGAGATTTTTCCATTCCAGAAATTCTTCAGAATCTAACAAAAGTGCTCCTTCTTTTCCAAGCAGTGGCATTTGTGCTTGTGCATATTTCCACCGATGATTCCAGATTTCATCAGGAGGTGGTGAATTCCATATTTCAAACAATCCATCAACTAACATTTCTTTGTATTCGGGAGTTGGTTTTTTAGAAGTATCCATCCAATATTCAAAATGAGTTTCTGAAAACATTGCTGAAAATTGTACAAGTAGGTTTGCACCTTTTAAGGAAGGATTAGGATACTTGATATGTTCCCAACTCATATATTCCCAATCTTCTCCCCTTTTTAATAATGTACTAAGAGGTATTTTTTCGTTTGGTTTGTATCCATTTGAATTTATATTGGGAGTCCAATTTTTCCAAGAACATAGACAAACAAGCGTTTTTCGGTAATCATTATAAGGCTTTAAAAATTGATTCCATCGTTCAAATTTTGGATTTTCCTGTGAGTTAGAAAATATATCTAATATTTGTGGGATGGGAAGTGTTAAAATCAATTGTTCGGATGTCATGAATTCCGAACGTTTATCTTGGTTGGAATAAAATTCACAATTCCATATGTTGTTTTGAGTTTCATGTATGGACTTTAAGGTCATACTTTGGTGAACTGGATGATCCTTTAGCATTGATTTGGCGATTGATTCCATTCCTGAAACTGGATAATGATGGTGCTCATCATAAATCGGTTTTGTATCTATTCTCACACCGTTTGTTTCCCAAATTTCAAACAAATTGTAATTTGATAGTTTTCCAGACCATTGTACGTCCATTTTATAACGAAACATTGTTGCCCCAATATCAAAACGAACCTCTCCATCAAAGATCTCTTTTGTCGAAACTCTACCTCCAGGTTTTCTTGCTTTGTCAAATATTCGAATTTCAGGTTTCATCATGGTGACAGCAGCACCTGTGATCCCAGAACCGACTACGATGGGAGTTGATGATATGATTCCTTTGATTTCGTTCACAACAGTTTAGACGAAATTGGGTCCATCTACAATTGTTTGATCAGCGTTTTCAAATCATTGATGAGTGAAAAAGGAACTGGTTTGATTTCTTCTGCCAATTGGATCGTGTCTTGAATGGTTCGTGTTAGAACTTGTTTTTCTGCTTGGTAAGCAGCTTGGGGGAGTTTGGACTTATTTTTTTTAAAGATCGATACTTTTGTGTCGATGATTTCTATCATTTGGTTTAAGTACTGTATTTTTTGGTCCATAGGGGCAATTTATAACATAAGTTCATGAAATGCGAAACCTATTTTTAAAAGCAAAAACGAGTTTGGGTGTAGGGGAACCTATGACAGACCAAATTTGGGATAAATTCCTTCCAGTTAAATACCAAACTTTATCTCCATACCAGTGGACACCAATCTCTGTGGTATTGTCTACTTGGGAATATCTACGAGAAGAAAAGGTATCTTCCGTTGTTGATTTGGGTTCTGGTGTTGGTAAATTTTGTCTCAATTTAGCTAGAGTTTCAGAACATCAATTTCCAATTCTTGGAATCGAAGATCGTAAAGAACTTTTCCAAATTGCGGATTCACTGCGAGAAAAATGGAATTTCAAAAAAGTTAAATTTGAACATGGGAATTTTTTAAAAGAATTTCCATATGGATATTCACATTATTACTGCTTTAATCCTTTATACGAAACAATGAAAGCATCCCATTCCATCGATGGTTCAAAAGATAAATCGGCTATCCTATTCATACAGAATCTGCAATTATTAAAAAATCATTTTTTAAATTGTAAAATTGGAACAAAGATTATCACCTATCATGGATTTGGTGGAAGTACGCTTCCTGGTTTTAAAGTTTTATTGAAAAAGGAATTGGAATTTGGTGAGTGGATGGTATGGGAGAGGGTTTGAATGACTGTTCTCCCATACAAATTTAGATTTAACTTAAGTTTTTCGCATATTTTTTTCTCAAATGTGGTTTTGCAATCATGAGGTAAATGAGACCCGTAGTGACGACAACCAGAGAAGTAAAAATCATTCCATAATTGATAAACCAAGGTTCCTCAGGTGATCTAGGCCACACCATATTGGAAACTGCGATAAGGCCATATATGAAAGCTAAAACATTGATGATTAGTCCATACTTTCCTAATGAGAAAGTTCCATTGGGTTTCCAACCACGAAGTCTTGCATATAATGCTCCAAATACGACCATTTGGAAGGCTACATAAATTCCACACGAGGCAAAACTGATGATAGTTGTGACAGTGTCTTGTAACCAGTGACCAATACTTGTAATGACAATTGGAATGATCCCTGTGACGATGAGAGCTTTTGTCGGTACTTTTCCTTTTTTAGAAAGGTGGTTTAAATACTGGCTTCCAAATATCATTCCATCTCGCGCAAAAGAGAATAGGAGCCGACTTGCAGCTGCTTGTAAACTGAGTAAACATGACAAAAAAGAAATCATCACAACAACTATTACCATACGGTAACCGCTCACACCCATTGCCGTTGTTAAAGTAGTGGTAACTGGGTCTGCGTCTTCCCCTGAAATCGCCTTTTCTACATTCGGTAAGGACAATAATAGTGCTAAACAAATAAAAATAGCGGCACCACCGCCGATATATATTGTCATACGCATAGATTTCGGAATCGCAGAACTCGCATTTGGCGTTTCTTCAGCAACATCACCGCATGCTTCAAATCCATAATAACAAAACATCGCCGCAACAGAAGAAGCAAGAAATGCTGGAAAATAACTCATCCCATCACCAAATGAAAATGTATTCCATAAGATAGAAATGGAATTCACTTTTGCAAAAAATAAAAGATAACCTCCCACAAGGATTGCACCAACCAATTCGCAAAAAAAACCGAAGAAAGCAACTTGAGCCAGCAGTTTTGTTCCACTTAAGTTTAGTAAGGTGGAAATGAATATCATTCCAATAGCGATCCAAATAAATCCTGTGTTTCCGAGTTCAATTCCAAGTAAGTTATTTAAAAATGGGGCTCCACCCACCGCCACTGCGGCGACCGAGGTAAAAAGTGCCCATGCATAAACCCATGCTGACATCCAAGCGAATCGTTCTCCCACAAGACGGAGAGACCATGGATAAATTCCACCGGAAATTGGATACTGTGAGACTACTTCACCAAAAACCAAACATACTAAAAATTGTCCAAGTCCAACGAGGAGATAATTCCAAATCATTGGTGGACCACCTGCTTGGATGGCTAGTGCAAATACGGAATATACACCGACAACAGGGGAGAGATATGTAAATCCTAAGGAAAAATTTTCCCAAAAACTCATACTCCTTTCAAATTCTGATTTTAAGCCGAGAGCCTTTAGCTGCTCTGCATCTTGGTCTAGGGAAGTTTGGTTCATTCCAATACCTATCCTATTTTGGTTATAATTGGATTGGTTTTACAATTGGGTCTCTTTTCTACAAACGATTTTGTTTTTCCATTGACGAAAGGTTTGAATTGAGAGTCTTTCTTTACTTACGGTAAAACCAGATGAAAAAAAGTATATTGTTTCTACTCACACTACTATTCGCACTCTCCTGTGCAAGTTCAGAATCAAAAGAGGCAGGTTCTAATGAGCCAGGCCTTATGGACAAATTAATCGAAAAAGCAAATTCAGAAGAAGGCCAAAAAGCCATCCAAATGGGAAAGGAAAAACTCCAAGACCCGGAAACCCAAGAAAAAATTAAGGGTATGTTGTCAAAGGACAAAAAGAAAAAAGACCCAACAGCACTTCCTAGCAAGTGATCTCAACTCCCTAAGTAACCATCCCAAAGGGATAATTTTTCCTTTGGGAATCAATTTTTTCTTTTATTCAAAACGAGACAGATTTAGATCCCCACCTGATATCTCAAATAAGTTTTTTAGAATCCAATGCCTTACGTTGTTAACATCCGTTAATTCACAGAAATAAAATAAAGAAAAAGGAATTAGTTTCTCATCGTTTACCAAACACAAACGATTTTCCATTTGGATCAAATCTTCCCAATCCTCAAAAACATATTCTTTGCCATACCATCCGATTGTCGTTTTAGTGATCGTAATTTCTTTTAAACGACTTTCTTGGTATAATACATACATAAATGGAAAAAATCCAATTCCTAAACCAATTCCTAAAAAAACCAATTGTGAAATTGTCGGTGGAAAACTTGTCCAATAGGTAGCGGAAAGTTCAAAAACATCTCCAATCGCAAAATGGATGATAAGTGAAAGAGCGAAACTAACACAAAAAACCACAATTTTAATGATGTAAGGATTGTAATTTGATTTGAGTGTGATTCCCTCATTCGATTTTACTTCAGATAATTTTGAATTTGGTGAAAAGACGATATCCTTTTCTATGATAGAATTTGGGAGTTTACGTTTGTGGATAGGCAAATCTAAATCTGCAAATGGAATGGAAGAACCATCGGTATTGATGAGTGGGATTTGTAGTTGTTTGCAAATTACTTCGCCATCAAATCGTAATTTTGAATAATCAGTTGCCTCAATGAGTTGGATTTTTTCATCTCCCGCTTTTCCAACAACAGTATAAACTGTCACTGTCCTAGAACCATTTTTAGTTTTCACTGTATAAGAATAATCTGAATACGAAATGTTTTCAATGTTTCGAAACGGTATAGATCTGATTTCTTTTTTTCCATCAAACCAACGGATGGTTTTTGTTTCTAAGTCAAAAACTGTTTCCTTGGGTCTAATCGTTAAGGCCAAAATCACATGTGGTAGTCCAAAGAAAAAAAGTAAAAAAATGCCTACTATGACAAATGAGATAAAATCCACTTCTTGGAATTCCGTCATAGAATAAATAAACCCAAGGATAACAAGTGTGATCAGTTCTGATCCGATGAGTATAAACTTTACAAGCCGGAGATTCTTTGATTTATGATCCTTCCAACGTAATTGTTTCTCCATTGAACTATCCTTCTTTTTTTTTCTTCTGTTAAATGATTTATAAAACTGTTTTGAAATATGAGACTGACACCATAAAAAATGGAAAAGATTTTCCTAAATTTGAATTCGATTCTTGAGTTCGCAATTTGAATGAAAATTTAGAAACATTCGAGTGAAAAAAATAGAATTTTGTAAAGACAGAGGAATTAATTTTATTTTGTATTAGAGAAGATTGTAACGCCATTATAATTTTAATTCAGATATTTCAGGAATGGAGGCAGAAGGTTTCATAAATAAAAACCCTTGAGAATATTCAATCCCTAAAGATTCCACTAAGTCTTGTATGGCGGGACGGTCAACAAACTCAGCTACAACTTTGGCACCAATTCCACGCGCAAGTTCCACGATCCCTTGCACTAATAAATAAGCAGTTTTGTTTTCAGGTAAGATTTTTATAAATTTACCATCGATTTTGAGATAATCTGGATTAAATTCTAACAATCGAGCTAAATTGGAATATTGAACACCAAAATCATCGATTGCAATTTGGCATCCAATTGATTTTAAGTCTTTGATTGTAGACAAACTATGTTTGTGTTCCGAAAAACTGATATCTTCTAAGATTTCAAAAGTAACTCGTGTAGGATCAATTTTGTATTGGGCGAGGCGTGATTCCACCCATTTACTAAAACTTTTATATTCCAACTCTGCTTCCGTTAAGTTGATTGAAAAATCATATGGATAATTGGTAAAATACTGCATCGATTCATCGATCATTTGTAAACCGATCATACGAATGCTCCCCGTTACTTTCGCAAGTTTTAGGAAAACATCGGGTGTTAAAATAGTCTCTTTATCTTTAATACGTGCCAAACATTCAAACTTTTGGATTTCCTTTGTTTTGTTGTCCAAGATTCCTTGGAAATACGGCACAATTTTTTTTTCAATGATGGCGGAATGGATTTTTTGACTGAGTTGGAAGTTTTGTAAATGGTGGTCGTTAGACAAATCTTCTGTGTAAGATACAAAATCCATCGAGTTTTGTGTTTCCGCTTGGAAGAGGGCAAGTTTTGCTTTGTAATAACAATCTTCTTGGCCAGACGCAGATGCATAGCGACAGTCCAAATGGAAACCAACTCCATCTAGGTAAAATTCGTCAGACTTTAACATCATTTGGAAACTACGAATGATATCGACGAGTGAAGTTTCAGACAAATTTGACAAGATCGCAATTTCATCTGAGTATAAATGAAACACTTTATGTTCTGCTTGCAAATGTACTGTGAGAAGTTGTAATACTTTTCGAAATATTTTTCTGTACACTTCAATTCCGAATGTTTTGATGATGATTGGGAACGTGACAATTTTGATGAGTAAAATCGATTGGTTGGTATTTGATAAATTTTTGCTTTTAAGTTCTTTGGCAAGTGATTCAAAATTGGGGTATTTTGTGTCTCGGTGGAAATAAAGTGAATCTGCTAATTCTTTGTTTTTTTCTTCTAACGATTTTTCTTGGAAATAGGCATCAATTGCCTGTTTGATGGTGAGCTCCAGGTCATGAGCATCCCATGGCTTCGATAAGTACCGATACAAACAGCCGTGGTTAAGTGCATTCCCTATGGCTTGGGCAGGAGCTTGCCCAGTTAACATGATTTTTTTGGTACGTGGATGGGTTCTCTGCATTTCGATGAGAAACTCATCACCTTTTTGGCCAGGCATCACGTGGTCACAGATCACCACACAAAGATCAGCACCTGTGCTATCGATTTCTTTGATGATTTCTTTGGCAGTTTCAGCACTTTCTGCTGTTTCTATGGTAAACCCTGAACCGAATACTTTCTTCAGTTGTTCCTTGAGGTTCCAAAGAATAAAGAATTCATCGTCTATGCATAGGATATAGGGTTTTTCGTTCAATGGGATACCTAAGAAGCGTCTCAAATGAATCTGAAACTCCAGATTATGCAAGAATTATTTCCAGTTGACAATTTCTCCGAATTCTATCTAATCAAGCCGTTCCAAGGATCTTGGGGCATGCATTTCTTTTTAAGAGGACAGGAATGGTTTCAAATAAAATTTATGTGGGGAATCTAAAATTTTCCCTAAAGGAAGAGAATATCAGGCAAATTTTTTCAGTGTATGGAGTGATCCAAGATTTGAAAATGATACATGACCGAGAAACAGGTAATTTTAGAGGCTTTGCATTCATTACTTACGCAGATCCAAGTGAAGCGGAAGAAGCTGTGGCACAAATGAATGGCCAACCAATCGATGGCCGAAACCTAAAAGTTACATTTGCAGAGGACAAAAGAAAAGAAAAACAGAACTAAAATTCACTTTTCTTACTAAGACTACCAAATAAAGAAGGAGGATGACATCATCCTCTTCCTCTCCTGTTCATAAAATAGAAGATTATTCCCCAAACCTTTGGTCCACTCCAAAGGTGCATTTACGTTTTGATTTAGACCCTCACCTCACAGTTGTCAGAGCTGACTATGAAGTAAAATTAAATGGGGAATCCCTAGGTCCTTTGTTTTTGAATGGCGAAAATCTTGAATTTTTGTCTTTGCGACTGAATGGAACGATAGCCGATCCATCCGAATATGAAATCAGCGAATTAGGACTCGTTGTTTTCCATCCACCTGGTGCAAATTTTCATCTCACAATTGAAAACCGAATCTGTCCTTCTAAAAATACATCATTAGAAGGTTTGTACAAGTCAGGTTCTATGTTATGCACTCAAAATGAACCAGAAGGATTCCGTAAGATTGTATATTCAATCGACCGACCGGATAATATGATGCGTTTTTTTGTAACCATTTCTGGTGACCCAAGTTTCTTTCCTGTTATGTTATCAAATGGGAATTTTATCACAGAACGAAACCTTCCCGATGGAAAAAAAGAAGTGGATTGGGAAGATCCTTTTCCTAAACCGACTTACTTATTTGCATTAGTTGCTGGAGAATTAGTCGAAACAAATGACGAATTTATTACCAAATCGGCAAAGAAGGTTACACTTAAAATTTTTGTCGAAAAGGGGAATGAAAATAAAGTTAACTTTGCTTTTGATTCTCTAAAAAAAGCAATGAAATGGGATGAAGATACGTTTGGGTTAGAATATGATTTGGATTTGTTTATGATCGTTGCTGTTGAAGATTTTAATATGGGAGCAATGGAAAATAAAGGATTAAATCTATTTAATGCAAAACTAGTATTAGCTGATAAAAAATCTGCCACAGACGAAACTTTTGAATCCATTATGGCAGTCATTGGTCATGAATACTTTCACAATTGGACTGGCAATCGTGTAACATTACGAAATTGGTTCAATTTAACACTCAAAGAAGGACTCACCGTGTTTCGTGACCAATGGTTTACAGAAGATATGACGGATCCCGATGTCAAAAGAATCAAAGATATTTTGTTTTTAAAAGAACACCAATTCCCAGAAGACCAAGGTCCCATGTCTCATCCTATTGTGCCAAAATCATATACTGAAATGAATAATTTTTATACAGTCACTGTATACGAAAAAGGCGCAGAAGTGATTCGTTTGGTATCTGAAATTTTAGGAAGAGAGAATTTCAAAAAAGGACTAATCGACTATCTAACACGTTATGACGGACAAGGGGTAACGTTCGAAGAATTTATTTCTTCAATGGAAAGAGCCTTCGGTAAACCAATCCCACTACTTAGAAATTGGTACCACCGCAGCGGGACACCAAAAATCCAAGTCAAAGATCACTTCGATGAAACTACAAAAGAATGGGTGTTTACGATTACTGATCGAGATTCGGATGCACTTCCTCTTATTTTTGTGAATTCTTATGCAGCCTTTGGTTCCGATGGCAAAATTCTATCAGAAGGAAAACGAATCCAAGAAGGGAAAGTAGATGAGATAAGGTTGTGTGGGTACGGGCCTTCGTATGCAAAACCAATTCTTTCTTTATTTCGAGGTTTATCGAGCCCTGTATCACTCGAATCAACAATGCCAATTGAGGAAATCCAAATTTTGGCAGAAAATGAACCAGATGGAGTATCTAGGTTTTTTAACTTTCAAAACTTAATTTTTTCTTGGATGGATGATTTGATCCAAAATGGGAAATCCGAACGATTCTCAATTATAATCGATACACTTCGATCTTGTTTTAAGAAAGACTGGGACAAAACTTATTTTAGTTTTTTTCTTAGTTTCCCTTCATTAAGCCAAATGAGTGAACAGTTACAGTGTTATGATTATTTAAAATTAGAAACTTATCGAAAGGATGCAATCAAAACCATATCGGCTCAGTTTTCAAAGGAATTTCAATATTTGTATGAAGAAAATCGTAAAACGATTCCCATCCAAACCAAGGA
Source organism: Leptospira bouyouniensis (assembly GCF_004769525.1). NCBI lineage: Bacteria > Pseudomonadati > Spirochaetota > Leptospiria > Leptospirales > Leptospiraceae > Leptospira > Leptospira bouyouniensis. The sequence goes on along the minus strand of NZ_RQFT01000011.1, from coordinate 426,518 downwards.
GGAGATTGGAAAACGTAGGTTAAAAAATACATCCCTTTATTATTTATTACATGATCCAACTTCCAAATTTGAAGGGCTTGCGATTGCTCAACAAAGAGAAGCAAAACATATGAGTGAAGAAATATCAGCTTTAAGATATTTAATTGAAATTGAATCCAAGGCAAAAGAAAATGTTGTAACTTTATTTTATGATCATTGGAAACACGATGCATTGGTTCTAGATAGTTGGTTTGCTGCACAAGTTGGATTTGGAGAAAACAAATCTAAAATATTGGAAACCTTGGAACTCCATCCTAAATTTAATCTAAAAAATCCCAATAAGGTAAGATCATTGTACTTTAGTTATGCAAGAAATCCTCTATCCTTTCATGATAAAACTGGGATCGGATACCAAATCATAGCAGAAAGGATCAAACGATTGAATGGAATCAATCCACAAGTGGCTGCAGGTCTTGCCAAGTTATTTTCGGCAGCTTCCAAACAAAAAGGAGATTTACCAAATATCGCCAAACGTGAATTAGAAGAAATACAAAACCTCCCCAATCTTTCAAAAGACTTAAGGGAGGTAACAGAAAAAATCGTTAACTCTCTTTAGTTGTACATCGATTTGATCAAATCTTTGTATTTGTCGTGGATGATATTACGTTTCATTTTGAATAGGTTGGTGAGTTCATCACCAACTTCCATTGCTTTCGGTAAAAATCGAAAGTCTGACAATTTTTCAAATGATTTGAATCCATTTTCAGAAGAGATTTGTTTTTTGACGATATTTTGGTAAAAGGCTCTTATATCTTTGTTTTGATTGAGATCTTCTCCTTCTTTCCATTGTAGACCTGCTTCTTTCATTCTTTCCTTATCGGGCCAAATCAGTGCAGTCAATGATTTTTGATCTTGTCCCACGACAATCACCTGGTTGATCAAAGCATTTTCTAAAAGTAGATTTTCGATTGGAACGGGTTCTACATTTTCGCCACCGAGAAGGACAATGGTATCTTTGACACGACCTCGCACTGACAAGGTATCATTAAAGGAAATAAAACCCAAATCACCGGTATTCATCCAACCATCAACAATTGCTTTTTTAGTAGCTTCTTCGTTTTTGTAATACCCTTTCATGACTTGTGGACCTTTGGCGTGGATGACACCCATTTTCCCTCTTGGAACCGACTCACCTTGTTCGTTGACGATCCTGACAGCAGTGCCATCTGGCCATTTTCCAACGGAACCTTGGACAACATGCCCGACGGACCGGACAGAGATAATAGGAGCACATTCTGTCATTCCATAACCCTCATACACAGGAATGCCGATAACGTTAAAAAATTCATCAACATGAGAAGGTAAAGCACCTCCACCAGAAATAGTTCCTGTTAAATGACCACCTAACACATCTCTAATTTTTGAAAATACGAGTCCGTCTAATACTTTCGCTAGTAAAAATAAATTCAAAACGTATCCAATTGAAATGGTTGTGTTTTTCATTCTTTCAAATGGAGATTCTTCTTTTGTTAATAATTTGTTACCAGCTAAGTAATCTTGACCATCTTTAAACTTCTTACAAATATCATATGCAAAATCAAAAAGTTTCTTTTTATTCTCAGGAGCTTTTTCTAACTTTTGTTTGATTCCTAAATATAAATTTTCCCAAAGTCTAGGTGCAGAAGCCATAAAGGTTGGTTTGATTTTTTGGAAATCATCTCTTAGATCTCGGATGTTCGTATATGCAATCGATGCCCCTTCCGCGATGATTGCATAATCGATGGCACGTTCAAAAATATGCCAAACTGGAAGGATTGATAGAGTCCGATCATTTGATTTTAATCCTACTCTTGGCGGCACTTTAACGACATTATAAACCATGTTTTGATGGCTGAGCATAACACCTTTTGGCATGCCTGTGGTTCCCGATGTGTAAATGATCGTAAACAAATCATCTGGTTTGACTTGTTTGGATCTAAGTTCTAAAGATGGGAGGTTTTTTCTGAGAGATTCTCCATCTTTGATCAAAGTTGATAAATTAATAACAAACGAATCTTTTGCGATATAGGATGGATCTAAAATGATCACCTTTTCCACTTTTGTATTGTTCAATATTGGTTTTAAGGAATCGTAAAGTTTTTCGTGTTCCACGAAACAATATTTACTTTCAGAATGACTTAAGATGTATTCTATTTCTTGGGCAGTAGAATCTGATCCACGTGGCACATTCACAGCACCATTTAACAAGGTAGCAATGTCAGCGATTGCCCATTCGGTTCTGTTGTCTGCCATAAGCCCGATCCGGTCTCCTGGCTGTAATCCCATTTGTAACAAGGATAAGGCTAAATTTTCAGCTTCGTGAAAGATGTCAGAAAAGGTACGTCCTTTGAAATTTTTAGAGGAATCCTTCGCAAAGAACATCTCTTTAGAACCATAGGTTTTTTTCGCATAATAAAAAACATCATTCAGCGTTGTAAAATTTTTCATGAATAGAATCTATCTCCGTAGGAGATAAACTCTCATTGTTTTTGTACTTTATTCAAGTAATATTTTCTTTTATAAGATTTGCCACTGGGTGAATCTAAAAAATTGGCAAAGATGGGATCTGTTTCCATTTTCTGGAAGAGATCTAAATCTAAGTAGAGGGCTTGTTCGGTCCAGAGTTTTCCTTCACTGTCTCTTTTTGTGGCAAAGGAAACCCGAGCCAATTTGTAATACACGATTGGTAAAAATACCTTTTCACCACCTAATATTTGTGCTCGTTTTAAATTTACATACGCATCTTCAAATAAACCTAAACTCATTTCACAAGATCCTCTATAGTAGAATAGAAAAAAACGAGGGTAGGGCATAAGCCTACGGTAATTTAATTTTTCCATACTCGCCAAACATGATTTAGGTTCTTTAGCCATGAGGTAAGCATAAGCCAAATTTAAGGAAATTTCTGGGCTGATTTCCCCGTTTACCTTTCGATAAATCTCAGCAGTTTTTTTATAACTTTCTTTAGCAGATTGATAATCATTCAAAACATACAAATAATAATATGATTTGTACAATAATACATCTAAAGATTCCGATTCACAAACGCGGTATGAAAAAAATTCATCTAAAGTTTTTGTAAATGAGGTAAATTCTTTTTCATTGTATTCAATATTGGCAATTTTTTTAAGTAAAGAACAGGTTCGGAGTGTGCCATTAGGGACTTCTTTTTTGTATTCAACGAGTGATTTTCGATAGGATTTCAATGCCTCTTTCCATTTTTCTTGCGATTCGAATAAGATTGCTTCTCGTTCTTCCTTTTCTCCAACTCCTTCACAATATGACTCTTTGTTATTTTCATAATAACAAATCCTTTCTTTAAATCCATTTTCATTGGAATCATATTCTATTCTAATTAATTTACAGTTTTGGAAATACCACCATTCATCAATGTCACCAAAATCATTTTTATCTTTTGTTATTTCTTTGGGACAACCACTTGAACTATAATAGGTAAAACTATCCTTTTTACCGTTTTTTGTTTCATCTTCTTCTGTCAGATAAAGTTGTCCATTTTGATTGTAATGGTCATAACGAAATGGGAAAAATTCATCCTCATTTAAAAAGAAGTGAATTTTTAACAAAGAACTTCCATTTTTCCAACCTGTAAAACAGGTAAAACTAGTTTTTCCACTTAGAAAATTTTGTGAAACGTCTCCATAAAGATCGGTTAGGTGAGATCGTATGTCTTCTTTTAATCTAGGGTATGGAAAATTGGTATGGTATTTTTGGATATAATTCTGGCAAAACCAAAAAACTTCATGATTTAAAGCTTCTTTATGGATTACGGTTGGTGCGTTATTGGAAAAACCAAATTGAAATCGTTTAGGACTAAAATCATCTAATTCAAACTTCTCTTTTGTTTTTTGGATTGATTCCCAATAATCCTCTAGAAGAGAACTCGCTTCTAAAGGAATTGTGAAAAGTAGGATAAAAAGAGATACAATTCGAAAAAGGATCAAGATTTACTTTTTAGATACAAGTCAAAAAGAATTGGATTTTCATATGGGTTGCCAACTTTCCGAATCGAAAACAATTGTAAAAGAGGTGGTCCATTTTCTAAATAAAATGCCCCATGTTCTGTATTATACCGTATAATACCTGTATGTTGGGTTAAATTTCCACCTTTTGCTACAGTATGTTCTATGATATCTTCTTCATATAATTCTTTATCGTATTTGTCTTTAAGTCCTGTGAAACAATTGACTATGTAATTGTCTTCATTTGAAATCGGTTGGCCAAACTTTAGTAACTTGCCATCTAAAGTAAGACTAAACCCTTTTTGGGTAAATTCCTTCTCTTGTTTGTCCCAAACACGGAATCGAATTGTGAATGCCATAACAGGAACCAATTTAAGTAGGTCGAAGTCCTTTCCAAGGATATTTCAAAAAAAAATCGGTGGTCAATGGAAGAATTCTGGTGAATCTTTACCCCATGAAGGTGATTTCAGTATCCAATATCAAAGGAGGGAGTGGTAAGTCCACAACTGCTGCCCATTTGGCCTGCGCTTTGGCACGTCGGGGGAAAACATTAATTGTCGATATGGATATGCAAGGTGACTTAACTGATTTTTCGCTCCCAGATTTGGATTTAACGGCGTTAGAAGAATCGAATGTCATGAGTGTCCTTCTCGGAATGAAAAAAATTTCTGACTGCATTCGAAAAACCAAACACTTTGATGTCTTACCCTCCACCCTTAGTTTGGCAAAACTGACAAAATATAATCCAGATTCCACAAGCCTTTGCCTTCAGTTCAAACGAGCTTTAGAAGAAGTACGAAAAGAATACCAATTTGTCATCATTGATACACCGGGTTCTGCCAAACACGAACTTACCACAGCCATTTATAATTCCGAATTGGTATTGATTCCTGTGACTCCAAGCAAATGGACGATCCGAGCAGTGAACCTACTTCTCGATGAAATTTCACAAACAGAAACTGTGTTTAGCCAAAAGAAAAAAATTGCTTTTGTTCCTTCTTGGTTTGGTCAGTCGAAAAAACATAGGGAATTATTGGAAAAATTGAAATCGATTGAAGAAATACCAACACTGGGAGAGATTCCAAAATCGGAATCCATCAAAGTGAAAACGGAAAAACAAGAACCACTGAAAAAAGATACAAATGCTTGGCATGCATTTGATCGTTTGGCAGATGAAACCATTGCATTAATTGATCCAGAAAATTCGATTGTTAATATTCGATTATAATCCTTACTTTAATTTGACATTAAAGTTCTTCTGTGGTTTTGAAACTTGATTGGTGTTGTTTTCTTTCCAACGCAATCACTTGGATGTGTTTTGCAAAACTTGGATGGTGTCGTAGAATTTCATTAAAAGCATCTTTACTCAAAGTATAAACATCACAATAGGAACCTGCTCGAATTGTTGCTGTGCGAAGAGAATCATCAATCAAACTCATCTCTCCAAAAAAGGATCCTGAATTGAGAGTTGCGAGTAGTTCCCCTGTTTTTTCTTTGATCACCTCCACATGCCCTTTGGATAAAAAATACATATTGTGTGGCACGTCACCTTCTCTGAATATCACATCTCCTTTCATATAATAAGCAGGTTTTAATTCTAATACAACTTCCCGTTTCAATTCTTCTGGTGCATGTTTAAAAAATGGAACCACAGAAATGAGATGGTTATGTAAGAACATCGAAACATCAATTTTGATACCAGAGGGAAGTTGGTCCCAGATTTCTTTTTCATCAATTCCGTGTTTGTTTTCCCATAAATTAATATAATAAGACCGAATTCGATTGGCAAGTTGTGGTGGTAACTTTTTGTATTTGATAAAGGAATTGATTGTGTTTAGTTTTTCTTGGAAGGTAACTCGTGAGATATCTAAATTAGAAAGTAAAGTTGAAATATTTCCTATCACATACCCATAAATACCAACTCCAAGAATCATAACTCCCATTGTATAAATAGTTTGTGGGTTCGTCGTAGGTGTGATGTCACCATATCCAATTGTTGTGAGAGTTGTGACAGACCAATACAAGGACCTGATATAACGAGTCACCATATCTTTGTCGGTTAAAAATTCAGGACTCAAATAAATCCAACCACAAGCAACCCAGTGAGCAAAGAGTGAGGTCCAATACACAAAGAATATCAATCGAAATGTCATCGGGTTGATGACTTCAATGAGTTTAAATCGGTCTTCGGAATCGGCACCGAGTGCAAGCATACGAAGAGATTTAAAAAGTTCAAAAACCCTGACAGACCTTAATAATCTTAATATTTTTAAACTATCTGTCACTCCAAAGTATTCGAAGAAAAATCCACCAAATAGATCAAAAGGAAAGGCTGATAAAAAATCGATGAGAAACCAAGATCTCAAATATGTTTTTGCGACAATTTTTTTGTTTTGGATGAGTAGTCTGTCTTTTAAGATTGAGGTGAAAAAATTTAATACCAAATCGATACCAAATATGATTTGGATAAACCTTTCGAAATTGGTGACACCAACTGTCAATTTGTGAGGGAATACAAGGCGAATTGGTACTTCAATCGCAAAGTACGTGATACATAAGAATACAAATAGATCCCAGATTCGTTTGTAGGGAGAATTTGGATGGATCATATTCTTTAGTATCGACAGTTGAAGTTTTATATTTGCGTTCTTTCTTAGAAAAAAAATCCTGAAATGAATAAGAGGTGATTATGTTCGGTGGAGCAGGTGGAAACAAGTTTGATATGCTCAAACAAATGAAAAAGATGCGTTCGCAAGTGAAAACCATGGAAAAGGAACTTGCGGTCTTAAATTTCGTAGGAATTTCGAAGAATAAACTTCTCTCTATCACTTTGGATGGCAAATTCCAGATGAAATCGATCCAAATCGAAGATGAACTTTTGGAAAAAAAAGATAAAGGTCTTTTGGAAAAGTCAATTCAAGAAGCTTACACAAAGGCATTACAAGATGCACAAGCAGGGGCTGCAAAACAAATGCAAGCGATGGGTGGTTTCCCTGGACTCGGCATGTAAGAAGAAAGTTTCCCTAAGAGGGGTTCTCATAAAAAAAGCCTACAAAGAATCTTTGTAGGCTTTTTTTTCGGAAGTGAATTCCTTAAAAATTATGGAACCAGAAGTTGATTAACTTGCTGGAACAATTTCAATTTCCACGCGTCTGTTTGAACCATCTTTTGGATCTACATTTTTCAATGGAGTGGAAGAACCAAGTCCTTGGACTGTTCCAATTCTTTTGCCTTCAATTCCATTTTCAATGATGGCATTTTTAGCTGTCACTGCACGGTCTTGTGAAAGTCTGAGGTTCAAATCTTCTGCACCAGTTCGGTTTGCATGACCTGCGATATTGATTTTCGTTTCAGGATAGGCAGCGAGTGCTTCCGCTAATTTATCAATGTTTTCTTTTCCTTTTCCTTTTAGGTCTGCTTTTCCATCTTCGAAGGCAATTCCTCCGTCCATCGATGCAGTAAGTGCAACAGTCTCTCCACCACGTTCACTTTTTGTAAGAGTGATTCCTTGTTTTTTCATCTCTTCTGCCATGTTATCGTACATGGTATTCAGATAAAATCCAGTGCCTAATCCCGCTAAACATCCTGCACCTAAACCAATAATCTTACCTTTGTTTTGTGGTTTCTTTTTTTCCATCGTCAAAGATTCTTTCACTTGTCTTTGGAAATCATTTTTTTTGTTTTTGGTGTCCTTTTTTCTTTGTGTCTCATCATAAACCGCACCTAACGCAAGTCCTACACCACATCCAATGGATGTACTGAGAATGAGCCGTTTTGTATTGTCAGAAAGACCACAAGAAATCGTGGAGAGTAATGATAGGGATAAAATTCCTGAGATGATTTGTTTCAAAGTTGTTGTCCTCTTTTCCCTTCGAATTGAAGGTTTCGGACAAAGTTTAAAGAAATCCTCCTTGTTTGCAAGGAGGATTTCCATCTCTCAAAAATCCTTAGTATCTATCCGTGAGGAGTTTTACTACTGATTCTGGTCTGAGATTTGCTTGGGCTAACATCGCCACACCTGATTTGGTAAGGATTTGGTTTTTTGAATATTCAACCATTTCCGTTGCCATATCCGCATCTCTTATTTGCGATTCGGAAGAAACCATGTTCACATAGTTGTTACTGAGTGATTTTAAGGTTAAATCCAACCGATTATAGTAGGCGCCTAAGTCCGACCGGAGTCGATTGACTTTGGAAATGGCATCATCCAAAACTTGGAGTGAGTCAGAAGCTTTATTTGGAGTGGATAGGGTAAACTTTGATCCAGCTTGTTTCAGTTTTAATGAAGAACTTGTCATCGTGTTGATGTAGACTTCAATTTTTTCTGATCCATTGGCTCCCACTTGTAAAGTCATTGGATTTTTGTTTACTCTTGAAAACCGTCCATCCAATGGTTTGACTTTGTTAAACTCCGCAGAAGTTCCGATTCGTTCCACTTCTTCCACCAATTGGGAAACTTCTAATTGGACGAGTTTTCTGTCTTCGTCCGAATAGATTCCATTTGCTGATTGAACGGAAAGTTCACGTAACCTCTGTAAGATGGAGTTTACTTGGTCCAAAGATCCTTCTGTCACTTGCAGAAACGACATACCATCCTGAGTATTTCGCTCTGCTTGGCCAAGTGCCCGGATTTGGGATCTAAGTTTTTCGGATACTGAGAATCCCAAGGAATCGTCCCCTGGTCTATTGATTCGCATACCCGTGGCTAGGTGTTCCATGGACTTGTCCATGTCACGACTGGTGTTTGTAAGTGCTCGTTTTGCAACGAGTGCACTGATGTTGTGATTGATAATCATTGTCACACCCTCCTGTGTGTCCATGACCCGCTTGTTTCCCTACAGGCGGAGAAAGGGAAAAAACAGTTTCCAGAAATCCATTCCTTCGTGGAGAGAAGGGGTTGCCTGCCCTTGGTTCTCCCGTGAATTTTTCCTTTCCAGATGATTCTATACCAAAAAACTTATGTCTGTAAAGAAAATTTAAGGGTAAGGACTTAAGATTTTGAAAATCTACACCAAATTTGGCGATGGCGGACAAACGTATTTAGCTTCTGGGAAAAAGGTCTCGAAAACTGACAGAAGAGTGGACTTGTATGGAACTTGCGATGAATTGAATAGCACCATTGGACTTGCCCTTTCGCTTGGTAAAAAAGAGACAATCCCGAAACCCTTTATAGAACATTTGCAAAACATCCAAAGTTTTCTTTTTGAAATCGGTTCCGAACTTGCCGGTTATGTTCCAAAAGATACAAAAGATGGAACTGTGGTGAATACGGAAGATGTCAGCGGATTAGAAAGTGAAATTGACCGATTGATGGCATCACTCCCTGAAATTAAATTTTTCATACTACCAGGTGGAAGTGAGATGGCAAGTGCCTTACATATGGCCCGAACTATATGCCGACGATTAGAACGTGATTTACTCGTATACATTGAGTCAGGTGGAGAGATCCATAATGACTTAAGAATTTATCTCAATCGATTGTCGGATTATTTATTTGTCGCCGCAAGGTATGTAAACTTTTCATTAGGGCAAGAGGAAACCATTTGGAAAAGCCGAACCAAATCAAACTAGGGGATCATCCGAAGGGCATTAGCAGTTTATTTTTCACAGAGATGTGGGAAAGACTGAGTTATTATGGGATGCGTGCCCTGCTTGTCCTGTATCTTGTGAAATCCCTTGGTTTTTCTGACAAAGATGCAGGGACAATTTATGCCTATTATACAAGTTTTGTTTATCTAACGCCTGTCATCGGGGGATACATCACAGACAGATACTTAAGTTACAAATTTGCAATTTATTTGGGAAGTGTGCTTATGTTACTTGGTCACTTGTCGCTGGCATTGCCAAATTTGAACTATTTTTATACTGGTTTGTGTTTACTGGCCCTCGGGAATGGTTTTTTCAAACCCAATATCTCTACTATATTTGGCAGGTTATATTTAGAAAAACCTCAACTTCGGGATAGTGGGTTTACCATATTTTATATGGGGATCAATTTAGGTGGTCTCTTTGGACCTATCATAGCTGGAAGTTTGGGAGAAAAGGTCGATTGGCATTTAGGTTTTTTATCTGCTGGTGTCGGAATGGCAATAGGTATCCTTGTTTTTTACTTAGGAAGTAGGTCATTGCCACCTTCCATTTGGTCAAAAGGGCAATCACCGTCTCGTTCTATTTCGAATCCTACGATCCATACTTCAGGCAATCCATTGGATTCGAATCAAAACGAATTAAAACCGGATAATGATTCCATTTCCAAAATTTTCTTAATAGGTCTATTATCCTTTTTTAGTATTTTCTTTTGGATGGCATTTGAACAAATGGGAAGCTCTCTAAATTTATTTGCCTTACGAAATACTGATAGGTTCCTCTTTGGATGGGAAATTCCGGCTTCCCTCTTACAGTCGTTAAATCCTCTAATGATCCTTGTATTTGGTCCCGTCCTTTCTTATCTTTGGTCATATCTCGCAAAAACCAACAAAAATCCAAATCCCATAATGAAGTTTGTGATCAGTTTGGTTTTACTTGGGTTTGGATTTTTGGTTATGGTTTTTGCAGCAAAACTAGCAGAAACTGGGGTTGTCGTTTCCATTTTCTTTTTAGTTTCCGTTTATTTCTGGAACACACTGAGTGAACTTTGTCTTTCTCCAGTTGGATTGTCTTTTGTCAGCCAAATGGCACCTGTTAGGTTTGCATCTCTTCTGATGGGAATTTGGTTTTTGTGTACTGCGTTTGGGCATTATGCAGCAGGAATTCTTTCTGGTTACCAAAGGGAATTGGGAAGTATGGTAAATTTTTATGCCTTGTTTGTAATTGTATCTTGGTGTGCGGCTTTAGTTTTGTATTTGATTTACTTATGGAAAAAATCTTCTATCGTGAGACTGTTGGATGGAAATTCCGTTTTGGTAAAACCAAACGCACCCATTAGAGCTTCGATTGAAACTTAAAACAAATTTCGATGGAATTGGTTAACCTTTTGTTTCTAACACTAGTTTTTCGATTTCATCAAACTTTTCCTCACCAGCTAAGTTGATGACTTGTTCTGCGAGTAACTTGGCTTTCCAGGTGGAAATTTCAGATACTTTTTCTGCTACCTCTTTCATGAGAGGCAATGCAGAACTCAGATCACGTATCCCAAGGCCAATAAGGACCGCAGTGAACATGGGATCACTTCCAATTTCTCCGCAAATACTAATCGGTTTTTTTTGGGAATTGGCAACATTCACAATGTTTTTTAAGAGTAGTAAAAACACAACTTGCCAAGGATTATAAAGATCTCCCACCAAATGGTTGTTACGTTCTACAGCGAGTAGGTATTGTAATAAATCATTTGTGCCAATGCTATAAAAATCAACGTGATTGCCAAGAAATGGTAAGTTGAGAGCGCAAGCCGGGGTTTCCACCATAATACCGAGCGGAATTTTTTTAGTAATGACTAAACCTGAATTTTTTAGTTCTTCCAAACATTCATTTAATAAAACTTTTGTTTGTAAGATTTCAGATCGAGTTGTGATCATTGGTAACATGATGCGCATGGTTCCATATTCACTGGCACGTAAGAGTGCTCTTAATTGTTCTTTGAATATATGGGGGTGGCGCAGTAGATATCGGATCCCTCTGTTTCCCAGGAATGGATTTTCTTCTTCATATCCATTTTCCATTTTGTCAGCTCCGATGTCCCAAACCCGGAAGGTAACAGGGCGGCCCACCATCTTTAATAAGATTCGTTTGTAGACGGCAAATTGTTCTTCTTCTGTAGGTTTAAATTCCACATAACGGATGAATAATATTTCTGTCCGGACAAGCCCAATCCCGTCAGCCCCTTGTAAAAAGGCTGTATCCACTTCCTCTTCAGAATCGATATTGGCACTAAGTGTGAATTTTTTTCCGTCTTTTGTTTTGAGTTCCCTGGGACCATCGCTGATCTCTCTCACAGGGATTGTTTTTATAATTTCACTGCGTATCCCTGCAAGTTTGATCTCTTCAATGCCTGGTGTTCGGTTGAGTATTCCTTTTGTGGCATCTAATAAAATATAATCATCATCTTCAACGTGTGAGGTGATATTTTTTAAACCAACGATGGTCGGGATACCATAGTTCCTTGCGATAATGGCAGTATGACCTGTTTTCCCACCAAAGTCAGTGGCGATTCCACGGAGTTTGCATTTTCCAAGTTGGATCATTTCCGAAGGTGTGATTTCTTTGGCGATGAGAATCACATCATCTGGGATTTTTGTTGGTTCTGCTCCTTTTTCAGGGTACAAATTGGATTCAATTCGTTTGCCAATATCAAGTAGGTGGTCAGCTCTTTCCCGAAAGAATTCATCTGGTATCGATTGGAATTCATCATAGAGGGAACTCACTGCCGTTTCCAGCGCCAGGCCCGCCGACTCTTTGTTTTGTGCGATTCGTTCAAAAACTCGTGCACGAAAGAGGGGATCATTCAGGAAAACAATTTGGGATTCTAAGATTTCAGAGAGTTCTGCGTTGAGTTTGGATTTTTGGACAAGATCAGCAAGGTCATCCTCTGTCTTTTGTAGTCCTTTTTTTAAAAGTTCCACTTCCTCTTTGATTTCGGGAGGGCTTAGGTCCGTACGGTCTTCCCGTTTCCGTTTGAATTGTTTCCAACGAAATACTTTGCCGTAAACTGTACCTGGGTACGCAGAGATGCCCTTAAATGTGGTTTTTTCTTCCATCCGAACCTATGCCAAAAATACTTTTGTTTTGGCTTCGTTTGGAAAGTAAAAAACGGTTTTGTTTACTTTGCGGCTTCTTTTTTGGAGAAAAGTGGGATCCGTTTGCTCTTATATTGGGTAAGTTCGTTCCCTGTAAACTGGCTCATTATGCATTTGGCAAGAGAGATATCCAAGGCATGTCCCGCTTTGGATGCAATCAAATGGCCTCGGAAAGGACGTCCCATCACAGCAAGGTCACCAACGAGGTCGAGGATCTTATGGCGCACACATTCGTTGTCATAGCGGAGGTGGTCGTTTAAATAACCGTCATCAGTCAAAACAACCGCATTGTCGAGGGATCCTCCCATGGCAAGGCCACGAGCTTGGAGGGCTTCCACATCCTTTAAAAATCCAAAGGTTCTCGCAGGTAAAATGTCTGTACCGAGGATGGATTCATCGAGAGTGGTTGTGTAAGACTGGCCGCGAAGGAGCGGGTGGTTAAAATCAATGCTATAGGTGACTTTCAACTCATCGGAAGGAAGCATGACAAGGTATTTGTCACCATCGACTACCCAAATTGGGTTTGTGATGGTGATTGGTTCAATGGTTTCGTCGAGAATTCGAATCCCCGCAGAACGAATCCCTTCCCAAAATGGTAAGGAAGAACCATCCATAATCGGAACTTCTACTGAATCAATTTCAAAAATACAATCAGTGATCCCTAAGGTGTGAACAGCCGCTAGTAAGTGCTCGATGGTTTGGACTCGGTTCGAGCCGCCATCACCGATGGTTGTTGCGTTGCTTGTATCGACTACATGGTCGAGGGAAACAGGAATGCGGATTTTTTGGATGCCTTTGTAAAGATAAAAGATAAGACCAGTGTTTGCCTCAGCTGGGTGGAGGCGGAGTGTCACCACTTTCCCTGAATGTACGCCAATTCCCTTCAAAGTGACAGAGTTTTGGATCGTTTTTCGATGGATCACTGTTTGCATAATCAATTCCTACTTACAGATTTGAAAGAATCGACCCTCGGACAATTCCAAAACCGAAACCCGAAGTCAAAAAAATGTCTCTTTTTTACAACAGTGTGGTGGAATTGTGACGCAGCGAAAATCGCCAATTTTCTCCTATATTTTGCTACAAATTGGACCGTATTGTGCGTGTTAGTCCCTAGAAAGCGCTGAGAGCCGACCGAATGAAACTTGTCACAGGGGCTTGTTCTCTAGTGTCTTCAAGACCTTCACGGAGTTCTTTTAATACGACTTGCGCATCCCCAAGGGTGGTATTCACAGATTTATGGACATCACTTTCATTGATGAGTTTTCCAAGTGTTCCTTGGCCTTCATTGATTTTTCCTGTGATCCCTGCAATGTTTTGAACCGTTTTTCGGATGTCGGATCGGTTTTCTGCAATGAGTTCGGATAAGGAAACTAGAGGGTCTTGGGTGACTTTTCCTTGGATCGGAAGGAGTTTCCCATCCCTTGGAGTGATTTCGATTTTACTTAAGGCAGGCTCTGCCATCAAGTATTCCTTGGTTTTGGGATCCACTGGAAATTTCGAACCTGGGTCGAGTGCTACCACACGCCCCGAAAGCAAACTTTCATTTTTGATGGTGATTTCATAATTGGAGAAAAGTTGTACCTTACCTTTGAGGAGTAAGGTCAGTTCTACCTTTGTCCCAATCCCAGTTTCTCCTTCCGGTAATAAGTTTCCCATTTCATCAATTTGCACCAAACGGATTTTCGATACATAACCAAACGGTACACCATGGATTGTGACTTTGTTCCCAATTTTAATCCCTTCGGCATCTGGAAAATAAACGGGGAGTTGGTACCCTGACTTTTGGAAAGGACCACCTTCTGTGACAATGGTAAAATAACCAACGGCGACAAGGGAGAAAACGAATAAGAGACCAACAATGAGAGCGCGACCTACGGTAGGCATTCCCTAAAATCCTCCTTGGGTTGTGGACAAAGTCAATTTGATTTTCCTTTTTTTAACTCAGAGTGGTCGAGGATCATTGGTCCTACAGTATTTCCATGGATGAACTGCTGGATCACTGGGTCTTTGGATGATTGGATTTCCTCCGAAGTCCCACAAAATAAGACCTTTCCTTCATACAAAAAACTGATTCGGTCTGCGATGCGATAGGCTGAATTCATATCATGTGTGACCACAATGGATGTTAGACCGAGTTCTTTTTGCAATCGGATGACAAGGTCGTTGATGACATTGGACATGACGGGATCAAGTCCTGAAGTTGGTTCATCGTACATGACAATTTTAGGGCGGGAAGTGAGAGCGCGGGCAAGACCCACACGTTTTTTCATCCCACCTGAGATATTACTCGGTAACGTATCTTTGGCAGGGACAAGGTCTAACCATTGTAATTTTTCCATCACAATGCGGTCCAGTTCAGCACCTTCGGCAATTTTATGTTCTCGTAAAGGAAGGGCGACATTTTCATAAACAGTGAGCCAATTGATGAGAGCACCTGATTGGAAAAGAACTCCGAGTTTGGATCTCAGTTCTTCCCTTTTCTTTTGGTTTGCATGTACGATGGATTCTCCATAAATAAAACAATCACCTTCGTCAGGATCAAGTAAACCAGTGATGTGTTTGAGACTCACCGATTTCCCCGTTCCTGAGGGTCCAAGGATGACCATGGTTTCCCCTTGTTTTACCTGTAAGTTCATCCCTCGTAAAATCTTACGTTTTCCGAAGGCTTTATGAACATTTTTCATTTCAATGGCAAATGGTTCCATAGATTCCTTTATTTATAGAATAAGGCAGTGAGCACATAACCAGAAAAAATGACCATTAGAAAGGATGTGACAACTGCTTTCCTTGTGGTTTGGCCAACACCAATCGCTCCACCTTCGGTTCGTAAACCTTGACTACACGATATAGTTGCAATGGACAAACCAAAAACGTACCCTTTCAAAAGTCCTACATACAAATCTTTTAAACCAGGAACAGACGATATGCGGTAATACACATCTTGGAAATAACTGATGATGTCGATTCCCAATTGGAAATGACCAACAATCCCCCCACCTAAAATCCCAAGGGCAGCTGAATAAACACAGAGTACGGGAACCATCAATGAAAAACCAACAATTCTCGGCATCACAAGGTAACGGATAGGACTTATGGACATCACTTCTAAGGCATCAATTTCTTCGGATACTTTCATCGTTCCAATCTCTGCAGCCATTGCAGAACCAACAGATGCGGCAAGAATGAGTGAAGTCATAAAAGGGGACATCTCCCTTGTCAAGGTGATTGTGAGAAGCAGTCCAATTTGGCCTTCTGCTCCAAAATCTCTAAGGCCGAGACCTGTGTTAAGACCAAGGATCATACCAGTAAACACGGAAACGATGGACACGACAAAAAGGGAACCAACCCCTGCGATGAACATTTGTTCTAAGATTTCGCGACGTTTGAAATATAATTGGTGAGATTGGCCAATTGCACGAAAGAGTAATAACACTGTATAACCAATCGCATATAACAATGGTTCTAATGTATTCTTATACAAACGGATCATATTTCCCACCAAAAGAATTTGTATTTGTTAGATTCTTCTCTTGTATCAATGCCAAACAATCCATAGGCAAATTCATAACGAAATCCAGTCGATGATTTTGAAAATTCCATCAGGATTGGAAGGTGGATATGAGATTCGTTCTCTGTCCATCGATGTGTGTAAAGTCTTGTGATGAGGTGCAATCGTTTTTCTCCATTCGATGAACGTTTGTATTCTATGATGGAGAATATAGGCTCCCATACATCTTCCATAACCTCAAACCTGACAGGGATGATGGCTAACGTATTCCATCCAAAGTTTCCTTCTGCATCTTTATGATACCGGAATAATGGCCAAAGTTTCCAATAATAGTCTTCTCTTCCTGTTTGGACATATTCATTTTTCATATGAGAATAAAAAGGTAATAAAAAGTGAGATGTTGCTTTAAGATGAGAAGTATTTTGCGACAAACGAATGTAAAATGGTGTGATAAATTCCGCTTCTTTATTAGCAAAATAAGAGTATCCATAAAACGGAAAAAAAACAAGTTTTTCTGTATCCTTTTTAATAGAAGTTGTGTATTGGAAAAGAATAAAAAGAGCAGTATAATTGGTTTGTCCAGTCTTATGATCGTAACCATAGGAAAACAAAGAATTGATGATTGGAAACCATAAAAAGGCACGGCTTCTCATGTTCCCATCGGCAGAATCTTTTCGATTGTAAAAGGGAAAAAATATATGATAAGATGTTGGTTCTTTTTTATCCAATCGTTCTTCTCCCCATTGAAAAAAAGGCCAAAGGATGGAAAAACGTCTGTATTTTCCTTCATGTTCTTTCTTGGAATAAAAGGGGAATATTCGGATGTCTTCTCTTGTTTCAGAGCCACCCCACATGACTAGTGGCCAAACAATGGATTTTGCTTTATAGGTTTTATACTTCCATTCCGAATAAATTGGAAACAAAACATAGTTTAATTCTTGGTACGAGAGTTTGTTTCGGATTTTACCATACAAAGGAAATACGCTGTAATAATTTTCCCTTTGTGATTCTCCCTTGCCCCATAAAAAGAGAGGGGTGAGAAGGATGTCTTCATCTTCATCTCCCTCTTCATGTTTGAATCCTGTCCCACTGAAAAAGAATAGAGACGACCATGTGTACCAATAGTTTGTTTCTTCTTTGTAATAAATCGGAGAAAGGTAACTTCTAAATTGGAAAGCATACGTTTTGTCGGAAAAACTCATATAAAAAGGACGTATAGCAAAAAAGTTTTGCCTTCCTCGTGATTCTTTTTCATATAAAAACCAAAATTGTGAGTAGTCGGATTTTATATCTTCTGTGAATGAATTGGGAATTTTGGCAAAGATTGAGGAACTGAGAAAGAATAGCGAAAAAACAATTCCGAATTGAATTTTAAAGCGGGAATCCACGTAATTTCAATATCGTACACTTTCATGAAAAGGAATCAAGTGATTTCATGTCCAAAACCAAAATAGCTCTACTTTTCGGAGGTGTCTCCGGAGAGCACATCATTTCTGTTCGTTCATCTGCCTTTATATTTGCAACAATTGATCGGGAAAAATACGAAATTCACCCCATCTATATCGATTCGAATGGAAAGTTTTGGATCCCAACTGTAGAAAAACCGATTTATCCGGATCCAACTGGAAAAACGGAATTAGAATTTTTGGAAGAATTTGTACAAGCAAACAAAATAATGATACCGAGTGATCCAATCGAATTAAAAAAATTAGGAGTTTCTTCCGCCTTTCTTGGATTACACGGAGGCGCAGGAGAAGACGGAAGGATCCAAGGATTTTTAGATACAATAGGAATCCCTCACACTGGTTCTGGTGTACTTGCATCTGCTCTTGCAATGGATAAATTTAGAGCCAATATTTTATTCCAATCAATAGGAATACCTGTTGCGCCGTTTATCGAATTGGAAAAGGGAAAATCCGACCCAAGGAAAACACTTTTAAATCTTTCATTTTCATATCCTGTTTTCATTAAACCAACATTAGGTGGTTCTAGCGTGAATACGGGTATGGCAAAAACGGCAGAAGAGGCGATGACCCTTGTGGATAAAATTTTTGTGACCGATGACCGAGTTCTTGTGCAAAAATTAATTTCTGGAACGGAAGTGTCCATTGGTGTTTTGGAAAAACCTGAGGGAAAAAAAAGAAAGCCATTTGCATTAGTTCCGACTGAAATTCGGCCAAAATCTGAATTTTTTGATTTTGAAGCAAAATACACCAAGGGAGCCAGTGAGGAAATCACACCGGCCCCGGTGGGTGAATCCATCACCAAAACATTACAAGAGTATACTTTACAATGCCATGAAATTCTTGGCTGCAAAGGGTATTCGAGGACTGACTTTATTATCTCCGAAGGAATTCCTTATGTTTTGGAAACCAATACGTTACCAGGTATGACGGGAACAAGCCTCATTCCTCAACAAGCGAAAGCATTGGGGATTGATATGAAGGATGTATTTAATTGGTTACTTGAGATTTCTCTCGCTTAGGAAACAAATACATGCCAATGAGGATGGCAATTAGACTTGCAATGGTTCCGTAAAAGTGACTTGTCATGTCATCACCATAGATCTCGAGTAGTAGCCAAGTTCCAATTCCTACAAAAAGGGAAAACAAAGCCGATGATTCATTGGCACGTTTACTCATAAGCCCAAAAACCATTGGGATAAACAATGTAACAAGGGAGATCCCTCCCGAATCCTCAACGAGTGCGTAAATAGAAGGTTTCCCTACTGCGAGTAAAAAGGAAATCCCCGCAATAATGAGTACAGAAACTCTCGATAACAAAAGTAGTTTTTTATCATTCATACTCTTAAATGCATATTTTAGAATATTCTCAGATAAAATGGAGGAAGGAGCCAAAATGGCACCTGATGCGGTTGATAAAATGGCTGAGATCAGTGCTGAAAAAAATAATATCTGAACCCAAGGGCTAACAAACTTTGAGACCATAGTTGGTATCAAAAGTTGGCCTGATTCTGAGTTGAGGTCAAAATCGGGGATTAAACTTTTAGCATGTAGTCCAAGAAAAAGTGGTATCAATGCAAATAACAAGTACAAGACGGAAGAAAGATAAGAGGCACGAATAGCAACTTTTTCTGATTTAGCGGACATCACTCTTTGGAAAATATCTTGTTGGGGTAAAGAACCAAATCCCACTACCATCCATGCAGATAAATACAATGTCCAAGCATGGTAATTTGCTTCAGGAAAAAATCGAAAAAAACCATCGGGTTTTTCTGCAAAGGATGTCCAAATGGGTTTCACTCCATTGAGTTCAATGATGACAACGACAAGACCAATTACAATCGAAATTGATTGGAAAAAGTCAGTCAATGAAACTGACCACATCCCACCTAAATAAGTATAAAATACAACCAGGCATGCTCCTATCACAATGGCTGTGAATTGGTTGATACCAAATAAAATTTGTACCATAATGCCGAGCGCAACAAATTGTGCCGCCACCCAGCCAAAGTAAGAAAAAATAAGACAAATCCCCGCGATGAACTCCATTTTTTTGCCATATCGATTTTTATAAAAATCACCAAAGGTGAGGATTTGCATCCGGTAAAGGTATTTGGCAAACACAAGCCCAAGTAAAAACAAACATAGTGCCCCACCAAATGGATCTTGGATGACAGCTAAAAAACCACCTTTGGCGAATTCCACGGAAGAACCCAAAATGGTTTCACTCCCAAACCAAGTGGCAAATAAGGCAGCCGTCGAAATCGGTAAAGGTAAACTTCTACCAGCTAAGATAAAGTCTTTGGAATTTTTGACTTTTTTGGCAGCATAAATCCCTATGCCTATGGTGATGGATAAGTAGGCAAGTATGAAGATCGCTTGGAAATTCATTCTTTAAAATAAATCTTCTTCCGCTTGTTTGGATGGAGTTTCATCCTTCTTCTTTTTCACAGTGGATTTCACCACTTCACCACTTGGAGCTTTCGTTAAAAATTCAATTTTAGCTTCTGCATCGACTAATCTTTCGGAACAGATTTTTTTCAGTTCCATTCCTCGTTCATAAGCTTTGATTGAGTCTTCTAAGGATAAAGTTCCTCGTTCAAGTTTTTCAGCAATCTCTTCTAATTCACGTATTGCTTCTTCAAAACTGATTGTTTTTTTCTCTACCATTGTATGATCCTAATTTTTTTCTTTCACTTCGACTTGGATTTTTCCATCAAATAAAAAAACTTCCAAAGTTTCGTTTTCTTTAATTTGCCTAACAGATGAAATCACCTGTTTGTTTGTATTCCTCAATACAGAATATCCTCGTTTTAAAGTTCCAAGTGGTGAAAAATGTTCTAATCGTTGTTCTGCGAGTTTGAATTTGTTTTGTATTCTTTCCAAATACGATTTCCAATTTTGATGGAAAATTTCAAACTTTTGGAATTCGCTTTGCTTTTTGACCAAATAGTTTTTACCGAGTAGGGAAATCTTTGTCATGATTTCATCAAAATGATTTTGCCTAGGTTCCAAAAATGATTTTGGATTTTGTAATACGACACGATTTGTAACACCTAACCATTTTTCTTTCCCAATGCGGATGACTCCAGTAAGCGCGGAACGTAAACGATCCTCCATTTCATCCAATCGAATGAGGGTGTCCGATACATTGGGGATGGCAAGTTTTGCTGCTGCTGTTGGTGTAGGTGTTGTGGCATCCGCCGCTAAGTCTGTCAGGACTCGGTCAATTTCATGACCTACTGCAGAGATGATAGGGATTTTTGAATGATAATACGCCATAACCACCGACTCTTGGTTAAACGCCTTGAGGTCTTCAAAGGAACCTCCACCACGCCCTGCGATGATCACATCAACTTCCCATTTTGGATCATTAATTTCTTTGATCGCTTCAATGATTGAGTTTTCGGCACCGTCACCTTGGACTAGGCATGGCGAAATTAAAATTTGAATTGATGGATTCAGATCCGTGGCAATACGAATGATATCCTCAACAGCTGCCCCTTTGGGAGAGGTGACAATTCCCAATCGTTTCGGAAATTTTGGTAACGGCCGTTTATGAGAGGCATCAAAGATTCCTTTCTCGGCTAATGTTTTCTTTAATTTTTCAATGCGAAGGAGGATATCACCTTCACCAATTTCTTCGATCTTTTGTACTGTGATGCTATAATAACCACCTGGTTCGTAGACAGAAACCGAACCATATACAAGGATTTCCATTCCATTCCGGAGGGGTGTGCCTTTATAGTTTTTTGCTTGGAACGAAAAAAATGCACATTTGATAACACTCGAGGTATCTTTCAAAGAAAAATACATATGACCAGAGCTATTGGTTTGGCTATAATTGGAGATTTCTCCACGCACCCAAAAGTTTTTAAATTCAGGAGAGTCTTGTAATTTCGCCTTAATCCGACGATTGACTTCGCTTACAGAAAGGGAGGAATCAACTATTTCCATTTAAGTAGTTTGAAATCTTGTCTCTCTAAATATTTTCCAAAAATCCCATAAAATGATGACAAGCGTTAATGCCATTGGCCCAATGATAATCCCTGCAACACCAAACTCTTGTAACCCGCCAATCAAAGATAAAAAGATAAGGAAAGGGTGTGTTTTTAATTTTTTGTCTAAAATTTTTGGTTTCACGAAATTTTCGAGGATCAGGTAACTTGCTCCTCCAGCAATCATAAACAATATACTACCTGTCCAGTTTTCTTGCACAAGTCCAATGTAAAGTCCAATCGGAAACCAAACCACTGAAGTTCCAACCACTGGGATCAATGAAAAAATAGTCGCGATACTCGACAGCAAAAACTTGTTCGAAACAGAAGTGAAAAGTAATAAGAAATATATCAATGCACCTTGTAAAAAAGAGATGAACATGTTTCCCATCATCACTGTACGTATTGCTTCTTCAATTCTTCTACCCAATCGTTCTTCAATTTCAGTTGGGAAAGGTAATAACATAAATAATGCACGTTCCATTCTGCTTCCTTCTTTATAGAGGAAAAAAAGAAGGATAAATGTAAAAAATCCATTGAAGATAATAGCACCTGGAACTTCAAAAGAACCTAACAAAAATCCTGAAGAATTTTTTAGCAAACTATATATGGAATCTAAATTGAGGATATCCATATGTTGGCCCACATACTCACGGTACATAATCGGAAGTTTGATCCAAAAAAATTCATTTTCAGTAAAAAAGTCAGTTAACATAGGGCTATTGAGAAGGAGTGCCACTATGGATTCTTCAGTAAGTTGGTTTCTTACGTAACTGACCAAATTTAATGATTCACGAACTAAAGTAGAAACAATGAGATACGATGGAATGAAGACACAGGCTAACATCAAAATGACCATGATATAGGGAGAAAGTACGTGAAACTTTTCTCCTAAAACTTTTTTCAACCGTTTGTGTATTTTCCTCGTGGTGAGATAAAACAATAAGGCCAAAAAACTAGCCCATAAAAATGGTTTAAATACAAAAAATAATGTAAAACATGTAGCAAGGAAAATACCTGCTAACAATATATAGACGATAGTTTCGTTTTTATTTTTGATCCAATTCATATTTAGTAAGTAGAATGTTTTTTAAAGTAAAAACGTAATTGGTTGTTTTCGCCATTTTTAGTTAAATAAATTGATAATGATTTTTTAATAAATCCTTCAAGTAAGTAAGATACTTCAGACTCACTGGAATTTTTTTCAATGAGTTTCCAATCTCCTTGGTTGACCCGAAGGTCAATTCGTCTCTGGATCTCTTCCCAAGATTCTGTGGTTTCCAAATGCAAAAATGCTTCCTTTGTATGGATGTGGCTTGTTTTAAATTCGCTAGATTGCAAAAAATTTGCCTTTTCTGGGAAAAAGGATTGGGGGAAGGCAGGAGGGGGATTTGTCGGAAATTTTGTCACGATGATTTGGTCAAATCGATAGATTTCCGTTTGCCGATTGGGGCTACACTGCCAAAGAATAAGAGAAGATAAGATCAAAAATCGAAGCATTAGGGAAAGCAAATGTCCTAGTATTGATTCCTTCCATTCATTTTTTAAAATCTTTGTTGCCTATCCGTGGAAAGATTTATCCTTCTCTTTGTGTTGGATTCGATTCCATTTGAAGCGGTATTAAAAGAAATTTTAGAATTACCGCCATTCGTTCTTTGGATTTTTTTCTGTTTTTCTAATTTTTTGGAGAATATTTTCCCTCCGTGGCCAGGGGACACAATCACGGTTTTTTCCGGTTTTATTTCTTCCACTCCCAATTCGCCTCTTTCATTTCTTTCCGTGGTATTTGCAACATTCCTTGGGAACCTAATTGGTGCCTTGGCGATGTATTATTTTGGTGAAAGGTTTTTGTTGTTTTTGAAGCGAACCAAAATTCCTTTCCTTTCAGCCCTTTACCATGAGGAAAATTTACAAAAGACTTTGGTTTGGTTTCGACAATACGAAATTGTAGTGGTTTTAATCTCTCGTTTCTCCGCAGGGATTCGATTTTTTGTTTCGATAGTTGCTGGAATGTCCAAAATGAACATCATTAAATTTGTAGTTCTTTATTCGATTGCCATTTCTATGTGGTGTGGATTACTTTTATTCGGTGGTTCTTTACTTGGTTCCAATTGGAACCAAATCATTGTTATACTATCCTATTATAATCGTACGATTGGAGCCATCCTTTTCGTGATTTTTTCCTATCTTCTCTACCAAATGATAAAGAAAAGAAATACGAAGTTGACATGATTCAAAATTCTGTTAGGGTTTTCAACCATGGATTCATGGGGCAATATTTCTTTTGATTTTTATACTTTTGGTTCGCTTGTCGGAGTTATATTCACTTTTTACAATGCACAATTATTTTTAACGGTTAAAGAAAAATCGGAAGCCACCTACAATTTAGGAATGGGTACCCTTTGGTTAGGTATATTCCATTTTGGTTATCTGATCAATTTTTCCTTTATGGGTCCGGCATCTGCTTATATGAGATGGTTTGTGATCATTGGTGCCATGGCAGGGTCAGTTTACCTCACTGGATTTTTCTTAAGTTATCCTGAAATTTATTTTCCAAGACTTAAAAAATATATCTTTTGGATTCTTAGTGCTGTTGTCGCCTTCGTAACTTCCTTTTTTGTTTACATCAGTTTAACCGCAGGTCGTTTGTTTTTTTTCAGTGGTCATTATTGGGATTTTCCACTACCACTGTTTTACAAAGCGTATGCAGTGATTGTTCTCGTGTTCTTCCTAACGTTCACAATACTTGCTTTGATTCAATTATTTAAGATGCCTAAAGAGTCTAAATTCACTCTGATTAGTATCTTAATCTCTTTTGTTCTCATCACGATGATTCCTGGATTTTTGAATGTTTTGTCTAGAGATGGGGCAATTGGACGTGGACTTTACCAAACAATCACTGATCTTGTGTTAGTTGTTGGACTATTTGTTGCTAATGTAGTGTATATCAACAATACAAAAGATAAAACAACTATTATTTCTCGTATCATTGGGATCTCTCTTGCTTCATTTTTGTTAGTACTGCAACTGGTTGCCTATTCTGTGATCCAACAAACAGAGTCGAATTATGATTTGGTTCACACGGCAAGGGCAAAAAATTATATCGCAGGTCTTGAAACAGACCAAGTGCCAAGTTTTCACTTTACCTATGATATCAAAGACAAATCGTTTTTAACGCATAAAGGGTTGGAAGAAACCAAATTTATGCCAAAAGAATATGAAGCTGAATTTTGGAATGTTTGGGCATTAGAATTGATCCTTTCGTATGAAAACCAATCAAATTGGGAGTCAAAAACAAAAGAACTCTTACGAATTTTACCAGAAACAAGTCGAGGTTATGCGAAGGAAATTTTACGATTACTTTCCGAAGAATCTATAAAAAATCCAAAAGATCTTATAACTGCTATTGAATCAGAGAAACGAAAAATCCTTTACACTCGCAATAAATTAAGAGAAATTCCTGTAACGAATTTTACAGAAAAAGCAAGTGGACTTGTAAAAGGAGAAAAGGGCGCACTCTCAGGTTTTTATGCAGAAGCTAGGAATGTTTTATCTTCCTCGCTTTCAGAAGAAGAAAAGTATAAAACACTTGACCAAATGTTTTCCCCAATGCCAAACCATGGAGAAAGAAATTACCGCGGCCAAGTTAAGTTTGATTCAAAAGAACCAAATTATTCTTTTTATGTGAGTTATCTGATTGTTGATAAAAAAAATGAAATCGTTCATGAAGTCGGATACCCTTATAGTGATTACCGCCAGTTCCAACATGAAGTTACTCTGCCTTGGATCATAGGTCTTATTTCACTTGCCATCCTCGTTATATTTGGGTATAGACTGTTTTTCCTAATTGCACTCATTCGGCCAATCGAACAAATCATCGAAGGTTTAACGGAAGTGAACTCCGGCAATTTAGAATATCGTTTGAACGTTCATGTGGAAGATGATATTGGGTTTATGGCCCGTTCCTTCAATCGAATGGTTCGATCGATCCAAGCAGCTCGTAAAAAATTACAACAATATGCAGAACAGTTAGAAGTGAAAGTTCAAGAGAGAACCAAAGAATTGGAAAATACATTAAAAGAGGTTCAATCTTTAAAACACCAACAGGATGGGGATTATTTTCTCACCTCACTGCTTTTGCAACCATTTAATGTCAATCATGCAATGCATGAGAATGTTAGAGTTGACTTTTTGTTGGAGCAAAAGAAAAAATTTACCTTCAAACAATACGAGAAAGAAATCGGTGGTGATCTAAATATCGCCAATCAAATTGTTTTAAATAACAGATCTTATACAGTGTTTCTAAATGCGGATGCGATGGGTAAGTCAATGCAAGGAGCTGGCGGAGCACTCGTACTTGGTTCTGTATTTGAATCGATTATAACGAGAACTCAACTACTCAGTGAAGCTAGAAATACATATCCGGAACGTTGGATCAAAAATACATTTTTAGAACTACATAAAATTTTCGAAGGTTTCGATGGTTCTATGCTTGTTTCACTTGTGTTAGGTGTTGTGGATAACGAAACTGGATTGTTATATTTTATCAATGCAGAACACCCATGGATTGTCTTGTATAGAGATGGCATTGCTAGTTTTATCGAGAATGAGCTGATGTTTCGAAAACTCGGTACATCAGGTGTACAAGGTAATTTATACATTAAAACATTCCAATTGGAAGCGGGAGACATTTTGATCGCAGGTTCTGATGGAAGAGATGACCTTCTCATTTCCCATACCGCTGAAGGGAAACGAGTGATTAATGAAGACGAAAGGTTATTTCTCAAAATGGTAGAAGCTGGAAAAGGGGAACTCGAACAGATTTACGATGAATTGGCTAAATTTGGGGCCCTTACTGACGACCTTTCCCTACTCAGGATATCTTTTATCGAAGAAAAAGAACGTTATAAGATCGAAAAAGACAAGTTAAAGGAAATCCAATCGTTACTTGCAAAAGCAAAAGAAGCCAGTGAATCATCTGATTTACAAGAAGCCGTGACCTATTTGGAAAAAGCACATTCGTTAGAAGAAAACATTCCAGAAATTAAAAAGAAGTTCATCCAACTGTATTTAAAACTAAAGGATTATGGTAAGGCAAAAAAAATGGCAAAAGATTACAGTCTCCTTCGCCCAATGGACACAGAGATTATGTACATCACTGCCTTTTGTGCAAGAAAGGTCGCCGACATCAAAACTGCCATTGATTTTGGGGAAAGAGTTCGCCTCAGAGATCCGAACCATGTCAAAAACTTAATTAATTTAGGGCAAACATACTTAGCTGATAAAAATTATGCTCGAGCCGAAAATATTTTAGGGTCTGCCTTGGAATTGGATCCAGAAAATCCAAGTTTAATTCGGCTCATCGAACACATTCGGAAGAAACAATTGAAACAAGAAGAAACCCTTTAGAGTCTAATCTTTAACGTGTTGGAAACGGTAAAGATTGAAATCTCTCAGAGTTTTAATGAGTTCAATAAAGAAGAATGGAATCGTTTAGTCCCTTCTGATTCTTTGTTCCAAGAATATGAATTTTTGAACGGACTAGAAGAAACTGGTTGTATTGCAAAGTCAGATTGGTTTCCCGTTCTTGTTTCCGCCAGACAAAATGGTACTCTTGTTGGTGTGTTACCATCGTATTTAAGAAAGGATTCGTATGGTGAGTACATCTTTGATTTCCAATGGGCCAATGCCTTTCACCGTGCTGGAATTCCTTATTACCCGAAACTCACGGTAGCGGTCCCATTCACTCCAGTGACAGGGTCCCGTATTTTATTTGATCCTAGTTTATCTGAGAACGATCGAGAGAATTTATGTTCTCGTATGTTACTGACTTTAAAACAATTTGGATCCGATGAGAATGTATCTTCGGTTCATATTTTATTTTGTAAGGAAGTAGAGCAGAAATTAGGTGAACAGTTAGGATTTGCTCCCCGGTTGTCCCACCAATACCATTGGTTTAACAAAGGGTTTTCAAACTTTGATGAATTTTTAGGGACATTGGTAAAAGAAAGGCGTAAGTCCATTCGAAGTGAACGTAAAAAAATTATCGAAACAGGTCTAAAAATAGAAACTCTTACTGGTGACCAAATTACAGAAGAACATGCAAATCTATTTTATGAATTTTACAAAGACACACATAGTAAAAAATGGGGACAGCCCTATCTCAATCGCAAATTTTTTCAACATATGGTCGAATCCTTTCGCCATCGACTCCTACTTGTTCTAACTTCAAAACCCAATGGGGATGCTGTCGGAGGGAGTTGGAATTTATACCGGGATGGTTTTTTGTTTGGGCGTTATTGGGGAGCATTGGAATATATTCCCAATTTACACTTTGAATGTTGTTATTACCGGTTGATTGATTTTGCAATCGAACATAAAATGGAAAGAGTGGAAGCGGGAGCACAAGGCGAACATAAGTTCCTCAGAGGTTATGAAACAGTTCCCATGTTTAGTAGCCATCATATCTATAACGATCAAGGCCGAAGTGCTATTGAAGCTTATTTGGAAAAAGAGATTGAAATGGAGAAAGAAAATATTGCGGCATACAATGCACACTCTCCAATCAAATCACTTAGGGAGACTTGATGTCAGAAACTAAACGAAAGTCTTATACTGATTTTAATGTTGAACTTTTAGAAAAAGAGAAACAAAAGAAAAAATTAAAAAAACCAGATCGGTATAAGGTTATTTTAATTAACGATGATTACACACCTCAAGAATTTGTAGTGTACGTTTTGGCGATGGTCTTTCGTAGATCTATGGAAGAGTCGAGGCAAATTATGTGGAAAGCACACACGGAAGGTTCGGCAGTTTGTGGAGTGTATTCACTCGATATCGCTCGTACGAAGGTAGAGGAAGTACATAAACTTGCTGATGATGCTGGACACCCTTTACAATGCCAGTTGGCAAAGGAGGAAGAGGAATGAATTTTTCATCCGATTTAGAAAAAACTTTGGAGTTGGCTCAAAAAGAAGCTAACAAATACCACCATGAATTTATAACTTTAGAACATTTGTTATATGGGCTTACTTTCAATGAAAAAACAAAGGATGTGCTCATCAATGTAGGATGTGATTTAGATTTACTAAGAAAAGAATTATTAGAATATTTTGAAGATGATTTATCATCGATTGCAGTTCCGAATTTAAAAATCCAACCAAAATACACAGTTGGTGTTCAATTTGTCATTCAATTTGCAGCTTTTCATGTCCAAAATTCTGGTAAAGAGGAAGTGGATGGAAACAATGTACTCGTAGCGTTGTTTCGAGAAGAAGATAGCCAGGCATGTTACTTACTCGCAAAACAAGATATTAAACGACTCGATGTGATCAAATTCATTTCCCATGGTGTGAAAAAAGAATCAAACCAAGTGGATCCAGATTTTTCAAACTCCGAGGATGATTTGGAAGAGGATGATTCGCAAAATTCGAAACAATCCGCTTTGGAGAAATTTTGTGTGAATCTGACTGAAAGAGCAAAAATGGGAAAACTCGATCCTTGTATTGGTCGTGACATTGAAATCCAAAGAACGATCCATATCCTTTCAAGGCGTAGGAAAAATAATCCAATTTTTGTTGGGGAAGCAGGAGTTGGGAAAACTTCCATCGTAGAAGGAATTGCGGAACGAGTTGTGAATGGAAAGGTTCCGAAAAGTTTACTTGGGTTAGAAATCTATTCACTTGATATGGGACTTGTGATGGCAGGTACTAAATTCAGAGGAGAATTTGAAGAACGATTAAAGGCTATCTTACAAGAATTAGTTGGAAAACCAGAAAAGATCATTTTTATTGATGAAATCCATACGATTGTGGGTGCTGGAGCGGTTTCTGGTGGAAGCCTTGATGCCTCTAACTTAATGAAACCAGCACTTGCGAATGGAGAACTCAAATGTATTGGTACAACGACATACAAAGAATACAAATCGATTTTTGAAAAGGACCATGCCCTCTCAAGGAGATTTCAAAAAATTGAAGTGGCCGAACCTTCGAGAGAAGATGCGATCCAGATTCTGTATGGATTAAAACCCAAGTATGAGTCTTTCCATGGTGTAAACTATAGTGCGAAGGCGATTGAAGCTTGCGTTGATTTATCAACACTCCACCTTCGCGATAGATTCTTACCTGACAAGGCAATTGATCTTATGGATGAATCAGGTGCCTTTGTCAAATTAAGAGATGAAAACAAAGAAAAGTCCAAAAAAACAGTCGGTATTTTCGAAATTGAATCTCTTGTCGCAAAGATAGCAAAAATTCCAGAAAAAACTGTAAAGGCTGATGATAAAAAGAAATTAGAGTTTTTGGATTCCGAAATCAAAACAGTTGTTTTTGGACAAAACCACGCAATTGATCAAATTGTAGATGCCATTCATTATTCACGATCTGGGCTTGGAGATGAAGGAAAACCGATCGGTAGTTTTTTATTTGTAGGTCCAACTGGTGTAGGAAAAACGGAAGTGGCAAAAACTCTGGCTGAAAAGATGGGAGTGGAATTCCTTCGTTTTGATATGAGTGAGTATATGGAAAAACATTCTGTATCTCGATTGATTGGAAGCCCTCCAGGTTACGTTGGATATGACCAAGGTGGACAACTCACTGATGCAATCGCTAAAAATCCGCATTGTGTATTACTCTTTGATGAAATCGAAAAAGCGCATGAAGATATTTATAATATTCTTTTACAAGTGATGGACCATGCAACACTCACAGATAGTACTGGAAAAAAAGCCGATTTCAGAAATGTGATTCTGATTTTAACGACAAATACCGGTGCGCAGGAAAGTGCGAAACCACTGCTTGGTTTTGACACAGACCGATATGATGATCGTTCTCTCAAAGCAATCGAAAGAACTTTTACTCCGGAATTTAGAAACCGTTTAACAGCTGTCATAGAGTTTAATCCACTTTCTCTCTCCATAGTGGAACAGGTTGTAAAACGGATGTTTAAAACTTTGCAGAACAAAGCCAAAGAAAAGGGGATCCAATTGGAAATATCAGAAAAAGCTGTACGGTATTTGGCAGAAAATGGTTACGACAAAGCAATGGGAGCAAGGCCTATCCAAAGGATCATCAGTACAGAAATTGGTAAACCTTTATCTAAAAAGATACTTTTCCACAAGGAGAAGGTTAAATCCTATTTGGTTGACACTGTTACTATTGAAGGAAAGACAAAATTGGAAATTCTCGAAGTATAATTCTATATTTCAAAGATCATTAAAATATTTATAAAACTTAAACCCTTAGTGAAACACTAAGGGGAGTGTACATACACTTCGTCTTCTTTTTTGAAGCTCAAATATCCAAATACAAAAGAAAAAAACAAAGATATTAGAAAGAGATAAAAAGGTAATTGTGTGCTGACTTCGTTTGGATTAACAAAATCATAGTAAGTTCGTTTTGGTTCTAAATAACCCCACAATACGATGATCACACAAATCATTTCTGTCGCAAAAAACCATAACCTTGTCCAAGTAGATTTCCAAAAACCCAAAAAGAAAAAATTTAACAAACTGATCAGGATAAATATTGAATTGAGTTTGGGGCTTAATGAAACCGATTCATTACTTTCGAAAAAAACTATCTCGTAATGGAACCAAGGTAAAACTGAAAAAAATAACTGTAGAAATAAAAAGATAAAAAAGATTTTATCATAGAAAAGTTTCGTTTTCCAATATGAAAATAAGGATAACGTAATTTTTTTACCCAAAAACCACCAAACTTTTATTAGTTCTGGAACAAGTTTGATGGAAACAGTCAAAAAGTTTAGAATTTCAGTTAATAAAGAAAAGAATGTATTTGTCATTCTACTTCCACAGTCATTTCCAATTCGACACAAGCATCAAGTGGTAAGGAACTAACCCCAATGGCAAAACGGGCATGTTTTCCTTTGTCTCCAAAAATTTGAACCACAAGTTCCGATGCGCCATTGGCAACTAAATGTTGTTCGGTGAAATTTTCGGTACATGCAACATAAACTCCTAGTTTCACAACTGATTTCACTTGGTCTAGTGAATTGATGTGTAAAAGTACAGTGGAAAGAGCATTGAGCAGGCATTGTTTTGCTTCCGCTTGTGCTTCCGAGAGTGTGATGTTTTTTCCGACCTTTCCTGTTTTGGATAATTTCCCAGCCACTAGAGGCAATTGCCCTGAGGTAAAAATTATGTTCCCGGAGCGTTTCGAAGGGATATAAGCTGCAAGGGCTTGGGGGACCGGAGGGATCTGGATCCCGAGTGCATTCAATTGTTCAGTGATGGCCATTGGCATCCAAACTATGGATTCGACCCCTTGGAGACAAAATTTTTTTTTCAATCCGGAAAAAAACCAATTTTAGATTGACAATTGGCAGTCAAACAAGTAGAGTGCTAATGAAAATAGCAGGCTACACATAAGAGTGCCAAAAGGAGATTTTGCATGTTATTTCGAATTTTAGACCCACAAACGAAAGCAAACCAGTTTTGGAGAGACTTTGATCGTTTGAACGATGAGTTGACTCGATCCATCTTGGATGACCAATTCGGAAGTTCTTCGCATTTTCCTCCTGTGAATGTGTATACGAAGGAAGATGAAGCTCTTGTGACTTGTCTATTGCCAGGTGTGGACATTGACCAAATTGATATCAACGTGAAAGACCATATCTTATCCATCCATGGTAAGAAAAAAATGGAAGAACTCGCAGAAGGAACGGAAGTGCATAGAAGGGAAATTTTCAACGGAGAATTCCATAGAAGATTAGAACTTCCATTCCGTGTGAACCAAGACCAAGTTTCAGCAAAGTATGTGAATGGAGTCTTAAACATTCACTTACCAAGAAGAGAAGAAGACAAACCGAAAAAAGTTTCCATCAGTTTAGGATAAGGAGAATCATTATGAATACTTTAACAAAAGAAACCAAACAAGAAGTAGATGGAAAAAGGGAAGTAACGGAAGTGAAACCACAAGTAAAAGTATATTCGCCAAATGTGGACGTATACGAAACGGAAAACTCGTTACTCTTCCGTGTGGAAATGCCAGGTGTTGATGAAACATCAGTCGGCATCACCATTGAAAAAGACCAATTGCTTCTCGAAGGAAAGTTCCAAATACCAACAGTGGAAAGAGGACAGGTTCGATTGGCAGAATATAGAGAAGGAAATTACCTAAGAAGGTTTACAATCGGTAAGGCAGTAGATTCAGATAATGCCATTGCAAAAATCAAAAATGGAATTCTGGAACTAACCCTTCCGAAAATTGAACCGAAAAAAACAAAAATCGAGATTCGAAATTCTTAATTCTTGGAAATAAAAGAATAGGAAGATTGAACAAAAAAATGTTTTAAAATATAAAATAACAACTATGAACCTAAATCCAAAGGCCCAAGAGAACAATCGTTTTCTTGGGCTTTATTTTAGAGAAATGTTTGGATGGTTTGGAAGAGTGTATCGTTTTCCTCTTTTGTACCGATGGTAATCCGGATGTATTCCTTACAAATTCCATAAGAAAAATAGCGAATGAGTATGTTTTTTTCCTTTAAGGATAGGTATAAATGTTCTGGAGATACTCCAGGTTTCGGTTTGCAAAATAAAAAATTCGTTGAGGAATTTGGAATCGTAAAGCCAAGAGATTCCAAATTGGATTTCAATCGGGACCTTTCTTGGACCACCAAATTTCGTTTTTCTTGAAAGTATTCCTTATCAGCATAGGAAGTTTCTGCAATCACTTGGTCGAGGATTCCAACATTGTATGAATCTTTGAGTTTTCGCATCCAAGATATGGTTTCAAAAGATCCTATGATGTATCCTACTCGGAGTCCGGCGAGTGCATACGACTTAGAAAAGGTTCGGGAAACCAGAAGATTGGGATGGTCTTTGATCTGAGGAATCAAACTTGCATCTGACCCTGCAAAATCAATGTATGCTTCATCAGATAACACAAGGCCAGGGAATGAACTCACCAGTGTTAGTAGATCGTCTTTTGGTTCCTCAATCCCTGTTGGCGCATTGGGATGCGCAAAACAAAGTAATTTCCCTTTGCGATTCTTTAACGTTGTAAAATCAAAATGCAGATTCTCCAAAACTGGCACTGCCTCATACCTAGCTCCTACCATCATTTGTTCTGTAAGGACCGGATAGTAGGAATATGTGGGATCAGGTGCCACTACCACATCCCCTGGACCAACAAAGGTTTGGAATAACAATCGTAAGGCTTCGTCCGATCCATTGGTCACAAGGATTTGGTTTGGGTCTAAATCATAATCTTTGGCAACGAGCTCTTGTAATTTACGTGAATGGTAATTGGGATACTTACGAAGTAATCCTTTTTCGAGGACTTCCTTTACTGCCTGTCCTATTTTTGGGGAAGGGGAATACGGATTTTCATTCGTATTCAATTTGATGGTAGATGTGGTGAGCCCTGGTTGTTCGCCAGGAGTGTATGGTGAAAAAGTCTTAAGTTCCTTACGGATGAAATACTCAGGATTGAAGTTGTTTTTTTTTGGTTCCATACATCACAACCGGTTCAGTGCATTGATGTATGCTTTGGCACATGCTTCAATGATATCAGTAGAATCACCTTTTCCCACAACTCGCCTTTCCCCTTCTTCTAGAGTGACAGATGCCTCTGCCATTGCATCCGTTCCTTCTGTGACTGGTGAAATCACAAGCCGAGACAATAAGGGAGAAAGACCAGTTACCGAACTAATTGCTTTGAAGATACTATCAACAGGACCATCCCCTTTGGCTTCTCCTGTTTTTATTTCACCTTTGCATTGTAAGTTGACTTTTGCAAATGGAGTTTTGTCAGAGCCAGTATTTTGTTCAAAGGATAAAAGTTTGTAGGTTTCATCCACTTGGGAACGGCTAATTTCGGATTGGAAGAGGGCAGCAATGTCTTCATCAAACACTTCCTTTTTTTTGTCTGCAATTTCCAAAAACCGATTGTATGCATTATCAATTTCTTCTGGTTTTGGATCAAATCCCATACGGATGATTCGATCTTTGAATCCGGCTCTTCCTGAGTGGCGACCAAGAACCATTCGATTTGATTTTAATCCTACCGATTCTGGGGTCATAATTTCATAGGTTTGGCGATTTTTAATCACACCATCTTGGTGGATCCCTGATTCATGAGCGAAGGCATTTGCTCCCACAATGGCTTTGTTAGGTTGTACAACCATTCCCGTAATGGTTTTTACCAAATGAGACCCACGTGTGATAAGGGTAGAATCAATCTTTGTTTCCACACCAAAGGTATCTTTTCTTGTTTTAAGAGCCATCACCACTTCTTCCATGGCGGTATTCCCTGCGCGTTCCCCAATCCCGTTGATGGTACATTCAATTTGACGTCCACCGGCAAGTACTGTGGCAAGGGAATTAGCAACTGCGAGTCCAAGGTCATTATGGCAATGGGCAGAAAAAATGACTTTGTCTGCACCTTTTACTTTTTCTTTTAGAAATCGAAAGAGATCCATGTATTCTTGTGGCGTTGTGTATCCCACGGTATCTGGGATATTGATCGTTGTGGCCCCTTCTTCGATGACTGCTTCAACTAACTCTCGTAAGAATTCCCATTCAGAACGAGTGGCATCTTCTGGTGAAAACTCAACATCAGGAACAAAGTCTTTTGCCATCCGAACTGCAATCCTTGCCATTTCGAGGACTTCTTTTGGCGACTTCCCCAACTTGTGTTTCATATGAATGGGAGAGGAGGCAATGAAGGTATGGATGCGTTTGGATTTTGCGGGTTTAAGCGCATCTCTTGCTGCCTCTAAATCAGGCCTTAGGGCACGGGCTAAACCACAAATGGTGGGGCCTTCGATTTCACGAGCAATCCTTTCCACCGCTTTGAACTGAACAGGAGAGGATACAGGGAACCCTGCTTCAATGATGTCAACTTTCATCCGAGCGAGGTGGCCGGCAATTTCTACCTTCTCATCCTCACTCATCGCAGCACCAGGGCACTGCTCTCCGTCTCGTAAAGTGGTATCAAAAATCCGAACGTAATCTTCCATCTCCTTCCAGATCATAGTTTCCCCGAAGTCTGTCAAGGAGTATGGAAAGCACCTGTGATCCAGCGGTAAGGTTTCCCTTGATTGTCGATCGGGAAGGGTTCTTTTTTCCCTTCTGACCAAAACCGAATGGGTTTTTCAAAGTCATAGGAAACTTTCTGTTTGGTTACTGTAAGGAAGCTCTCTGCTACGGCTTGCCTTGGTTTTGGGAAAGAGGAAAGAACTAGGATCCAAAGGGCAAAAGAGGCAAAGATGAGAGAAATGGGAAACCGGTTGCAAACAGTTTGCAAAAACCAACTGAGTCCTAGGAAACAAAGAAACCAAATGGGGAACAGGTAGCGGATGGGATAAGGGTGAAGGTAGGTGAATCGTCCCACAACAATGAGTAATAAAAGAAGCACAGGAATCAAAGTCAGAAGTAAAATCCGAATGCGAAACGGAAATTTTGAAACCGTGAAAAGACAAAACGAAATCAAAAGAAGTAAGGATCCATTCTGGTAGAAGATGTGTTTGGATACATCGAAGAGATAGGTATACGACAAAAAGAAGATTCGATCCGCAGATTTATCGGAAAGTGACTTCAATAAAATCCCAAAACTATTGGGGATCTGGAGTGTATGTTTGATTCCGTAAAAAGTGAGTTCATTCAACAAAAGAAACATGAGGATGATAAAATTGAGTTTCCATCCAAGAACTTTCGGAAGCCGACGACTGTTTTTCTTTCGGATTTCAAAGTGGTAAACAGTCATAAAACAAAGAAAACCAATACAAAAAGAATACCTGTCAGAAAGATACAGTATGCTAAACCCAATCCAATAGAAAAACAACCGTAGGATTAGATTTCGTTTGTTACCATATACACCCCAGTTTTGTTTTCTAAGATTGAATCCAAGGACACTCACAAGGAAGAAACTAAAAAAGAATCCAGTACTGTGGTGTGCATTGGTAAAAAAATACACAAAGGGCAAAGGGTTGTCATTTAGCAAACTACTTAGAACCGAAAATATGATGATAAAGGTTTGGAAATAAAACAAAAACAAAAGAGATTGATGTTTGGAAAGGAATTCATTTAACACCCAATAGATGCCAAGTGTAACAAAACCCATTTGGACCATTCCATACACCGTTGGTAAATACAAAAATGGAATCAAAAAATACAAAACCGACATGAGTACAAGGTCAGGGAAAAAATAGGGAGAAGGTGGAAAGTACCAGTGTTTGATGCCTTTCCCAGAGAATACATCTAAAATCACCAAAGGGCTATAGAGTTGGTCTGCAGAATGTAAGGGTTGAAAATAAATCGTTTCGCATAACAAAAAGTTGATGATGCTTGTTAGGATGAGAAACGAGAAAAGTAGAAACTGTTGGTATTTTTCTGTACGAAACCATTTTGAAACAAAAATAGATTGGAAAAATCTGTCTAACATAACGAGATGAAACCTATGTTGAAACTAAGTCCCGATGAGGAAAGATCACTTTCTTTTTATTCCGTCAATTTGGAAGGAGGTGAAAATTGTTCCGAACCTCTTCACTTCTACCAATCCATTGTAGGGGGTGAAGTTCTGAAAGAAAGTTTTGGCCATGCAGAACTCCTTGTCTTTGGAACCTTAAGGATGGTATTTTCAAAACAAACGGAGGGATGCCCAGTGCGCCCCGGTACCATCACGTTGGAATGGGAAAAAGGAAAGGAAAACGACCCCAAACTGCAAAAGTTCAAAACCCTTCAATCCCACCCAACAAAAGCGTATTCCCTCTATGAAGACCCTTGGGGGAACTGGGTTTGGGTTTATTTTTCTAAATAATGAAGGAGCCTGTCTGGGTAGTCCGTGATGAGTCCAAAAACTCCAACTTCCAATAATGACTTCCATTCCTCTTCCGTATTGGGAGTGTATGGAATGACAAGTAGTCCCTCCGCCTGGCACTTCCTTACAAACTCTTTTGTACAAAGTGAGTGGTGAGGTAAAATCAAATCGGGTTCATATTGCATGTAACCTTCGTTAAGCGTATCTCCTTTTTCGATG
This sequence comes from Leptospira bouyouniensis, assembly GCF_004769525.1. NCBI lineage: Bacteria > Pseudomonadati > Spirochaetota > Leptospiria > Leptospirales > Leptospiraceae > Leptospira > Leptospira bouyouniensis. The sequence goes on along the minus strand of NZ_RQFT01000011.1, from coordinate 388,818 downwards.
AGAAGCCCCCGAAGCACTTCTGGTTCTTCTTTTCGAACAAGGTCCACAAGGTCCCAATCAAAACTACTCACCCAAATTCGGTCCTGTATTTTGTATTTACGAATGAGTTTGACAACTGCTTTGGCAAGTGATTCCCTCTCTTCCGTTTTTCCTTCACTTTTGAGTTCAATGTCAAACACTGTGTTTTGTGGAAGGGTTTGCACCACCTGCGATAGAGTGGGAATCTGTTCCCCTTCAAATGCTTCACCAAAAAAACTACCTGCATCAAGTTCGGCTAATTTCCGATAGGTGAATTCAGATACCTTACCTTTTCCATCGGTCGTTCTATCAACTGTAAAGTCATGGATCACAACAAGATCCCCTGAGCCACATAACATGGTATCAAGTTCAAAGTAATGGGTGGATTCTGATCCCACAAGAAACGACACAAGCGTATTTTCTGGGGCAAGACCTCTTGCGCCTCGGTGCCCTATGTTTGCGGGAAGTTTTCCGAGAAGTGATTGTAACCTTTCGGTTCTTGGTTTCCACATGGGTTTACCCTGGTTGGATGGTGGATTCATATCCTTCTTCTTCCATCGCTTGTTTGAACATCTGTTGTTTTAACGTTTCACCTAAGTAACGATCGATGTAGATATGGATCGCATAGAGAAGTGGGGTAATGAGAATCGCAACTCCCATTTTGTATAAAAAATTGGTACTCGCGATGGAGACAAGTTTTGGAACTGGGTGGTATTTTCCTAGGGCAATGAAGATCACGACGAAGGAATCAATTAGCTGAGAAATGACAGTGGAACCTGTGGCACGTAACCAGATATGTTTTCCCTTTGTTTTTTTTCGTAGGAAGTGGAAGGTATGTAGGTCAATCATCTGCCCAATTACATACGCGATGATGGAGCCAAGGATCACAAGGCCAGAATTGGCAAAGACCTTTTCAAAGGAGGCGTCATCAATGGGAGAATCAGGGCTTGCGGGGATTTGGATGTCGATGACAATGAGTAGGTAAGCAAAACCAATCATCACCATTCCAAGAAAGGTTGTAGCACGGACTACTTTCCTTCCAAAGTATTCATTGAGTAAATCAGTGATGATAAAGGTAACTGGGAAAGGGATGACCCCCATGGTCATCGTAAACCCGAAGGCAAAAAATAATTTACTACCGGTGAGTTCCGCAAGCAGTAAAAACGTTAAGAAAAAACTTAATAGGACTGTATAAAGGATCACAGGTTTTTGTTTTAAAGCATTCATGGATTTCTTTTCCTCCCATTCCAATTTTCACTAGGAGAGAATCCCTCCTAAAAAATCATGGGTAACAGATAGATAGGGTGAGATTTGATTATTCTCTACTCTTTTTTTCTCACAAGTTCGATAATCAATTTAGAAGAAACGTATATGTCTGAATCACAATCCCCTAATCCCCAAAAACACCCTCTTTCGAATGTGGCGAAATATTCGTTATTATTTACCTCTTGGTTCTTTTTATCCGCCATTTCGTTTTATTTGGGAATGAATCTCATGCAAAATTCGGGATCCACTTTGGTGTTAAAAGACCTTCCTAAAACTGGGAATACAAACCCAAGTGTTGTAGAAGCATCTACACCATCACTTGGAACTCCATCTGAAATGGAGACTTCGGACCAAACGGAATCCAAACCAACAACGTCTGTCGAAGAAGAAGTGATGGAAACCCCAAACTTTTTACCGGATGAGAATGTGAGTTTCAGATCTTCTGCTTGGTCAACCGATTGGACAGCGATGAAAAAGACAGTCCATTTGTACAATGAAATCCATCCGTTTATCTATACCATGAAAGGCGGTCTTTCGAATAATGGGGAACTTATTTCCAGTTGGTCATCTTCTTCCAGAAAGGAACGAGTCCAAGAGCTACGTGCACTGAATCCAAAAGTGAAAATCATCCCTACGATCTTTCGCTGGGAAAATCCAAAAGAAAAAATCCAAGAAAATATTGGAATGGGTGGGCGAAATGATATCCGTGACCACCACATCCAAGTGATTGTGAATGAAATTTTGACCTATGGATATGATGGAATTGACATTGATTATGAAGGTATGTCCTGCGATAAAAAAGAAAAGTTTGAAGAATTTTTTGCCCAACTTGCTAAGGAAGTGCATAAAAAGGGAAAACTGATTTCTGTGGCAGTCCATCCCAAAACCCCAGCCGAAAAATCGAAAAGGAAAGAACTACATTGCCGTGGTCTTTCAAAACCCATCCAATTGGATTTTCGGGAAAATTGGAGAGGGCCAACGACTCATGATTATGAATTCCTAGCCAAACATGCTGACCGTGTAAAAATCATGGCGTATGAACTTCACCCAAGAAAGTACCATAACCCAGGCCCTGGTCCACAAGCACCAAATGTTTGGTTGAAAGACATCATTACCTATGCCAAAAAAAGAGTTCCTACACATAAACTCTATATGGCAATTCCTACATATGGTTATGACTGGGCTCTTAATTGTAAGGCATCCGCAAAAGCCATTTACCATTCTGATGCGCAAAGGATCAAAGCAGGCGTACATAAAAATCGTCAGCCTACAGATATCAATCGTATCTTAAATGAAGAAAACAAAGTTGCCAGTTGGAAAAACCTATCTAAGTTTTCTGACATCCATAAAAACAGAGCTTATGAAGACCCTTCTTTATGGTATACCAGTGGTGGTTGTGACCGTGTTGCGTTTTATATGAACAGACGTGCTTTTGAAGAGAAAATGAATCTCCTTCGTAAATATGACTTAGGTGGTTTTTCTTTTTGGCAACTTGTCACAGACAATGACCCTGAGATTAATGTTTACCTCAGTAAACTTGTCCAAGGGAAAATTCCTCCCGTAGAAAAAGCAAAAGAGGAAGAAGAACCAAAAGAAGAAACAACGATTCAAAATTTAGAGTCAAAAGAAACGCTGAAAGTTTCTGATTCGAAATCAAAACAAAAATCCAATTCAAAAACCAAACAGTTCTAAAATGAAAACCCTGATCTCTTCGGATGTTCGTTTGCTTGCGGACCTCATCCGAAAAGGAGGGGTGGTTGTGTTTCCGACAGAAACTGTTTACGGGATTGGTGCTTCGAGTACGAACGAAGAGGCTTGCAAACGAATTTACCAAATCAAAGGTAGACCGAGTGATAACCCCCTTATTGCCCATTTTGATTCCATTGAGTCCATTGAAAAAGTTTGTGTCGTAAATGATTTAGCCAAACGATTGTTACAGGAGTTCTCTCCTGGTCCTTTAACCTTAGTCCTTCCCAAACTAGATGGAACTATTTTTCCGAAAGAGATCAGCACACTGGCAGTTCGTATTCCTAAAAACCCTATTTTACGCAAATGGATTGAAGCTTGTGGAAGTCCCATTTCTGCCCCATCTGCCAATCTTTCGGGAAGGCCATCACTTACTCGCATGACAGATGTTGTGCGTTATTTTGATGGAGTTGTGGATGGTATATTTCTGGCTGAAGAACCAAGTTTAGGAATTGAATCTACGGTTGTGGGAATGCACCTAAACCCACCGGTCCTACTTAGGCCTGGTTCCATAGAATCAAAGGATTTACGTCAATTTTTACCCAATTTAATGGTACCAAAATCCTTTCAGGTGAAAGGAGAGGCCATTCCAGAGAGTCCCGGGATGAAGTACAAACACTATTCTCCGAAGGCAAACGTAATCCTTTGCCAACCGGCGGAATTTCAGTCTCGATTCCAAAAGCAAAAAGAAAATTCAGATTATGCTTGGATTGGATTTTCATTCCCTGGAATGGATATGGGAAAGGATGGATTGGAACCTGGTTTGAAGCCTTTCGAACGAATCAAACCAGTATTTTCCAATCAGGAGTATAGTTCTGTTTTGTATGCTTTTTTTGAGTTTTGTGACCTAAAGGGAATCGATACAATTTACTGCGAAGAACCGACATTAGGTGAAGGGAGAGAAGCACTCCTCAACCGATTGGAGAAGGCTTCTCAATTGGAATGAACGAAATTTCCTCCCAAGAACTCTCAAGTAAGCTCTGAGAATAGGTAGGCAAAAAAACCTCCGCATTGTCTCCCTTCACTATTACCATTTCCAATCCACTATCTATTTTTCCACCGAAGTTTGGTGTGGGAGAGAAGGGATACTTCCCCTAACGATTCCAATAATTGTAACTCGGATAAAAGTCCACCAAGGAGGGGGATCTTATTTTTGAGATTGTAAGATGGGAGTTCTTCCGTTAAGTAAATGGCTTTTCCACCTAATTTCTCTTTGACAAAGCTTATGGCATCGAGAAGTCCACCAAGAGAATCAACAATTTGATTTTCTGTTGTTGGTAAATATACGCGTCCCATTCCAATTTTAGGAAGTTCCGATATAGGGATTTTTCGGCCTTCGGACACTCGTTTATAAAACAAAGCCTCAATCTTTTTGATTTGGGATTCTAAATACTTGACACTTTGTTTGGAGAGGGGCTGGAACTCGGAATGGATGTCCCGAAAGGGATAAAAACCAACTGCTTCTTTATTCAAATGGAATTTTTTATAAAGTTTTTGTAAGTTTGCTCGGATGCTAACGGCACCAATTGATCCTGTGATGCAAACAGGGGATGCTGTGATATAATCAGCCGCAGTGGCAATATAATACCCACCACTTGCGACAGTGTCTTTAAAATAAGCTGTGACCAATTTTGATTTTTTTAATTCCAAAATTTCTTGGTGGATTTGTTCGGAATAAAAGGCTGAGCCACCTGGAGAAGAAATTTCTAAGATGACAGCTTTAATTTTTTTATCTTCACCTAATGCCTTTAAGGTGGGAATGAGCGAGAAAGCTTCAATTTTCCCGTTTTCTCTATTTTTATGCAGGTAATCCCCACCAGTAATCCCACCATCGATGGGAAGGATGACCACTTCTTGTTTGCGTTTGGGAAATAGTGAAAATTCTTTGATCTTTTGGTAAAGAGTTGGGTATGACGGTGAAAAGAGTTTTCGATCAGAGGAAAAAAATTCGGTTTCAGTTTTAATGCCTTGTACCACACCTTCGGTTAGTAATTCCTCAGCAGATAACATTGGTCTGTAAAAGAGTGGTTCTAAGTTTTGATTTCCATTGGTTAGCGCAGTAAGGATCACTGTCCGAAGGTCAATCACGAGTGTTTCTAAATTTTTTCTCGCTTCTTTTGAGAATTCTCCACGAGTGAAACTTTCGGCAAAGGATTTATATGGGCCAGAGGCAAAGGCTTGTACCTCAATCCCCCATGTTTTAAGAAACTTACCAAAAAACATGGGTTCGGCGCTAGGGAGTAAAATCATAAATTCGGATTCCGGAGCAAGGTAAATTTCACTGGCAGCCGTGAGTAATAGTAAACTTCCTAGTCCCCCTTCTTTGGCAAACATCCGAATGGTTTTCCCTGCTTCTCGTATGTTTTTTAGTTCATTTCTGATCTCATAAAATTCCGATAACGTCCATTCTAAGGGAGGTAAACTGATATCGACTGTTTTGATCTTGGGATTTTTCTCAATGGTTTTGAGTAAAACAAGGAGTTCAAGACGAGTGATCGTTTCTTCTTTGCCTTGGAGTTTTTTGACAAAAAAGGATTTGTAAGAATCTTCAAAGACTGGGGGCATTTCCAATTCGTATACTTCTTTGCCTCGTTGGAAAAATAGGCTTAGACGTAGGTAAATCAGGTACAAAACTCGAAATGGCAAGAAAAGAAGGAAAAAAAGAATTCGAAACACGGTGAGTCCTCTTCCCTCCATTCCTTAAAATTCTTTCCAGAATGAAAGAGGAAAACAAGCTATCCGATGTGGATTCCTTTATTCGTATTCGTGGCGCTCGTGAACATAACCTAAAAAACCTAAACCTTGACATTCCGAGAGACAAACTAGTGGTCATCACTGGACTATCTGGTTCTGGAAAGTCTTCGCTTGCCTTTGATACCATTTATGCCGAAGGGCAAAGGCGGTATGTCGAATCCCTTTCCAGTTATGCCAGGCAATTCCTTGGACAAATGGAAAAACCCGAGGTGGACCAAATTGAGGGATTAAGCCCCGCAATCTCCATCGAACAAAAAACCACACACCGTAACCCTCGTTCTACTGTGGGAACGGTAACAGAAATTTATGACTACTTGCGTTTGTTATATGCTCGAGTGGGGAAACCACATTGCCCTAAGTGTGGAACGGCAATTTCCAGTTTATCCGTCGACCAAATCACAGACAGGATCAATATTTTTCCTGAAGGAACCAAGTTACAAATCCTTGCGCCTGTTATCCAGGGAAAAAAAGGGGAACATAGAGAGGTCCTCGAACGATATAAAAAAGAGGGTTTCAACCGAGTGCGTGTGAATGGGGAAGTATACTCTCTAGAAGACGAAATCCCCTTAAAGAAAAACTTCAAAGCAGATATCGATATCGTTGTAGACAGGATTGTGATGAAACCGGGAATCCAATCTCGATTGTCTGACTCTGTGGAAACAGCTTTAAAAACAGCGGATGGAATCGTTGTGGTAGAAGATGGGGAAAAAGATCATCTGTTTTCCCAAAAACTATCCTGTCCCAAATGTGATGATGTGAGTATCCCTGAACTCACACCTAGACTTTTTTCCTTTAACTCCCCATTTGGTGCTTGTTCCCAATGTGATGGACTTGGTGCACTTCTTGAGTTTGATGAGGCGCTTCTTGTGACAGATCGAGAAGCATCTCTTGCGGAAGGTTGTATTGAAGCATGGGGAGGATCCAAATCCAATTCGTATTGGTATATGGCCACCATACAAGCGTTATCGAAAAAATTAAAATTTAACTTAAATACAGCTTGGAAGGATTTACCAGAAAAAATTCGGAATACGATTTTACATGGTGATGCTTCCATCCATATCGATTATGATTTTAGGGGAGCCAATTCTCATTATGAATTTTCGAAAAATTACGAAGGTGTGATCCCCAATCTAAAACGTCGTTATAAAGAAACCAAATCGGATTCGATGCGCCAATGGTTTGAATCTTTTATGACAAACCATGATTGTGATGAATGCCATGGGAAACGTTTGCGAAAGGAAGCACTGGCAGTCAAAGTACAAGGCATTGGGATAGATACGTATACTGGTTTCTCCATCGAGAAGGCGTTAGAGTTTACCAAAAAATCAGAATACAAAGGTTCAGAAGATACAATCTCTAAACCCATATTAAAGGAGATACTACAAAGGCTCCATTTCTTAAATGATGTGGGAGTTGGGTATTTGAATTTAAGTCGTTCTGCAGGAACACTTTCCGGTGGAGAGATGCAGCGGATCAGGCTCGCCACTCAAATTGGATCTAGGCTAATGGGAGTGCTTTATATCTTAGATGAACCATCCATTGGACTCCACCAACGGGACAATACGAAGCTCGTGCAAACTTTAAAGGGCTTACGTAATTTAGGAAATACAGTCCTTGTTGTGGAACATGACAAAGAGACCATGGAAGAAGCAGATTACATTGTTGACATGGGACCCGGTGCTGGGGTCCATGGAGGCGAAATTGTTGCTTTTGGAACTCCCGAACAAATCAAGAAGAACAAACACTCTGTAACAGGTAAGTTTTTATCTGGAGAAAAACGAATTTCAAAACCGGAAACAAGGCGAGTGGGGAATGGTAAGTTCTTAAAGATTACGGGAGCAACGCATAACAACCTTAAGAATGTAGATGTTTCTATCCCACTGGGAACACTAACGGTAGTTACGGGAGTATCTGGTTCTGGTAAGTCAACCTTAATCAATGAGATCCTTTATAAGGAACTAGCAAGTTCTGTGATGGGAATGAAACTTGTTCCCGGCAAACACAAAAAAATCCTAGGAAAAGACCAAATCGATAAGGTCATCAATATTGACCAATCTGCCATCGGAAGGACCCCTCGTTCAAACCCTGCCACTTATACTGGTTTATTTACCTTTGTGCGTGATCTTTATAGTGGATTAGAAGAAGCAAAAGTGCGTGGGTATGGGCCTGGGCGTTTTAGTTTTAATGTGGCTGGTGGAAGGTGTGAAAAATGTGAAGGTGATGGGATTTTAAAAATCGAAATGCATTTTTTACCGGACATCTATGTTGAGTGTGAGGTCTGTAAAGGCAAACGATACAACCGTGAGACCCTAGAGGTAAAATACAAAGGGAAAAATATCTCCGATGTACTCGGGATGACAGTGGAAGAAGCTGTTGTGTTCTTTGAAAATATCCCAAACCTCAAACGGAAACTGGATACCTTAATGGATGTTGGCCTTGGTTATATCAAATTGGGACAAGCAGCTACTACCTTTTCCGGTGGTGAAGCCCAAAGGATCAAACTCTCCACGGAGCTTTCCAAACGACCCACAGGAAAAACACTCTATATTTTAGATGAACCAACAACAGGCCTTCACTTTGAAGACATTGAAAAATTATTATCCGTTTTGCAGGTGTTAGTTGATAAAGGAAATTCAATGGTGATCATTGAACATAATTTAGATGTGATCAAAGCTGCAGATTATATTATCGATATAGGGCCGGAAGGAGGAGATGGTGGGGGAGAAGTTATTGCCACTGGGACTCCCGAAGAGGTAGCAGCAGTGAAAGCCTCTTTTACAGGACAATATTTAAAAAAAGTCCTCCAAGAGGAAAACGAGTTGGATGCCAAAATGGCCAAACGAAAGGGAAAATAAGGTTTGTGAAAGAGACAAACGATCCTTCGCCTTATCATTTGTTTTCCAAATGGGGTGAATCTGATTCGATTTACCCAAAGGGTTTTTTAGGAAACCCAGAAGTCCCTCATCCCACAAAGTTTTATCGCAGTTGGAAACCATTTTTATATTCTACGGGCTTTTATGATTTTATTTTAGGAAAAGAGTCATATTATGAGTTTCAAAGAAAACTATCGTCCTTAGCCGAAGAAAAATTCGGTGTTTCCTTAGCACTTTCTTGTATGGTGGAAGTGAATGTGGCGGGAGGAATTTTGAAAGCTTCAAAGTTCCATGAACCCGGCTCCCATTTTTTATGGAATGCATTTTTTGGACAAGACCCTATCCTCATTCTCGCGGCTGGTGTGAGCGAACCAGGGTTTGAAGGAAAATTAAAAAAACTCCAATCGAGCGTCAAAGATGATAAGTTAACAGGGATTAAATCTTTTATCACCAATGGAGGGGAAGCAGATTTCATTTTTTGGGTCACAAAAATAGAAGAAAACTATCCCGTATATTTTGTTTCCAATCCTAAGGCATTCGATCACCCAAACATTCGTGAGAAAAAAATCTTTCATACGGATTTTACACCACAAGTGAGTCACTTACGAATCGAACTGAATGAATTTCCTGTTGCACCAGAGAATCTCCTGGTTCACAATTATGGAGAATTGGGAATGGAACTCCGTTTAAAAGAGTTGTGTTCCCTTGTTTCTTTACTCATTGGTAAAACAAAATCTCTCAGTGTTTTGCATGAAGGAATTTACTTAGAACGGAAATTATTGGTAGATTGGCAAAAACAGTTTTTAGAAAATTTTAAGGGTAATCCCACCAAAGAATTGTTACTCGAAGGTGTTCCTTTTCCCATTTCACCGCTCATCCAAGAAGTGACAAATCACTTCGGACTGAAATCTCCAGAGGATTTAAAATCAATCGATCCTGACTGGCAATTATTCCTCTGGGAAGATCATTTGACTAAATACTTACTGCAAAAGAAAAAACGGAACACTCCAAACGAATTGAATCGCAAATCCTAAAAATTTTCTTAAATTTCAAAGGCGAAGTATTTTTGATTCGAATCTTTCCACTCTCAATTCAATTAAGTACCACATCCAAGGGAACTCAATGGGAATGGTTGTGGGAATGTTTTCCTTTGTGGTCATGGGCATGACCATGTTCATGTCCATGGTGCCCAAACTCGCGTTCGGATTCACGGATGGCAAAAGAATCCAATTTTGCAATTAGGTCTTTGGAAATGATCTCTACGGAAACAAATGGAACTCCAAATTCTTCTTTTAATACTTTATGGATTTCGAATGTGATTTTGTCCCTATTTGCATTTTCGCCAACTGCCACTTGGATTTCCACAGAAAATACACCTGATGTTAGTTTGCGAACGATAATTTTTGGAACTGATTGGATTCCATTCAAAACTTTGATATGTGCGAGTAAATGTTCTTTGTCAAACTCACTGGTATCAGCTTCAATGAGAATTTGGATAGATTCTTTTACAATTCCGTAAGATGTTTTTAAGATAAAAAGTCCAAGCAAGATACTGAGGATACTGTCGACTTGTTTGACACCTGTAAATCGAATGAGAAGAGCTCCAAAAATTACTGCCATCGTTCCTAGTAAATCACTGAGGACATGCAAATACGCTGATTTTAAATTGAGGCTTGTTTTACTCACTCCCACAAGAAGGCCTGCTGAAATCAAATTGATTCCAAAACCAATCAGGGAATACACAAGCATGGTGTCCGCTTCTACATCGACATTTCCATAATAACGCATGTAACTTTCATATAATATAAAAATTGAGATGGCAATCAGTAGCAGTCCGTTTAAGAAAGCAGCGATCACTTCAAATCGATGGAACCCAAAAGGGTATTTTGCATTTGGTTTTTTGGAGGCAATGAGAAGGGCAAAAAGTGATATGATATGTGCAAAAATATCTGCAAAGATATGCCCTGCATCGGCAAACAAAGCAAGGCTTCCACTTTCTTTGGAACCCACCCATTCGATAAAAAATATCATAATGGAAAGTAGTCCCGAAAGACTTAAGTAAAAGATCAGTTTTTTACGTTTGGGACGTTGATTAGTCATTGTTATTACCGAGAGAATTTGCCCCTCTTGGAATCACAACAATGTCCACCCTTCGATTCAGCGCTTTGTTTTCTTTCGTGCTATTGGGTACAATCGGTTGGTATTCTCCATAACCCGCACTTGAAAAGTTTTTTGGATTTAAACTTTTGTTTTGTAAAATAAATTCAAGTACCGCTAATGCCCGTTCGCTTGAGAGATGCCAATTGTTTCGAAATTTTGTTTTAATGGGAACGTTGTCCGTGTGCCCTTCAACGACGATGTAGTTCTCTGGGTACGATGCCAAAATATCCCGAATTTTTTCGATCGCAGGAAGGATGGCTGGTTTTAATTCTGAGGAACCACTATCAAAGGAAATTTTATCATCAATATTGATGATGAGTTTGTTGTGAAAACGCTTCAGACGGATTTGGCCTGAAGTGATTTCTTTTGCTAATTTTTCTTCAAATTCTTTGGTTTGTTCGGATAACCTTTCGAGTTCTCGTTTTTGTTCTTTGGTGAGTTTGCGAAGACTTGCCAGTTCTTCTTCTAAATTGCGAATCCTTTCTTTCAACTCATCCATTTTGGATTCGTAGGTTTCGCGGAGTTTTTGTTCTTTTTGCAAACACTCTCTTTCTTTTTCTTCTAATTTTCGTTTAAGACTATCAATTTCGGCTCTGTCTTTTTCTTCGCGTTTTCTATTTTCTTCTGCTAAGGTTCTTTCTTTATCAGTGCCTTTTTTCTCGATACTACGGAGACGCATATCGTAGTCTCTCAGTTTGTCGGAATATTCATCTTGTTCTTTGGCACGATTTCGTTTTTCTAATTCTAAATCTTCGGTGAGATTGCGGATTTGGGATTGTAGGTCTTTTTTTTCATCTTCTAAACGATTCAGTTCGTTTTGGTGTTGTTTACGGATATCTGCAAGTTCCAATTCCAAAGCATATTTTTCTTTGTAAATTTGGTTATACTCATATGGAAAATATACCCAATCAGCTTGAAGATGAGAGGGGGAAACAATACCTATAAAAAGTAGGCAAGTGGCACTCAGGAAGAGGAGGTGATTTTTATTTGGAGTCATCAAAACTATCCTCTAAATTGACTTTTGGCAGACTAGGTGCTTCTGTTTTGATACGTTCCCAATCAGACAAACGCCTGCGAGCTTCCGATTTTTTTTCGGCATATTGGGTTTCATAAATTTCTTTTTTGATATATTCTGGATCTGCAGGAGTTTTACCTTGGGATTCTTGGAACTTCACAGCAATTTCAGATCGAACTAACTCTAGTTCTGCGATTAGTTCGCCCAACGCTGCTTCTTTCATTTCCAAATAGGCTTTGTCTTCCTTTTCCTTTTGAACCCAAGTTTTGTATCTGGTTTCTTCCTTTGCTCTTTCTAATTCAAACATTTGGCTTTCTTCTAGATACCGCTTGGATGCGTTTGAATCTTCTTTTAATGTAAAGTATGTTTCTTTTGTGCGTCTTAAATCCCTTTCGGCAGCATGTTTGTTTACTTTGGCAGAAGAAATTTTGATCGCTTGTGAAGTGAGAGCATTTGCCTTTCTTTGGTTTGTGACTTCGTTATTTAATTTTATGATTTTGTCTGTGAGGATCTTCGTTGCATTTTTTTGCTCTGAATTCATCACTTCTTCGCGCACATAGGCATCTGGAACTTTGTTGATTTTAGGTTCAAACAAGACACATTGTGAAAAAAGTAAGATAAGAAAAAGATTCGTTTTCAAAAAAGGAACTCGTGCCGACATAGGATATAGCCTATGGTTCACGTGACATAACCGTCAATTGGAAAATTCAGGAAATCCGCTGATTTATGGAAGAAGAAAGAAAGAAAGAGTCAGAATTCCGAATCAAAATCGACAGAGAAAGTGACTCTTATGATGATTTTGTCAATCAAATCAAATCTTCCATCGAAGCCAAAGACCAGTCGAGCCTTAAGTCCATGCTCGATGGGGCTCACCCTGCTGACGTTGTCACACTTTTCAAAGACTTAGAGCGCGAAGAGGAATTATATCTCTTTCGACTTCTCTCAAATGAAGACCAAGCATACTCTCTTGTCAAAATGGAAGAGGAAACACTCGAGTCCTTTTTAGAAGAACTCTCCGTGGATGAAATTTCCAAAACCCTCGATCATATTGAAACCGATGAAACAACGTATCTACTCTCGTACTTACCTAGTGCTAAACGAGAACTTGTACTAGCCAATCTAAGTAAAACCGACAGTTTTGAAATTCGTTCACAATTGGGTTTCCGAGAGTATTCTGCAGGTAGGCTAATGTCAAAGGACTTTGCTACTGTGACCATCACGGACAATGTGAGAAAGGGTATCATCAATGTCCGAAAGAAAGCAAAGGAGATTGAAGACATTTACCAAATTTATGTAACAAACGAAGATGGCGTTTTAGAAGGATTTATCCCCTTAAAAGATTTATTCCTCACTCCTATCAATACCAAGATAGCAAAGATCACTAACTTCTCAGTTTTTGCCTTTCACTACGATGTCGACCAGGAAGAAGTCGCCAATACATTCAAAAAATATGATTTAGTCAGTGCTGCCGTCACTGATGATTTAGGCCGTATCATTGGTCGTATCACTGTTGATGATGTATTAGAAATCGTAGAAGAGGAAGCATCTGAAGATATCCTTCTCATGGCAGGGGTTTCGGAAGACGAAAGATTATCCACCCCGATCTTACAATCAGTGAAAAGAAGGATCATTTGGCTCAATGTCAATCTACTCACAGCCTTTGTGAGTTCTACTGTAGTTGCTTTTTTTGAAGATACCATCTCTCAAATCGTAGTGCTTGCAACCTTGATGCCAATTGTAGCTGGTCTAGGTGGGAATGCAGGGACCCAATCTGTAACGGTTGTTATTCGAAATATAGCCACAGGGGATTTATCGTTTTCCAATTGGTGGGATGCAGTTCGAAAGGAATTTACCATCGGTGTTCTAAATGGCCTTGCGCTTGGAACAGTCACTTTTAGTATGATTTACCTTGTGAAAGGTAACCTGACCTTAGGACTTGTGGTTGGGACAGCAATGTTTGTCAATATGATAGTAGCCTCTCTTGTAGGTTCCCTTGTCCCCATTATCTTAAAAGGGATGAAAATCGACCCAGCCATTGCTTCCTCCATTTTTGTCACGGCGACGACCGACGTCTGTGGGTTTTTCTTTTTCTTAGGTCTTGCAACGATCTTTGCTAAATATTTGGTTTAGGGATTCTCCTTTTTTCGTTAATTTTCTTGCCACTGGAAGAAACCACCAAATACTGATGACCAAATGAAATTTTTGTTTCACTCTGTCTTAATTGTTTTCTTCCTTTCCTTCGTTTCTTGCCAAACTACGAAAGATTCAACACCGACTCCTACGGAGGAAACAAAAACAGAAACGAATTCAACAAAAGACTTTCTACCACCTCCTGGAGGTGAAGGGGAAATCATCCTCAATGAAAAAGGGGAAGAGGTACAAAACCATACAGGTGAAATTCCTTTTTTCCAAAAGAAAAGTGATCTCCCCCAAGAGTTGTTTCGAGTTTATATCGCTTCAGATTCGTATATGGTGAGACAAATCCGCCACACTGACAAAATACGCAGGAAACCCGACCCAGGTGGGGATGAACTTTCCAAAGAGGAAATGAAAAAGTTTGACCTTTTAAGTTTTGTAGATGATGGGATCATTTCCATTGGGTTAAACACTGTCACTGGAAAATTGGAATCCATTGCCTTTGATAGAAGGGTACCCCGAATCAATGACATTGCTAAAATCATCCAAAATGATGCCTCAAGGTTTAACTATGAACATTCTTCAAAAGATGGAAGTCCAATCATCACAAAGTTTCTTGTGACGTACCAAATCCGTTTGTATCCAGGAAAAACAAGAGACGAAGTCAAACAGATGTTACAGAAAAAGAAATAAGATTTATCTGATTCAATGGTTAGGTTTTAAGTACTGTTCAAAATCATCGGAATAAAAACTCACCATTGAAAATTTCCTTTTTTCTCATAAGAAAAGGGAATATTCTCACGTAAATTAGGAACTAAAAATCCAGAATCTCCCTTTAACTGATAAACCGCCTGTTTCGATTGGATTGTTTTGTAAAGAGATGTTCCGATGGAGGCGATAGGGAATTGATTTGTAACTTTCACAGTTGATTCTTTCCCTTGGTTAATGATTTCCTTTGGAGATCCGGTAAGAAAATTTTCTCCAGCTAGTTGCAGATTGTATTTTAAATCTGTTAAATTAAAAGTAGATGCAGCTTTGTTTGAAAATACAAAATCAAATTCTGTTTTTAGATTCAAATTTAGACCAGATAACCCTGCTTTGGCGGCAGAAGTGATAGGCGTTTTGGAACCACCAAGTAATCCTTTTAAGAAATTGGTTGTTGTACCAACGAGAGCATCCGTATTTGATGCGCTGAGGATTTCCGATTCTGTTGGCATAAGAATTTTAAAATTACGAATTTCTACGTCTGGCAAAACGGCAGGGATTTCTTTCTTTTGGACAAAAGGAAAATTGATCGAGTCCTTTCCGAGTAATTGCCATTGTTTCGGAATGGGAATTTTCATATTACCTTTAGCACTTACCTCTAACATTGGTTTTGTGGGAAATTTTTTGTAAAGTTGATAAAGGTCTGCATAAGTTAATTTTACTTCCAAAGGAAGTGATTTTGTTTTATTTGCTTCGATTGCACCCAAATCAGTTTTTACTTTTGATAACTTCATACCTTCAATGTTGATATCCATATCCAAAAGCGAACTAGGAAGCGAAACGGGATAAGGATTGGAAACAGATGTTTCAATCCCTAATGTGATATCTGTAAAAGTGATTTGTTTGATATGCAGGGATTCGAAGGAAAATTCTGGTGTTGGGATTTTGTCTTGTAAAACACCAAGTACCGAACACTGGAGAGTGAAAAAAATGGAAAGGACAGAAAGGATACGTTTCATACGAAAAGAATTGAATGTGAAAAAAGGGTTCTGTCAAGAGAATTGGATCTCAAGGACAACGGGAGCATGGTCAGATAAAACCGGTTCCTTGGCAATCTTTGCGGAAATGAGATTCACAGTTTTGGATTTTGTGACAAAAAAATAATCGATTCTCCAACCTTTGTTGTTTTTTCGCGCTTGGAATCGGTAGGTCCACCAAGAATATTCATCTTTCTGATCAGGATGGAGGGTGCGAAAACAATCGAAAAATCCTAGGTCTAAAAATTCGGTTAACCATTTACGTTCTTCAGGTAAAAAACCAGAATTCTTTTCATTTCCCTTGGGGTTGTGGATGTCAATTTCGGAATGGGCGATATTGACATCACCACAGACCAGGAGAGGTTTTTTCTTTTTTAAAAAGGGTTTGGTAAGATTAGTAAATTCATCTAAAAACTGGTATTTGACCTTTTGGCGGTCTTCGCCGCTAGTTCCCGAAGGAAAGTATAAATTCCATAAGTAAAAATCATTAAATTCGAGTAAAACAGACCTGCCTTCTGTGGTAAAAATCCCATCCCCAAAACCAATGGTACTTCCTTTCGGTTTGATTTTTGTAAAAACTGCAGTGCCGCTATAACCTGCTTTTTCAGCCAAACAAAAATGAACGTCATAGCCAAGGGTTCGAAATTCCTCTCTGTCAATTTCTTTCGCTGGAGCTTTCGTTTCTTGGAAACAGATAATGTCAGGATTTTCGTGACGTATAAATTCGAGTAAACCTTTGCTGAGACTGGAACGAATTCCGTTGCAATTTAACGTGATGATTTTCATCTAGAAATCAGATCGATTAGAAGCCAATTTAAGTCGATACTAAAAACAGTATGTTAGAAATTTCCGCCGAAATTCCGTTCCTTCGAACGTCCAAACTCACATTTCTTGTCTGGGATGAAACTCCAGACAGTTTAGAAACATGGAAGGGCGATGAGGGAATCACAATTTTCTTCCAAACGCGAAGGACGATGGAACTTGAGTTTCGATTTGGACCACCTCCTTGGGGGATCTCGTTTCAAAATGATCGATTTGAATACCCTTATGTTTCCATTCATAATATTTCATCTAACAAATATTTAGCGAAGTCTCTTGCCTCTGCAACTGAAGGGAAAAATCTTTTTGTTATTTTCCCTAAATCTTTAGAAGTGGAAGTCAGGTCAGTTTTTGCAAGACTTGAATACCTTTTTGATGATCGAATTTCACCTGATCGGATCACTCACAAATTTGGGCTTACTGGTAAAACTAGTTCCATTCCAGAAATGACAAATGGAAAATCAAAAGAAATTGAAACCAAAAGTTTATCATTCCCTCCACTTGAACTTGTGGGTGTTTCTGGCAAAGCAAAAGTCCGACTCTTACAACTTACTACAGTTGGAATTCCTGAATTAGAAACTGAAAAGAAATTTTCGAATCCACTACAAGAATCAAATCATACAAATGGATCTCAAGTCATGAATGTTCAAACTGATGAGGTTGAACTTGATCCCAATCATCCGTATGATTTAATCGAATCCTCCTTTGCAACATCAGAAGAAGGGAACTCAGATTTAAATAAGAATGAAGATGATTCAACGAATTCAAAGATAAAGGAAGAGAAACATTCTTCAAAAGAAGAGACAAGCATAACAAACCAAAATTCAACCGATGTCCCGAATCACCTGGCGGAGACGTCAGTGAATACAAAATTTTCACTTCAATTAAAAATGATGGGTGTCATTAGCCTTCTTTTTGTATTGTCAGTTGCTTCCATTATTATTTTTGCCTCTTTTTATTTTAAAAGATCCATTGAACTACAGTTACGTGATAATAACATTCGCATTGCAGAAATTATTGGCTCAAAGGTTAAATCAGATGTATTAGGAGTTGTCGAAAAGGGACGCCAAATTGCCATCACACTCACAACACAAGGTCTGCCAGAAGAAGATCGCAAATTACTCCTCAAAACCTTTTTCAAAAATGATAAAGAGTTTATCTATTTAGGAATTTTTGAACGAAGAGAAAACACACTTGTGATGAAACGAGAGGTGTTTAATGAAGAAGAACTTAAAAAAAGTGCAGTCACTGAAGATGATTTTCATGCAGTCGTCAATCGAAACAGAGATGCACTTGCGGAAGCATTTAATGGACAAACTGTATTACTCAATTCGAGTCCTGGATTTGTGGAACCTTCATTTGCCATTGCGATTCCCACGGCTGAAAATGGAGAATTAGACAATGCACTTGTTATTATCGTAAAATTAGAAAAAATTATCGGGGCATTTTCGAAAAAAGGAATTGAAACTACTTTTATGGTAAACGGACAAGGAACTGTCCTTGCCCATCCAAAAGAAGATTTGGTTCTTGCGGCTACAGATTTAACCAATATGCCCATTGTGAAGGCGATGCTTACAAGTGCACCGAGCACGGGGCAAATGAGTTATTTGGATGAAGAACTGGGAGGTACGTATTTGGGTTCCTTCCAAAAGATTGGTTTTGCTGATGCGGGAGTAATTACCATTGTATCGGAAGAAAAGGCGTTTGGTGATGTTTATAAAAGCCAACGAACAAATCTTTATATCGCAGGAATTGGATTATGTTCTGCATTGATCTTTGTATTCTTCTTTTCTAAAACGATTACAAAACCAGTATTGCAGCTGTTAAGTGCTACGCTAGAAATCGCAAAAGGCAATTTTAAAATTGGGATCAAACCAACTACCCAAGATGAAGTAGGTTTACTTACAAAATACTTCATCGATATGGGCAAAGGATTGGAAGAACGAGAAAAGGTTAAAAATATTCTCGGAAGTATGATCGATCCTGTGGTGGTACAGGAAGCAATGGTGGATCTTGCTGCCTTAAAACGAGGGTCAGAAACTCATATCACAGCATTTTTTTCGGATGTAGCTAGTTTTTCAACAATCTCAGAACAATTAAAAAGTGCGGACCTTGCTGCACTCTTGAATGAATACCTCTCGGCGATGACTCTGCTTTTAAAAAAACATGAAGGTGTATTGGATAAATACATTGGTGATGCCATCGTTGGTATTTTTAACGCGCCAGTACCTGTGGTTGACCATGAATTAAAAGCTGCCAGAGCCAGTGTTGACATGGTGATGAAATTACAAGAACTGAGAGAATATTGGACAACCAATAATTTGTATTCTAAAGAAGCGCAAGTGATGGATGCTCGGATTGGACTCAATTCAGGTCCTGCAAAAGTTGGGTTTATGGGAACTGACGCCCTCGCTTCTTATACGATGATGGGTGATACGGTAAACCTTGCAGCAAGGCTTGAAGCAGCAGGAAAAGATTATGGCGTAAACATTCTCATCACTGATCCAATTCGTGAAAAAATCCAAGAAGAAATGGTTACCCGTTACGTAGATTTAGTCCGTGTCAAAGGAAAAAATGAACCTGTACGAATCCATGAATTAATTGGTTATAAATCTATCATTCCTTCAAATTTAATAGAAGCAGCCAAATACTATGAAGAAGGATTTACTGAATACTTAAACCAAAATTGGACAAAAGCAATTCAACTTTTTAAACAATCTGAAAAGAGTAAAGGTTCAAAAGATAAATCGAGTCAGATGCTTATTGAACGTTGTGAAGAATATATTCTCAATTCTCCTGGGAATGATTGGGATGGTGTTTTTACGAGGACACATAAATAACTGCCATGCGTTTGTTAAATGATACAAAATTTGTAGTAACAGGACTTCTCCTTCTTATCCTGTTATTTTCATTTTTATTGTATTCAAATTTGAATTTCAGAGCCAATGATTCTACCGAGCCAACTATCGGTGTTATCACATTTAAAAATAAAACTGTTCTTCGGAAATACAACGACGCTGTGGTTTGGGATTTGATTGAATCCAAAACCGAAGTCAAAAACAGAGATACCATTCGTACAGAAGGATTGTCTGATGCTATATTGACACTCAATGATGGAACAAAAATTAATATCTCCGAAAATTCTATGATTCTTCTCGATATTTCTGATAAAAATATCAATATCAATTTTGCTTATGGTTCATTCGAAGCAGCGAGAGAGGGTGTCGTTTCGGGCGATATGAAAATGAACATCACTGCTGGTGACAAAACGGTGGAAGTTTCAAGTGGAGATATCAAACTCGACAAAACAAAATCAGAATTGAATATAAAGGTAGACCAAGGGGAAGCGAAGCTTACTTCGAATGGAAAAGAAGAAAAAATCGGAAAAGACCAAGTCGCCAATGTTACTGACTCGGGAGTGAAGGTTGGCAAACAGTTGTTTCGATTGGTAACCCCGGAAGACAGAAAGAATGTTTTTTCTGAATCAGGACAAGAGAGGATCAACTTTTCCCTTGCTGGTTGGAATAACGATACATCCAAACGATCTAATCCAATTTTGGAAGTCTCCCTTTTTCCAGATTTTTCAAAATCCCTTATTCGTGAAAAATTAAGTTCTGCGACTGTGAGTAAAAAATTGGATGTAGGATCTTATTATTGGCGTGTCTCATATACGGATCCTAGTTCACAAACCAAAGCAGTGACTGAAGTATACCAATTCAGAATTTTAAGTGATCCATCTTTGAAACTTTTATCGCCTAGAAATGGTGAAGTGATTTCATTTTCGCATGAAATTCCTGTGATCAGATTTGTTTGGAATTTACTAGATTTGTATTCTTCCTACACCGTTCAAATTGCCAGAGATAATGGATTCACTGATATTGTGACTTTAAAACAAACGCAGAATCAGTCACTTGCGTTTGATAATTTAAAAGAAGGCACTTACTTTGCAAAAATTAAGGCAAAATCAAGTTTACAAGGAATTGATGAAAAAACGTCATCAGTTGTTTCTTTCCAGATACTAAAAAAAACAAATACAACTCCACCTGAATTACTAGAACCAAACAAAGGAAAGGTGATTGCGGAAGAACTAACAAAATCTCAATTGTTTTTTTCTTGGAAAGATGATAAGGATTTTGACTCCTATCAATGGGAATTGAGCAGTGACAGTAATTTTAATTCGATTCTACAGTCAGAAAAACTGAAAAACAATTTTTTCAAACTTAGTAATGGGTTAAGGATTGGGACTTACTTTTGGCGTGTCAAAGGTAAGTCCAATGGTGGTCAAAGTTTTGATTCAAAACCATACCAATTCACTGTGATCGCAAAAGAAGAAATGGAACTCATTTCACCGAACCAAGGTGCTGAGGTGGAAGTGGATGATCGTAACCTCGTAATCCTGAAATGGAAAAAATTAACTGGAAAATCAAACTATGAAATTGAAGTTTCCAAACAATCGGATTTTGCAACTACCATTGTAAAAGAAAACGTAGTGGGTAATTATTATGAATTTAAATCAAAAGAATATGGGCGTTTTTACTGGCGTGTGAAGTCTTTAGAAGGTGAAAGTAATGTGAGTGTCACAAGGAATTTTCAGATGGTTTCAAATGTGGAACCACCGAATCTTTTATCTCCAACTCGTAACGAAACCATTGACTTATTTACAAAAAATTATATCAGTTTTAGTTGGAAACCTGTTGAAAAAGTTTCTGCATACCGATTGAAACTTATCGATGTTTCTGGCATCAAAGAAAAAATCATATTAAACGAAAGAATATCGACTAATAAATTCCAAATGAACGAAATCCAAAAATTAAATGTGGGTAGGTTTCGTTGGGAAGTTTCCTCCCTCTATAAAGTTTCGGATGGATCGGAAAAGGAATCGGTATCAAACAAACAAGATTTTTTCATCTCAGTGCCTGAGTTGAAAGTACCGAAGATTCTCACTCCAGGGACCCTCTATGTGGAATAAACAAATTATATTCTTTCTTGTTTTTGGTTTGTTTACGTTTTCTCTTTTTGCAGAACCTGACGGAGAAGAGGGCACACAACACCAGTTACGCTGGATGGAAGTAGATGGTGCCATTGGTTACGTACTTGAGATTAAAAATTCTAGCGGATACTTAGTTTTATCCGAAAAAGTGAAAGGAACAAGCTACGATTTGGTAAATTATACTTCTGGTGTGTATGAACATCGAGTGGCTGTGATCAATAAATTAGGTAAAGTTGGAAGTTATTCGGAATGGGTGAAATTTGAAGTAGTGGTCTCAAGAGTTCCAACACTTTCTAAAGATTCTGTGTATTCTGTTTCCAAGGAAGAAAAGGAAAAAGTTTTTTTATTAGAAGGAAAAGATTTTATCCATCCCATGAAAGTTTATATGGTCACTGGTGGAAAACGAATCCCTGCTAAAAAAGTTGTGATTGAATCCGATGGTGTGGCAAAAGCAACTTTTGCGGTAGATCCCGATACAGATACTGGGATTTATGATTTGGTTTTAGAGAATCCACGTAACAAAACATTAACAGTCAAACAAAGAGTTGTACTATCGGATTCAAAAGAAAAAGCAGCAAATTTTGCTAAACGCCAGGAAAGAATCATTCGAAAAGAAATTCCTGAAGACTATTATGAGACTCCCTATTTTTCAACACTTTGGAGATCAACGATAGTGCCTGGTTGGGGACAAAAATACATAGATGGGAAAAATTGGAAATTGTATGTATATCCTGTGATTGCCCTTTCTGCAGCAGCCGTGTATGCCAATTCCTATAATCGTTTTATCAGTGCCAGATCAGATTACCAATCAGCAGTTTTACTTGGTGCTGTACTTGCGGAACGTGCAGACACTCAAGTATTATGGTTACTCAATCGAAGTAATGCAGAAGCGAGTTTTAACCGCGCAAAAACTGAGTTAGGTGTAATTCAAGTGGGTGCGGGTATCCTTGGTGCTTTCCTAGTTTATAATTTGGTGGATTCCTACTTTTCAGCCAAACGAAATGTTGCAACCTACGAACCTGGTTTCCCGTTAGGAAGTGAAAACCAAAGGGTGTATGCGTCTATGTTTACTGAATCAGGATTTTCTCAAACAAAAGCTGGAAGTGAAATAGGGTCCCGATACCAAATCGAAATCTCATCCCGTTTTTGACAAAAAGCTTGTTTAGGGAAGCACTCCCTTTGATGCTGAAATTATGCCAATTCCTATCCTCCAATGTGATCGAAATTCTAAAGATCAATACTCTCGTTTTCTTTTGGGGGCAAGGGAAGATTTAAGTGCTGCCACGACACGTATTTTACCAATTTTGGAATCAGTGCGAACCAAGGGAGACGAAGCCCTTTTGTCTTATACTGAGAAATTTGATGGCATCAAACTCTCACAAGTTACAATCGATCCTAAACAATTCAAAACAAATATTGATCCTAAAATAAAAGAGGCTTTCCTTCGTGCCAAAGCCAATATCGAAGATTTCCATTTGGCTCAAAAAAGGGAATCTTGGTCAAAGATCATTGATGGTAATCGTCTGGGTGTTAAATACACTCCAATCCCTTCGCTTGCTGTTTATGCTCCAGGTGGAAAGGCTTTGTACCCATCAAGTGTCCTTATGGGTATCATCCCCGCAAAGATTGCAGGTGTTCCTTCGATCCAACTCATCACACCTCCACAAAAAGAGGGACTCCCAGAGATTTTAGTTTGGTTGGCTCAGATCCTTGAGATCGACCGGATTGTTACGGTTGGCGGAGCACAAGGAATCGCCGCCGCTGCCTATGGTACGGAGTCTGTACCAAAATCAGAATTCATTGTTGGACCAGGGAATGCCTATGTTGCCGCCGCCAAATCCTTTTTAAGCGGACAAGGGTTGATCGGCATTGATAGTCCTGCAGGACCAAGTGAGGTTTGTATCATTGCTGATGGTAGCGCGAATGCAAAATGGATCGCTTGTGATATGTTATCCCAAGCAGAACATGGAGAAGATTCTTCTGCAATCTTACTCACAACGGATCTAACACTTGCGAAACGTGTCAGCGAAGAATTAGAAATTGCATTTGTAGAAAGACCGAAACGTTTACAGATGAAACAAAAAGCTATCTATGAAAATTCAGCTGTTTTGGTTTTCCCAAACATTGATGATTGTATTTGGTTTTCCAATGAACTTGCGCCAGAACATTTAGAGATACAAACAGAAAACAACGAAGTCATTTTTTCAAAAATAGATCATGCGGGAAGTGTTTTTCTTGGTCCTTATTCCCCAGTGGCAATGGGAGATTATATTTCCGGTACCAATCACATTTTACCAACGGCGAGAGGGAGTCGTATTTATTCATCCTTGGGTGTTGATACGTTTTTAAAACGGGTAACTTTTCAAGAAGTAACTAAAGAATCTTTAGAAACATTGTATCCCTTTGTAAAACTCATGTCGGAACTCGAAGGACTTGATGAAGAACATGGAACAAGTGTCAAAGTTCGAACAAAGGGACACGAATGATAGTTGTAACAGATCCTATTGAACTAAAAAAAATTGTATTAGAATGGAAATTATCAAATCAAACCATTGGTTTTTGTCCTACTATGGGAACACTCCATGCAGGTCATATGGATTTGGTAAAAACTTCCAAATCTCAAGTTTCCAAAACAATCGTATCGATTTTTATCAATCCAACCCAATTTAATGATCCAAAAGATTTTGAAGCCTATCCAAAAAATACGGAAACTGATTTGAAGTTATGCGAAGAAAATGGTGTAGACCTTGTATTTTTGCCTTCTGTTGAAGTAATGTATCCAAAATCAACAACTCCAATCCAAATGAGCATTCCTTCATTACAATCTACTCTTTGTGGGAGAACTAGACCTGGTCATTTCGAAGGGGTTTTACAAGTTGTATCAAAACTTTTTCACCTAACAGATCCAAATATTGCCTTTTTTGGACTCAAAGATTATCAACAATTTCGAGTGGTATCTGCCCTCGTGACAGAACTCAATTTTCCCATACAAATCGTTGGAGTTCCCACAAAAAGAGAAGCGGATGGACTTGCTATGAGTTCAAGAAATGTAAGGTTATCACCAAAAGATAGGGAAACAGCAAGTCTCATCCCTAGGATGTTCCAATTAGCTAAAAAAACACTACATGGTGGTGAAAAGAACATTTTAATATGGAAAGAAATTCTAACTGATTTTTTATTAACGGGTTCAAATGTAAAAATTGATTATTTAGAAATCGTTGATCCAATTACTTTGCAACCACTTTCCCAATTATCTGGTGAACTATTACTTGCAACTGCTGTATTTGTAGGTGATGTACGTTTGATCGATAATGAAATATTAGTCTCTCCTTAAGTTTTTATAATGTCAAAAGAAATCGAAGTTAGCTCATTCCAACCAAAACAAGTATTTGCTGAGGCAAAAGAAACTCTCGTGAGTCTGAGTGGGATCCCAGAAGCGGCACATTCCTTCGTGACGAGTGAATTGTATGAAAGTAAAATTACCAAAAAACCATTTGTTGTCATACTACCAACTAACCAAGAAGCTGAAAGTTTTTCTCGAGAATTATTAAGTTTTGTAGATAAGGAAGAAATTTATTTTTTCCCAGGTCCCGAAAATATTCCATACGAATACACTAAGTGGCAAACAGAATGGAAACGAGATCGAATTCTTACAATCAACCAAATTTTAGCTGGGAATCGAAGTTTGGTTGTTACTTCTGTTGCCGCATTCCTTAGGAAATTGCCAGAAAAAGAAAGTTTAAAAGGGAAATCGATTTCATTAAAATTAGGTGTTGATTTCCCTTTAGAATTACTATTATCAGAACTCATCCAGCTTGGTTACCACCGCGAAGAAGTTTGTGAACAATTCGGACATTTTAGTTTGAAAGGTGGTATCTTAGACATTTATACACCATTCCTAACAAACCCCGTAAGAATTGATTTTTTCGGAGATACTGTTGATGAAATTCGAACATTTGATCCTAATACTCAAAAATCTATTAGTAAAATTGATGAAATTATAATCACAGCTGCAAATGAAACAATCGTAACAAAAAAAGAATTAGAATCATATCATAATATAATAAAAGAATATTCTAATAAAAGACTTCCAATAGATTCTGAAATTGAAATTATCGAAGAACATTTACCTCTGATCAGAAAACAGGATGGTTTTTTAAGTTTTTTTCCAGAAGCGCCAGTTCTAATTTTTCCAAAATTTCATGAAACAAAAGAAAGATCTTATGGAATGGAAAGGGAATATAATACCCTTTTTGAAAAGAAAAAAGATGAAGCATTGTGTTTGCCACCAGAAGATTTATTATCGTTTGGTCCCGAATGGAAATCATTAACTTCAGAAGACACGCCAGGAATTCAATTTACATTATTGCCAAACGCAAAACATAATTATTCATATACACCTATTACGGAAGTAAAAAGTTTCCGCGGGAAAATTCGAGAAGCTAAGGAACACTTTTTAGATTTACTATCTGAGAATCCAGGGCATACGATTTTTATCACTTCATCCTTTTTAGCTCAAATGTTAAGACTTAAGGGTTTGTTCTCTGAGACTGAGGTCAATGTGTTAGGTGAAAATTCAGAGGAACCTTTACAATTTCCTTTTTCCTCTATTCGACCCGGTATCCATTTGATTTTATCGGATTTGAAACGTGGATTCCATTTAGTTGAAAAAGGTATTTTTGTTTTTACGGATAACGATTTATTCGGTCGCCAATACAAACGAAAAACTCGTTATAAAAAACAATCCTCTCAAATGATTGAATCTTTTATTGATTTAAAAGAAGGGGATTATATTGTCCATGTTAATCATGGAGTCGGTCGCTTTATCAAAATTGAAAGAACGAAGGCTGACGGAAAAGAAAGAGATTTTCTTAAATTAGAATATGCTGGTGGGGATAGCTTATTTGTTCCTTTGGACCAGATTTCATTGGTTCAAAAATATATTGGAGGTACTGATTCACCAAAATTAGATACACTTGGAAAAAACTCCTGGAAAAAGGCAAAAGAGAGAGTCCAAGAATCCGTTGATAAACTTGCTGAAGAACTAGTGTTACTTTATTCGAATCGAATGAAGTTAAATGGTTTTGCTTTTCCTCCGGATACAATTTGGCAGGAAGAATTTGAAGCAGCTTTTGAATTTGAAGAAACTCCTGACCAAATTTCAGCCATTGAGGCTGTCAAACAAGACTTAGAATCATCAAGACCCATGGATCGCTTGGTTTGTGGTGACGTTGGATATGGAAAAACAGAAGTAGCAATCCGTGCTGCCTTTAAGGTTATCATGGCGGGAAAACAAGTGATGTTACTTACACCAACGACAATCCTTTCACTTCAACATTTTAATACATTTAAACAAAGATATGAAAACTATCCAATCAAAATAGCATTCGTTTCTAGATTTCGTTCCCCTTCTGAGATTAGAGATGACTTAAAGAATTTTACAGAAGGTAAAATTGACATGTTAATTGGAACCCATGCAATTCTTTCTTCTAAGGTGAAACCTAAGAATTTGGGTTTACTGATTATTGACGAAGAACAAAAGTTTGGTGTTACACATAAAGAATCAATTAAAAAATTTAAAAACCTCGTGGATGTTTTGACTCTAACAGCAACACCTATACCGAGAACTTTACACATGGCGCTTACTGGAATTCGGGAATTATCTATTATCTCAACTGCTCCTAAAAACAGACAAAGTGTAGAAACCTATGTTTTGGAAGAGGATGATACATTGATCCAAGAAGCGATTCGAAAAGAAATTGAGAGGGGTGGCCAAGTTTTTTATTTGTACAACCGAGTGGAATCCATTGAAGAAGAAGCATCTTACGTTAGGTCCTTAGTTCCGGAAGTATCCGTTGGTATCCTTCATGGTCAATTGACAGAGGATGAGATTGAAGAAACACTTGTAGATTTTTATGAAAGAAAATACGATATTCTAGTTACAACGACAATCATTGAATCAGGGATTGATATGCCAAATGTTAATACGCTTATTGTAAAACGAGCGGACATGTTTGGTTTATCACAGTTATACCAAATTCGAGGTCGTGTCGGTAGGTCTGATCGAAAAGCCTCTGCTTATATGTTTTATCCTTCCAAAAAACTAATGACTGAACTTGCGGAAAAACGATTGAACACGATTTTTGAATATCAGGAGTTAGGTTCTGGTTTCAAAGTAGCCATGCGTGATTTAGAAATCCGAGGGGCAGGGAATTTACTTGGGAAAGAACAGTCCGGCGATATTATGGAAGTTGGATTTGATCTTTATGTGAAAATGTTAGAAGAGGCCATTTCTCGTATCAAAGGCGAAGAAATTAGGGTCGAAGTTCGAACAGCGGTGAATTTAAAAACTAATTTTTATCTACCAGATGAATACATACCTGATACAAAACAAAAAATTGAGTTTTATAAACGATTTGAAGGTTCCGCAAATTTGGATGAAATTGAGGAACTCGCAATGGAGATGGAAGACAGATTTGGAGAACTTCCGCAAATTGCTAAGACCTTTGTGGAACTTGAAAAAATACGGACCTTAGCTTCCAATTTGGGATTTGAATTTGTGACCGAAAAACCAGAGGAAATTTTATTTAAATGTGGAACATACTTCCGAGGGAATCCAAACCTTGTGATCCAAGCTATGAGCCAATTTAAAGGTCTCATAATTTCTCCATCAGAGCCGTCTGTACTTCGTTATACGAATTTAGAAAAAGATGACCTTAAAAAAATTAAAAAACTCCTAGCCATTTTGGAGTTTTTGGCAGCTTAAATTTTAAGCTAAGGAATCAAGTTCTGGTTGGGAAAAAAAGATAGACATCGAGAGAATTCGAGAAACCATCATCTCAAATCTATTTTGGCACTAAAATAATATGAAAAAAATCCTTCCTTTGTTTGTGTTTTTGGCATCTTTTGCCCTAGTACAGTGTTCTGACTCCTCACCGGTCATTGAAACCTTAGACAACCATAAAATTACTGTTAAAGATTTCGAAGCTGCTTATGATACAGCGCTTGATTCAATCAGTCGTTTACAAAATATTGAGAAAAAAACTCTCCTAGAATTCATTGAAAAAGACATCAATGAAGTACCTCCCAATTTCCAAGATCTCAATTACCAACTCCAAAAGAAAAATTTCTACCAAACCTATCGCCAGATGATTATGACACGCCTCGTAGCTGAGAAGAATGGATTTATCTCAAGACCAGATGTAGCGGAAGTGATCAAACAAGTTGAAATGCAAACTATCGCACAAATGTATGTTTCAGAACAAGTGGAGAAAAAAATCCAAATAACTGAAGAACAAGCTTTAGCAGAATGCGAGAGGATGAGAAAGTTAGATCGTAATTTTAATCTAACGATCGACAAATGTAAAACATTTGCAAAAGCCCAGTTAAAACAAATGCAAACCAGAGAATACTTACCATTAGTTGTGGAAAGGATCAAGGAAGAAGTAAGTATCAAACGAAACGAAAAATTTGATTTGGATGCATACCTTGCTCCAAAGAAAAAAGTAGAAGAACCGGCACCTACACCAGCTCCAAATAACTAAGTTTGAATGGATAATACTTTAAATGCATTTTTACGTGGCATCATTGAAGCTGCCACGGAATTTTTGCCAGTTTCATCAACTGGCCATTTGTTTTTGTTTAGTTATTTTTTTCCCTTTCAAAACCTTTCTGTTCCACATGAAGACTTTGAAGATTTGTTTGATATTTTCATTCAAACAGGTGCAATTCTTTCGGTCGTTGTACTTTATTTTAAAACATTATCAAACCATTTGATTACTGCCATAAAGTTTGGACTCAAGAAAACAACAGATCGAAATGGTTTTCAATTTTATTTGAATTTATTTATTGGAATTTTACCAATTTTGATACTTGGTTTTCTTTTTAAATCCCAACTAAACCAAATCAAAATGAGATCTGACTTACTCCTAATCTTAGGTCTGTCTTGGTTTGTTGGAGGGCTCATCATGGTGATTGTTGAAAAAAGACACTTAGATGAGAGTAGTGGTAAGACAATTGGACTGAAAGAATCAATCATCGTTGGATTATTGCAATGTTTTGCACTCATTCCAGGTGTATCGCGTTCTGCTGCTACAATTATATCCGCACGGACATTGGGAATTTCCAAAAAAGATAGCGCTGAATATTCCTTTTTTCTAGCAATTCCTGTACTAACTTTAGCTGGTATTTATAAATTATATAAACATAGGCAAATTTTAAATTCTGAAACAATTGGACTCTTACTATTTGGAAGTATAGTTTCATTTATCATTTGTTATTTTATCATAAGACTTTTTATGGCATTCATCAGAAGGCGAAGTTTTATTTCCTTTGGAGTTTACAGAATCTTTTTAGGGTTACTTGTTATACTTTACTTTCTGCGTTACTAATATTAAGAAAATCTAAATAAAAATTCTTTTTATCATATTGTTCCATTCTGTCTAACAAATGAAAAAAGAGTTTTGTATTTTTCTGATTGAATTTGTTTCTTAAAAATAACCTTTCGCTCCAAACTACTGCTTCGGTTAACCTTCCAAGCAGATATTCAGCTTTCGCAATCATATAGAGATAGTTTTCTTTAGAAGGATTTCCCTCTAAAGATTTTTTAAAATGTAGAATTGCTTTTTCCCATTCTTTATTTTGAAAATAAATTTTTCCTGCTAATGAATGGAAGTTTGGGTGAGCTGCTTCTTCAATGAGAGATAGAATGTCTGATAATGCTTGTTTTTCATTTCCTTTTTTTACTTCTGATTGAATGTTTAGAAATTTTGTACGGATTGATTCAGATATAGTTATATTTTTGTTAGTAGAGTGGTAGGTAATCTTCAAAAAAGAAATGTCATCGGTGATTTCGCCATTCTCTTCAATTTCTTTAACAAGTTTTAATAAATTTCCTTCTGATCTTTCAACGAATCTTAAGATTAAAGTTTCATCTTCGTTGATATTTCGAATTTCTGTTCCGTTGTAGATTCCTATATCATCTCGTCCGTCAGACCCAATGATGAGAATATCTCCATCTAAAAGTGCAAATGTTTTGATTTGAAAATGGGTATTATTTTTTGGGAAACCTAATTTACGCATGGAAAGTTCAGTTTCGATAAAAGAGGAAACTCCATCTCGGTATAATATGCTCCATGGGTGCTCCGCATTTATGTAATATACGAATCCATTTCCTCCTACCATCCCAAGTACAACACTGGATAACATGGAACCATCGAAGCTAGCAAAAACAGATTGAAGTTCAATGTATAAGTCCTTTAGCCAAAGTTCTGGAGGTCTTTTTTTGGTATCATTTGATTTTACTCGTGATAAAACAGCTTGGAATACCACTCCTAGGACAAGTGCACCACCTGCACCTTGGATCGATTTTCCCATTGCATCGGCATTGGCAAAGACAGTATACTCACCTGAATCCAAAGTGAGAGGACCTACGATACAAATATCTCCACCTATTTCACCGTTTTTTCCCCTAAAATGGAATTTCTTTTTTTGATTTATGTAGGATTCAAATTGAATGGAAGGAATACGATTTTGAATTCTTGCTAATGGTTGGATGAGAAGGGATGTTAAAAAGTAGTCCCCATCTTGTCTTTCTTTAAGAATTTGTAATTGATTTAACGATTCATTGAGTGCATCTGTACGTTCCTCTACTTTTTTTTCTAAGTTTTTATTTAGATCTTCAACTTCTTCATTTAATTTTACAAATGAATTTGCGAGTATGATCGCAAGAGATATATTAAAGAATAAAAATGCATATCCCATGATACGTGGGAATACCCAGTAATTTCGGTTCGTTGCTGTGTCTATGATCGCTGCAATTAATACGATGGTGATTCCAACGGTTATATAAATTGCGCGTTTTTCTTTCTTTTTTAAATTTCTGATTAAAATTGTAAAAATTAAAATCACATAAATGATCCAGGTAGGTTGCACAAAATTGGCTAATGTGAAGTTCAAAATTTCAATGTTAGATGAAAAGAAAAAGAATACAAAGATGCAAAGTTGAAAACTATCTAAAATTTTGCCAAAAATACTATACCTTTCATTAAATAATGTCCGAAGAAAATGATACATAAAAGGTATCAATAGTAAAATGATTAAGTATTCCACTTTCTTCATTTCCAAAAAAGGAAATCCCAATTCATATTTCAATTGATTACGCAAAAAATTATAAAACACAAATGCGAAAGAAAATAATGAAAAAAACAAATTTTCTCTATCTTTGCGACGTCTTATGAATAAAAATAGAAAGTAACCTCCAACAGTTGCATAGATGGTAAGAAAGATGAGTTTGATAAATTCATCTTTAAAAAAACGTGATTGGATTTCTTTCGTTGGTCCAAGTAATGTTTGATCTTGTTCAATCCCTCCCGAATTTTTAAAATATAATTGGATTTTTACTAACAAAAGATTTTTTTTGTTTGAATGTATCAATTGATTTGGAATCGGATAGATTCTCACCTTGTCATAGTTTTGTGGAATAAGTGAGTCCCATTCCCCAGTTTTTCCGATCAAATTACCATTGAAATAAGTTCTATCCCGATCATTTATAATTCCTAATCGAAAACTATATTGAAGATTTTTGTCTTCATTAAATTCGATCCATTTGGCTAACATTACAGTGCGAGTTTTTATATAATTTTCACTATTGAAGAACAAGTTGCCTGGTATTTTGATTCGTTTCCATTCCCAAGTATGGAAATTGTTTTCATTGATATTTTGAATGACTTCTTCTTCTAAATCTGTTTCTAGAATGTACCATTTTGAGTTTGGATCAATGGACTGGGTATCCAGGGAAAGGATTGTTTTTGGATCGTTTTGAATGGTAAAATCAATGGAAGGACTTGATTCGATTCGGGAAAAAGAAAAGACAAGAACAATCAGTAACTTTTTAATCATATTTACGTGGGGGAATTTTTACCCTAAACAATTCGTAAATGCAATTGGATGAAGAATGGTCATTCGTTTAAAGAAGAATAAAGAAAAAGCTGTATTAAATTTTCATCCTTGGATTTTTTCCGGCGCAATAGAATCTGTAGGAAAAGGAATTACATCTGGAGATACTGTTGCTGTCCATAGTTTTGATGGAAAATTTCTTGCCTTTGGCCATTTTGATTCGGGAAGTCAGATCCGGGTCCGTTTGTTCTCTTTTGATCCAAACCAAGACGGCAATGAAAAAGAGTATTGGTTTTCCAAATGGAAATCCATTTTACAACAGAAAAAAGATTTATTACCCAAAGACACAACTGGATTTCGATTGTTCCATTCAGAGGGAGATGGTGTTCCAGGAATCATTGTCGATGTCTATGAAAGGACAGCTGTTTTACAATTAAAAACTGCAGGAGCTCTTCGGTTACAAGAATATCTTGTGTCATTTTTGGACGAAATAGGTTTCGAAGTTATTTTAGAAAAACGGGAGAAAGCTGATTCTAAAAAAACAGAAGAGGTTATCTTTTACAAAGGTAATGCATCCGAAACCATTTTCAAAGAAAATGGAATTCAGTTTATTGCTGATAGTACCAAAGGACAAAAAACTGGATTTTTTCTAGACCAAAGAGAAAACCGATCTTTGCTAGGAAAATATTCAAAGGATAAGGTAATTTTAAATACGTTTGCTTATTCTGGCGCATTTTCAGTTTATGCGATATTAAATGGTGCGAAAATCGTTCACAGTTTAGATATCTCAAAACAAGCATTAGATTTATGTGAGAGAAATTTAGTTTTAAATGGATTATCAAATTGTATCGAAGAACAAAAACATAAATCTTTAGTTTTAGATTGTTTTGATTACTTAAAACAAATGGAATCCAATTTTTATGACATAATCATATTGGATCCACCTGCATTTACTAAAAATATTTCCACTGTCATGCAAGCAAGTAGAGGTTATAAAGAGATTAATATGAGAGCTATTTCAAAAGTAAAGGATGGTGGACTCGTTTTTACTTTCTCTTGTTCCCAACACATTTCTTTTGATCTATTTAAAAAAATTATATTCGGTGCAGCTAAAGATGTTAAAAAAAAGGTGCGAATTTTGCATCATTTAACACAAAGCCCGGACCATGGATATTCTGTATATCATCCAGAAGGAGAATATCTAAAAGGTCTTGTGATTCAGGTTGATGGAGAAATATAAATGAAAAAACTGGTGAAATCTTAGAATGAAATTTACATCCCTTAGTTTCCTTTTATTCTTTCTTGTTGTTTACGTTTTACATTGGATGATCCGAGGTAAATACCGTTTAATTTTCCTTTTTTTGGCGTCCTTTGTTTTTTACGCCGCTTGGTCGATCCCATTTGCATTCCATTTTTTGGTGATCGTTCTATTGAACCATGTAATGAATCGGCAGATTCTAAAGAACAAAGCAAGTATTTGGTATCCGATTTCCTTATTTATCAATTTTGGAAACTTATTTCTTTTTAAATATTTTTATTTCTTATGGTCTGTTCTCTTCCAAATGACGGGAAGTATTTGGTTTTCGAATGACACTGTTCAAAGTTTTTTAAATTCTCAATTTGGTTTTGACTCGATTACATTACCACTTGCAATCAGTTTTTATACGTTCCAAATGGTGGCATATACAATCGATGTCAAACGCGGTAATGCGAATGAAAATCCTAATTTCTTACAATTTGGTCTTTTTATTTTCTTTTTCCCTCAATTGGTTGCGGGTCCGATTGTACGACATGGTGAATTTTTTTACCAATTGGAAGTGTGGAATGCAAAGAAAGAACAATTGTTTGAGGGTTATTATTTAGTATTCCTTGGATTGTTTAAGAAAGTAGTGATTGCTGATAATTTATCTACTATCATCGAACCTGTTTTCCAAAATCCAAATCTCTATGATGGTGTAACCAATGGTTTGGTGATGTTTGGTTATGCGGCTCGAGTTTTTTGTGATTTCAGTGGTTACACAGACCTCGCGCGTGGTTTA
Source organism: Leptospira bouyouniensis (assembly GCF_004769525.1). Taxonomy (NCBI): domain Bacteria; kingdom Pseudomonadati; phylum Spirochaetota; class Leptospiria; order Leptospirales; family Leptospiraceae; genus Leptospira; species Leptospira bouyouniensis. Next base: position 354,364 of record NZ_RQFT01000011.1, on the reverse strand, counting down.
GGCAAATTATTAGGAATTAACTTACCTGAAAACTTCCATGCACCTTACTTATCAGCATCGGTTCGTGAATTATGGACTCGTTGGCACATGACGCTAGCTACTTGGATTAAAGATTATATTTATTTTCCTTTGGGTGGATCTAGAGTTTCTGAATGGCGTGGATACTTAAATTTAGTGGTTACGTTTACTCTTGCTGGATTTTGGCATGGTGCAAACTTTACTTTTATCATTTGGGGTTTTTTACATGGATTTGTCTTAAGTTTGGAACGGAAAGTTGAGATTTTAATCAATAAACCGAAAGAACAAAAGGTAATTCTTTGGAAAAAAGTTTTAGGAACAGTTTATACATTTTTATTCTTCGTGTTGACGATTCCTTTTTTTAATGCACCAACTGTTACCAATGCCTTTTCTATGTTATTTCGTTTTTTTACGAATGCAAGCGGTGAAAGGATCGTTCAAATTGAAAAAATCATATATTCGTTATTGTTAACATTTCTCTTAAACTATTTACAAACCAAATTAAGTTTTCCTAGAAGTCATTGGTCCACAAAATTCAGTTTGGTCTTTTTGTTTTTGTTTTCGTTTGTCATTACAGTTCTGTTAGGTTATTTGGCACCAGGGGGAACGGAGTTTATCTACTTCCAATTCTAATATGAAAAAGAATTTTCCAGTTGTATTATACCCATTAGTATTAGTTCTAACATTATTTTTATTTGATAAACTTTTTTTTCTGCCAATCATTGTAGAGAATACATACAGTTGGAAGAAAATTGAACGAAAATTTTATGAGCTAAAAGAAGATCTATTTGAGGTAATGTTGGATGTATCCAAAAAAGATCCATCCAAACAAATTGGCCTTATTTTAGGAAGTTCTCGTTCTGGAGAGTTTGATTCAGAAATGTTGGAAGAGTTTTTTCCAAACACAAACTCTTTCAATTTTGCTGCTCCTTTTGGCCCACCAAGTTTCCAAGCCTATTGGTTAGAGAGAATTTTACAAACGAAGTTACCAATTCGCTATGTATTAATCGAAGTAGATCCACTCCTTTTCTCAAAATCCTCAATTGATTATTCATTAAATGGATCTTATGACAATGTATATGTGTTAGAACATATTGATTTTTTTCGAAATAAAACAAAGGATCCATGGTCCACCAATGCGAATGGTTTTTCGATCGATGAAGCCGAAGTATATTTTTTAAAGAAATTATTCGCGCTTTATAAATACCCACTCGATCCAACTGCGATTAAAGCAAATAATAAAGAAATCGAAATTGGATTTTTACCAGGAATTACATCGGGGATGACTGGTAAGGAACATAAACGTGCTTATATTGAGAAAATCAAATTAGTTAATCGAGTGAAGTTTGGAGCATTGCCAAACGAAATTAAATTTGCTAATATGGATTTATTTTTAGAGAGAGATGCAGAGGCAATGTATAACCAATACCTACGAGGTACTACGTTAGCTCCGACACAGGTTTATTTCTTTAAAAAAATGTTAAAGCTCATGCAAGGAACGGGAATTCCTGTCATTGTTTATTTTCCTGTTGTATCGGAGGCTTTGCGTCGTAGGATGCAAACAGATGGATTACTTGATCATTTCAATTCAGAAATTAGGAAAGAAATACAAGCTGTTTCAAATGTACCAAATTCAAAATTTTATGTCATCGATCCAAATACTGACCCTAATTGGAAGTGTAAAGATTTTGTAGATTCTTTACACTTAAGTGGTGCTTGTTTTCCCAATTTATTACCGATACTTTTTCCGAAACTAATACGTTAATCACGTTTGTTTTTTCTTTTTTGTAATTCTTTGGGGAGGTATTGGAAACGAAAGAAAAGGTAACCAATCACACTTGAAGCTAAAAACAGTAGAGAAAATAAATTGAAATAGAATTCGTTTTCTTTTTGATTCACTTCATCATTGTTTTGGTAGAGGGATTGGAATAATACAATCCCGGAATACAAAAGTAAATTAATCACCAAGTAGACGGTTGTTTTTTTTAAGACCCAAAGTGTATCTCCCATTTCCATCCGAAATTTTGTGAATTCACTTAGAACTTCTTGATACGATTTTTTATGACCCAATCGATACAAGTCGTATGCTTCTTCGATCTCAGGGTCTTTTGCTTTGCCATCGAGTAATACAAAATCAAAATCCAATTCGGAATCATACTCAGCACGTTTTTTAGGGTCTGATAGAGTTAAATAAGCCTTTGTAAGTTCGAGGATCTTTTCGTTAGCTTCTGGGCTCCCGGCACTTGCGATGCGTTCCCAGAATGAGATTTCACGTAAATACACATCCGTTGTGGCATCCAATGAAGAATTTCTGGAAATTCCAAGAATTTCATAATAGGTTTCCCGTTTTGTACTCGGCATATACCCTTTTGGTACCCTCCTTCTTTGCTTTACAAGGAATTTTCGTAGGAAAACATATCATTATGAACCCTACCTTGACTGAAAGCCTAGAAATCACCCCCCAAATACAATTGGGAAAGGTCTACGTAGAGACCTACGGCTGCCAAATGAACGAGTATGACTCAGGCATTGTAAAGGAACTTTTCCGAAAAGAAAATTATGAAACTACGAATGTGGTGGAAGAAAGTGATATTATTTTTTTAAACACATGTGCCGTTCGGGAAAATGCACATGCGAAAATCTATGGCAGATTGCAATCGTTAGGTTATCTTAAGAAAAAAAATCCTAATTTAGTCATAGGTGTGTTAGGTTGTATGGCACAAAATTTGGGAGAAGATTTATTCCACCAAGAATTACCTTTAGATTTGATTGTTGGTCCAGATAATTATCGAACTTTACCCGAGCTCATCCAAAATATTAGAAAAGGCGAAAAGGATGTCCAACTGACAAGGTTGTCTAGAACGGAAACCTATGATGAATTAGAACCAAAAGTAGTGAATGGGATACAAGCTTTCGTTACCATTATGCGAGGATGTAATAACTTCTGTACATTTTGTGTGGTTCCTTATACGAGAGGTAGAGAAAGGAGCAGGGAACCGAAGTCAATTATCCATGAAATCAAAGAATTACAAGAAATGGGTGTAAAACAGGTCACCCTCCTTGGTCAAAATGTCAATAGTTATTCGTATGAATCTTATGATTTCTGTGCATTGGTTGAAGAAATTCTAAAACAAACAACAATTGAAAGAGTAAGGTTTACAAGTCCGCATCCAAAAGATTTTCCTGATCATCTGATCTCACTTATGGCGAAGGAAGATAGGTTTTCATCACAAATCCATATGCCCTTACAAGCAGGTAGTTCCAAAGTATTAATGGATATGAAACGAAGTTATACTAAGGAAGAATATTTGGACTTAGTTGCGAAAATTCAATCGGTAATACCGGATATCGGAATTACATCGGACATAATCGTTGGATTCCCTGGCGAAACTGAGGAAGAATTTTTGGAAACTCTTGAAGTTGTGAAAAAAGTGAAATTTGACATGTCATATATGTTCAAATATTCTGAAAGAGAAGGGACTATCGCTAAGCGAAAGTTTATTGATGATGTTCCTGAAGAAGTCAAAAGTAGACGACTTATTGAACTTGTTGAACTCCAAACGAAAATATCTTTAGAGAAGAATGTTTCAAAAATTGGGAAGGTCTTTTCGATACTCATTGAAAACACCTCTAAAAAATCAAAACAGGAGTTATGTGGTCGATCCCACTGTGGAAGAATGGTAGTATTTCCGATTCCAGAGGGAATGTCAGAAAACCTTTCGGATTGGATCGGGAAAACGGTAAATGTTCAAATTGAACAGGCGACAAGTGCAACTCTCAAAGGGAAATTGATTGTCTAAACCAGTTGACCTAAGGACTGTTAGGGTCCATTCCAAGGATGATTTACCGCCAGATTTTATGGTGGATACAGATCGTTTAGGTAAGTGGAAACGGTTCAAACCTTCTATATTAAGGATATATATTTTAAAAGAGATATTAAGTCCGTTCCTTGTTGCTCTTTCGTTTTTTACCATGATTTATATGGCAGTTGCCATTCAGAAAATGATCGGACTCTTTGTTGGTAAGGGTGTCGATTTTTTTCGACTTTTGGATTATATGGGGTATGTTTTTGGTAACACACTTCCAATGACAATTCCTATGGCATGTTTAATGTCTGGAATTATGGCAGCAGGTCGTTTGTCTGGAGATTCAGAAATCACAGCGATGCGGGCTTCTGGAGTTTCGTTCCCTTATATCTATAGTAACTTTTTAGTATTTGGTTTTCTTATGACTTTGATTGTTGGTTACTTAAATTTTTATTTAGGACCAGAAAACACTCGTAAGATGAAAGATTTTGACAACTGGATTGCAACATACAATCCATTATTAGCAATCCAACCTGGCCAATTTTCAGGAGACAAAACTCAAGATTTTTTCTCAGAAAAGGGACGGACGATGTACTCGGGTGGTGTGGATGAAGATGGAAATTTAAGTAATATACAAATTCGAGAATGGGCTATTTCTGCTAGCGGATCAGACTTTATCATGGTGAATAATTTAGCAGTTCCTATGGGTGGTTCGAAGATGTTACAAATCATCAATGCAAAAGAGGGTTTACTGGTAGAAAAAAAGAATTCTGTTGGTGAATACGAAAAATCAGTACGATTAAAAAAAGGGTACGTGATCGAATGGGATCCTGAAACCAATGCGATTGGTGTTACAAATTTTATGAATGGAGAAATGGACTACAATACTCCTGCAAAAAAGGAAACCAAAACTTTAAGTATCAATGTTAAACCAGATACATTCTCCTTACCAATGTTAATTGAAATTCGAAATGCGATTGAATCTGAAGGTTTAGAAAAAATTCCAGGTCTTGAGATTTTGAAAGAATATGGTTTGTCTATCAAAGGTGTTGGTGGACTCAAACAAATGGTAGAACAATTTAAATATGAAATTATAATGGGAGCCAACTCTGGAAACCAAGAAGAGATGGCTCAAAAGTTTGCTCTTTTCACACAGTTATCCGAACTCTTAAATGAATCCAAAAAAACGTTAACTGGATTTAATGTTGAAATTCATAAACGATTTGCGACTCCCTTATCCTGTCAGATCTTTTTCTTTTTGTCGTTCCCTTTAGGTCTTGTTGTCAAACGATCTGGGAAAGGTATGAGTTTTACACTTGCCGTTATTTTTTTACTCGTTTACTATACATTTTTTATTTTTGGTTCTGGCATCTCTTATAAAGAAAATGTTCCTGATTGGGTTGGACCTTGGTCGGCAAATATTGTCATCGCTACTCTTTCCATTTATATCATGATTTCAAGAACCGATGCAAAATTGCCAGAATCGATTCGCAAAAAATTGGGTTTTTATTTCCGTATGAGGGACAAATGGGAAGAGAAATGGGAATTGATAAAAAATCGCTTTCAAAAGAAAAAATAATACAAAATTTGCTAGAAAATTCCATTGTTTACGGTCCCATAGAGTGTAGTTGTCATTTAGGAGATCGGGTTTGAAAACTTCGTATATTTGGAATCTTTCCCAGGGCCGACCGTTTCCCGTGGAGCTTTGGAAACATTCAAAAATCAAGATCCAAGTCAATCAAATTGGATTGTCAGAGTTGGATCAAATTTCTATCACACCAAATGATATCCATATCCTTTTCCTCCAAGTTTCCTTCAAAGAATGGAAAGAGATTCAAGCAAAAATTGTTAGTTCTTTCGAAGTGAGTCCATTCGTTTCACTAATTCTCATTTCATCCGAAGATGGTGCCAATCAAATCCAAGATATGGTGCAAACACAACCTAAATACCTTGTACTGGAGAATCCTCTCCATGTACGGGAACTTAGAATGATATTGGACAGAACCATTCAATCAGAATCTTATAAAGCAGCAGCTCTTGATATAGGAAATTCCTGCTTAGAAAACGTAGGTTTTTTTGAAGGTGTGTTTTCCTTAGCACACCAAGAATACGAAGAATCTAAAAAAGAAAACGAGGCATTACGTTCTATTTTACAATATGAGGAACTGGTCAAACGTTCTCAAGCTGGTATCAATTCCGCATTAGATAAAGTAAATGATATGAAAAACCAAGAACTCATTGAACTTCACGAAAGAGTGAAGGCAATCGAACAACTTGACGAACTGAGAGAAAAAGAATTAAAACAAGCTCTTGAATTACAAAAAGCTACGGAACAAGTTCTAAACTATTCCAGGATCGAAGAGATGAACTTAGATAAAATTTTAAGAGCGCAAGATCGACTATTTGAATATACAGAGCAGGAAATTAAAGAACTGGTAGAAGAGAATCGGGCTTTAAAAAAGAAACTCGGACTTTTATAAACTTAAAAATCCCTTCCAACTTTTTCTTCTATGGTCGCGTATTCTTTTGATTCGCGGCCATAATGTAATTCCGCAAATCGTAATAAGTGTTTTTTCTTTAATTCTTTAAATTCGTAATAGAGTTCTTGGTTTTTAGAACGTTGCGCCGTTTGTTCCATTTTTTCATAGGAAAGTGCAAGCAAACGGTGTGGCTCGGCTTCCATTTCATTCTTCGAAGATATTTCGATATAACGCATTGTAAAATCAATGACTTGCAAATAATTTTTAAATGATTCTTGGTGTTTTATGTATTCTCTGTAAATTCCAGATTTTAAATCGAGATAGGCCGCACTTTCTTTCACCTTTGGATTCTCAATTTTATCCAGAAGGTTCATCGCTTTCACAAGACGTAATGTTGTTTGAGACCTCAGATCATGAATTTGTTTTTGAAATTCTTTTTCTTTATTTTCCTTACGAGACAGTTTTTGCCACTCATAGCGGTCTTCGTAAAAAACTTCCTTTTTGAATTCTTCCCTTCGTTTATCGATTCCTTTTTTGCCTGATTCAAATCCTTCTAGTGCAAGAGAGTATTCTTTACTCGCATCCTGCCACCTTTTTTGGGAATTCTTTTCGTCTACGAAGTCAAGGACAGGTAATGTATCAACAGAAAGGCTACCATCACCCCATGGTGAGCCCGATTCTGGTTTCGAAGGTAAAATGGACTCTACCCTTGGCTCACCCGTTTTGATTGGTTCAATCCCAAGTAAGGGGATATGGAAACACAGGATCAACATGATCCAAAAAAATCGGTGACTATTTACCATTTCAGGGAAACTTTCCTTGAATCCTAGATATTGGCAAGAACTATCAAATTATGGTATTAATTCAGAGAAAAATGGAAACGACAAAAAAGATCGTTCTCATCGCACACGACAACCGAAAAGAAGATTTATTGGATTGGGTAAAGTATAATAAAGGAACCTTAAGCAAACACCATCTCTCAGCAACTGGAACAACAGGAAAATTGATCCATGAACAAATTGGATTACCAGTGTTTCGATTTATTTCCGGACCTCTGGGTGGGGACCAACAAATCGGTGCCAAAATTGTAGAAGATGCAATCGATTTTATGGTATTTTTTTGGGATCCACTTTCAGCTCAACCACATGACCCAGATGTTAAGGCATTGTTACGTATTGCTGTATTATATAATATTCCAATGGCCTGTAATCGATCGAGTGCCGATTTTCTAATCTCGTCACCACTGATGGAAAAAGAATACAATCGGCAATTAATTGATTATGGATCTCGTATACCCGCTAAAAATTAATTTATGTTTTATGGAAAAGTAATTTGCAGTTAGTTGGTGTCTTTTCTTAAACATAAAATATAACATTGGATAAATAAAAAATTTAGAAATCGGCCAAAAGTAAAAATTGACTTCAATCTCATCGGATAATATGGATTCATTAGAATTTCCTTCTACATCTAAAAAGCGGTGAGTATGTAAAAATTTGATAAATGGTCCTTTTTCTTGGTTATCTTGGAATAGTATATTTTTTTCGTATTTTGTATGTTTTGCGATCCATTGAATTGATATGAAGGGAAAAATCGGAATTTTAAAAATTGCGATTTCACCCACAGCGAGTGAGTTAGGTTTTTGTATGATCTGAATGCCTTTGTTTGCTCCCATTAAAGTAGAAAATCCGATTGGTTCTTCATGAAATCGAAATAACTCTTCTTTACGAATGGGAAATTGAGACTGGAATTTGAATTGATCCATATAAATTAGAATGCCGCAGAAGGAGTTATGACATTGTTTTTTAAAAAAAAGAAACAACTTTCACCTAAGTTGAACCAAACAGTTTTGGATAGAATCAAAGAAGAATCAAATCGAAAGGGGATAGAACAAGTTCTATCGATTCAATTATTATACCAAAAAAATGGAATTGGCGAAGTGCAGGTGAGCTTTTCCAATCGACTCCCATCGGACCTGGGTTTTGTCCGTTTCGAGGGTAAAAAAAACGAGGAAATTCTCGCTCATGGAGAGTTTCAATATGAATCGGGTAACATATTTTTTTATCCCAATGTTGAAATTGAGTGGAAACTGACTCCCAAAAAAAACATACATAAAATCCAATCAAATTACCAATTTTCAAAATCAAAATTGGTATTCGACAAAACTGACTTGAATCAACTCCAGCCCATACTATCTGAATGTTTTGTAAAGGAAGGTGTCATCTCTGTTTTTATGGATCAAAATATCTGCCAGTTAGAATTAGATGAACTAGATATAGAAAAAGAGAGCCGCATATCGGATGTATTATTAACGTACTTCTCTTCTCTTTACCTCAGTCCTTTGAAAGAATCACGTCATCACCTGTAGCAAGTTCTTTTTCCCAACCTCGTTGTTTTGGTTTGATGCTAGCAATGGATTTACCTAAAGTGATTATTTCGCCTTCAAACAATGTTTTTCCTCTTCTCTGGAATTGTAGTTTTGAATTTGATTTTAATCCATCATCTTTTCCAAGAGAGATGATGACCTCGTCCTTTTTTACTTTTAATATTTTTCCTTCGATAGGTAGGTTACTCTTTATCTGTTCTGAAATCCTGTGAACGATTGTAGGTAAACTATCTCGACCTCTTTGGTTTGTTTTCCAAGTAACAATATCTTTTAATTGATTCCTGTCATAAATGGAAATTTCCAATTTGATATCACCATTCTGAATTTGGTATCGACCATGTACCACATACCGTATTTTCGATGCATTCCTTCTTTTTGTATCCAGATGATGTAAATTATCAATGGTAAACGGAATCGTTTGTGAATAGGGGTGATAACTTGATTCTTTTAATAAATTCCGAATCTGTTTAAATTCACTCCCTTCGACCACTCGAACCGATAACATATGTTTCAATTGGTATCGTAATGCTTCTGCAAATAATCTTCCAGCTTGTAAATGATCTGGAAATGGAGAAATAGATTCCAAATCAAAAACATATACTTCTGGACTATATCTAACCGTCTTTTCTAAAACCGAATTGGGTTCGATTTGTAAAAAACCTTCTTTAAATTCAATTGATTCCTTTAAGTTTTTAATTACAAATTCCAATTTGTTTTGTAATTTAAAAGAATTTGGATCTTCTTCTCTAAGTCGTAAAAGTAAATTGGTGTATTTGACTGCATCTCCCGATTGGTTATAAAATTCCAATAATTCTTTGCGAATGATTGGTGTTTGAGAACTCAGGTCGCGTGCTCGAAATAAATGAAATAAACTACTTTTGTGATATAATGAATGTTTTTCGGAATAGTATCTATCTTTTCTATATTCACCTAACTCTCTTCTAAGTTTCGACTCTTCCTTTTCAAATTCGATCACATACTCTTCTGCTTCAAACCTAAGTATTTCATCTAAATCATCTAAACTCAAGGCTCTTCTGTAATGGTAAGATGCAAATTTTGTTTCTCCAAGTTCCCAGGCGATGTTTGCTTCCAAACTGTGGTACAGTTGATTGTCAGGATATTCACGTGCAAGTTCGTAAATTGTCTTAAATGCTTTTGTCTTTAGAGATTTGTCACTATTTGCATTTGCAAGAATTAGATCATGGTATACATAATAAAAACGTGCTTCTTCATTCTTAGAATCTAAATTTAAAGCATTTTCCAATGAGTCTTTAACATTTGGTAAAATAGTTAATAATGAACTTGGATTAAAATAGTTTTCATATAATAATACCTTGGCTTTAAATGAAAATCCAAAAGGGTCATTAGGTTCTTTTTTGGTATAAGAATCGATTGTTTCTAAGGCTAGGTCAAATTGTTTCTTTGAAAAATACAATTCAGCCAACATCTTTAATAAATCTGATGGATCATCGAGTTTTTCAGATAAATTTTTGATTTTATATAACGCTGAATCAACTTTCCCTTGTTTTAATAAGGATTTGGCTTCCGTAATCCGAAGACCAGTATGGTTCGGATATTCTAAAAGTAAAGGTTGGATTAAAGTGCCTATCGCCTTAAAATCTTCTTCCAATAAATAAATTTCGGATAATCCTGTAACGGCTGGAATGTATTTAGATTCCCGTTGAAGGATTTCCAAATAAAACTTTTTACTTTCTTTATAAGAACCTAATTTGATACTACAATCGGCAATACCTAACTTTGCATCGATAGAGTTTCGATTCTTTTGTAATGCAGATTGGAATAGTGGGATTGCTTTCCTACAATTATTTCCTGATAGATATATTTTTGCTTCTGCAATATCTTCCAATGCAGTTGATTCTGCGGATAAAAAGTTTATTGAAAAAAACAAAGTTAATAAAGAAAAACATAATACTTTTCGGTTAACGAGGTTCTGGAACAAAATATCCTCCTTCATCCCTTCCTTTCACCCCTCTGTGATCCACGCCGATACCTATTTTGATATACCGGTTAATTAGTTCAGGATTTGTATCTGTTTTATAGGAAAGAATATAACGATAGTCAGTATGAGATCTAAAATGTTTGTATAAATCACGTTCTTCACCTTCGCCATCTAAAAAAATATACTTTCCATTGGTTGGCCCTGTTATATCAGACCATGATTCTTCGAAAGTTGGGTTGGGATTCGTAGTTAATACATAAATAGGAATGGAATGAGCCTTTGCATAGGAGACAATACGTGACTTTTGGTATTGGTAAAAACTATCTTCCTTAGATTCTTTTGAGACTAAATATACTAATATCTTAGGTCCTGTTTCCATTGAAAGTTTCTTAAGTGCAGCAATACTTGCTTTACCAAAATTATGTTTTTCTTCCGATTGGCTGTCCCTGATTTTGGCTAAAATATCACGAAGTGAAACTGTCTCTGGCAAAATTAGCTGGCTATCTTTTCCAGCTCTGTAAAGCGAAATATTGTCACTATCATGAAGAGAACGAAAGAGTGGCAACAGTCCATCTTCCAAATTCAATTTCCCTTTTTTGAGTTGATCGCTGTTTTCAAACACCATTGCGATGTGTAGTTTTTGGTTGATTTTGTTTTTGTTTGCTAATGAAAATAATGGCGTCATATTATCATTTTCGAAAATTCGAAAACTGAGTCTATCGATGCCGATTAATTCTTTGCCTGCTCTGTTTTTTACACGTGTGTAAATGTGAATATTAGGAAAGTCTGAAGTATCAATTGATTCAATTTTTAAATCTAAATTTGATAAAAGATTATTTTTTTGAGAAAATATATCAATCCTATGTTTACCAAAATCTACAAAATACAAACTTCCTGTTCCATCCATGTTGGTGGCAAACGGACGAAACAATACTCGGTAAACACCTTTTTTATCTCGAAATTTTGGAAGCAAACTCCAATCACCATTTAATAAAGAATACGACCAAATGCCAGATAACTCATCCGTTAGAAAAATCTGATTTTCTAGAATTTTTATGTTTCGAGGTTTTTTCCACTCAGGTTTTGAAATGGTTTCGAGTGTATTTCCGTCACCATCAAAAATGAGTACTTGTAATTTATCTTTATCTACAACATATAGTTTGTTTGCATCGATTGTAATCCCGGATGGATTGATCAATTTCGAGTTTCCGATTCCTAAAATTTCTAATACGAATTGTCCCTTTGCATTGAATTTTTGGATTCTACCATTTCCTGAATCAGCCACATACAAATTTCCAGAGGGATCAAAACAAATAGAAGAGGGCCCTCTAAATAAACCTGGACCTTTGCCTGGACCTCCAATTGAAAATAAAAAACTTCCATTCAGGTCAAAAACTAATACTTCGTCTCGAGAAAAATCAGCAATGTAAATTTTTTGATTATGGTAAACAAGGGAAACAGGCCTTTCTAGTTTACGAGTGATGCCACCTCTCCAATTGGAAATAGGTGTACCCGCTGCATTGAATTTTATGACATTCGCTGTATCAAATCCAGCAACGTAAAAATTCCCATCTTCATCAAAAGTAATATCAACTGGATTTCGAAATCTAAACCCACGAATCGCATCTCCATCTATCGTTTTAAAATATATCCTATCTTTTTCGGTAACACCACCTGCGATTGCTAAACGGAGAGTTTCAATTTTATTTGTGATGAGAAGATCATTTTTTGCTTTGGAAGCTAATATTTCTAATTCGTCTAAGGCCTCTTCCCATTCACCTAATAAGTAATAGTTGTTTGCAAGTTCGAGACGTGCTAAATGGAAATCTTTCTTTAAATTTACTGCCTTTTGAAAACGTTCTTTGGCAGCAGAATATTCTCTTAAATTTTTATAGGTAAGTCCACGTTTGAATTCTTCCTTGGCATTCTCTTCACCCAGGGAAAAATTGGGAAAGTCTAGAGGTAAGATTTGGGTGCAGACCAAAAGAAAGATAGTGGTGGCAAACTTTCGCAAAAAACTCTCCCTCTGTCCCCCAATTTAAAGGGACATAATTCTGAAGTCAACCCCTTCCTTGGAGAAAGGAAACCTAGAACTTTCTTTATTCTCGACAGAATCGCCAATTTAGGCAATATGGAATAGTCATTATGTCGCCTGAAATTATCGAAAAAGAAGTCGGTCGAAGGAAAACCTTTGCCATCATTGCCCACCCAGATGCGGGGAAAACCACCTTAACCGAAAAGTTACTTCTTTACGGAGGTGCCATTCAATTGGCCGGAGCAGTTAAAGCGAAAAAAGAAGGGAAATCGGCAACTTCGGACTGGATGGCGATGGAAAAAGAAAGGGGGATTTCGATTACTTCAGCAGCGCTGCAATTTGAATACAAAAACCATATCCTCAATTTACTCGATACGCCGGGACACGAAGATTTTTCCGAAGATACCTACCGTACTCTGATGGCAGCTGATACCGCAGTGATGGTATTAGATGCTGGTAAAGGTGTTGAACCACAAACAATAAAATTGTTCAGAGTTTGTCGAGATCGAGGGATACCAATCATCACTTTTATCAATAAGATGGATCGTCCAACAAAAGATTTATACGCACTTTTGGATGAAATCGAAAAAGTTCTTGGAATCAAAGCTGTGCCTGATGTATGGCCACTCGGAACAGGTTTTGATTTTAAAGGAGTGTATGATTTACGAGATGAGCAACTTTACCTTTTTGATCGTACTCCAGGTGGGAAACAAAAAGCTGGATTTCGAATGGCAGGTCCTAATGATCCAAGTTTAGATGAACAATTTGATGAAGAAATTGTTTCTGCATTCCGTGAACAAATCGACTTGGTTGAAAATGGAATTGGACAGTTAGACAAAAATTCATTTTTGTTAGGAAAAGAAACTCCAGTTTATTTTGGTTCGGCAGTTAACAATTTTGGAATTGAATTGTTTCTAAATAAATTTTTAGATTTGGCGCCAGGACCAGACCACATTCCGCTTCGTGATGGAAACTATTTAGATCCAGTTAATGCTCCATTTAGTGCCTTCGTCTTTAAAGTGCAAGCTAACATGAATAAGGCCCACAGAGACCGAATTGCGTTTTTAAGAATATGTTCTGGCGTTTTTGAACGCGGATTAAATGTAAACCACAATCGTTTGGATAAACCAGTTAAATTATCCTCTAGTTTTGCTTTTTTTGGTCAGGATAGAAACACTGTCGATTTAGCATATCCAGGTGATATTATTGGTTTAGTGAATCCTGGTACTTATAAAATCGGAGATGTCCTTTCAACTGGAAACACACCACCGTTACGACCGTTACCAAGTTTTGCTCCTGAATTATTTGCAACGATCTCATGTAAGGACACTCTGCAACTCAAATCATTTAAAAAAGGATTGGACCAACTTGCTGAAGAAGGAATTCTGCATTTGTTCACATCACGTACAATAGGTGGTGGTGTTCCAATTATTGGTGCTATGGGTAAGTTACAATTTGAAGTGTTTCAGAGGCGTTTAAAAGATGAGTATGGTGCTGAAACTACCATACATATTTTGCCTTATGGGATATCTCGATGGGTAAAAAAAGATGATCGAGCAAAAATACCTTCTAACGCAAACTTAGTAGAAGATTTGTTTGGCAATATGGCTTTGTTATTTGATACAGAATGGGACATGAATTATTTTCATAAAAACAATGAAGGGATTGAGTTATTAGAAAATCCTCCTTTGGAAGAATGATTAAATAACATCGATTCCAATCCAAGTGATATCATCTAATAATTCGCTGCCTTCAGCATAAGATCGAATTTTAAAATCTAATTCTTGTTTTACGAATGATATGTGATTGTTAGACATTTGATCAAAAAATAACATAAGTTCGTTTTCCCATATTTTCTCTTTTTTACGATTTTCTACGTCTTTTAATCCGTCAGTAAAAAGATAAAATCGTTCGCCTTTTACAATTGGAAATTCCAATATTTTTGGATTCATTTTAGGTAATAATCCAAACATTGGATTTATTTTCTCATAACAGCAAGATCCATCTTTTTTGTAATGAACCATACCTGGATGACCGGCATTTCCATAATACACTTGATTTGTGTTCATATCAAATAGGAGAAATAAAAAAGGGACAAATGCATACGGATCAGGAAAATGTGTTGTGATCCCTTCATTCATTTTTATTAAAATGAATCTTGGATCCGATTCTGTTTTAGCAATTTGATGAAATAATACCTTGAGTACTGTCATCATCATTGCCGCTTTTACACCATGTCCAATCACATCCCCCATAGCAAATATATATCGATTATTGCCTAAATCGATATAATCATAATAATCTCCACCGACTTGGATCAGAGGTTTATATAAAATTTCGTAGTCTAATTTAGGAAAAATTTGTAAACGAGCGGGAAGGTATTTTTTTTGAAGATCCCTTGCGTATTCCATCTCTCGTTCAAACTCTAATCGTTTTCTGGTAATATTTTCCACGAGAATTAAAGCACCACTCGCAAATTGATTGTTTTGTTCTAAATACCAAATTTGGTAAGTGATTTCTATTAATAGGTTTATTCCATCTTTATTATATACTTCTAACACTTCTTTACGGAGTTGCTGTTCTTCATCTTTTTGATCTTTAATTTTTTTTAAAAATTCTAATACTTCTTTTTGCAAAAATGTGACAAGTGAATCTTGGTATATAAATAAGTCCTTAATTTGAATCTTTGGTTCAATATTTGAATTTTCTAATAAAACTTTTCCTTTTGCGTCAAATAAAACAGCCGCATGTGGAAATTCATTTAGAATTAACTTTAATTTTTGTTTTGATTCGATTTCCTTTAATGAAATAAAAATAGAAAAAAAGAATGTAAACAATAGAATCCCAGACAAAGTAAACACATTGGTTTTTAATGTTGAAATGATTGGTTGTAATACTAAATTAATTGGACTCACTACAAAAAGGTGAATTGGCAGTCCGTATAAAGGTACACCAACAAGGAAAAAATCTAAATCATTCTTTGTTACTTCTTTTAAAGTGGGAACATTTGAATTAGTTTGAAGCGAAAGTTTGGCTTTTTCTTTCCATTCATCGGAAACTAAAAACTCATCTTCAATGAAACCGGAAATACCATAATTCCCGGTTTCGTTCAATAAAAATAATCCTTCATTTGGATCACTGAAAGGTGAATCAAGGAGTGCTTCTTCAAGGAAAGTTGTAGGGTATACACGGAAACTATTACCATCTGAAATTAGGAAGTAAGATAGTTTAGTTTCCTCAAAATGGCATTGAACCATTTGGAAATCAATTTCTTCACTTTTAGAAGGTGAGACATACTCACAGAATGTATTAATCTCTTTTCGATTCTTTTTGGTAGCTAGATTATTTTTTGGTTTTGAGAATTCATTTTGTAGTTTATCTTGGATTTGGTTTTCGATATCAATCGCTAGCAGTTGGATACGAATCAATTGGAATCTTTGGTTCCAGTCCAATGCATTATTATATTCAAAGTAAATCATCCTTCCCGCAATGATTGAATATGGCATAATGATAAGTAATACGAGTGATAAAAAGAGTTTATAGAAAGATTTTGTTTGAATGACATAGATAAAATTCGAGTAAACACTGCGAAGTTTATCTAAAACTCGATTCACAAACTAATCCTGTTTCATTTTTTGAAATAAAATTTGTTTTGGAATTTCTTCATTACCTAAACGATCAACAGCACTAATTTCCAAACGAAAGTTATCCAAACAATTACTTTGGATATCAGCCCAAGAGGAATCATTCCAAACATAATATTCTGTAAATGGTGCACCCTTACACGATGTTCTATATCGTATGGTATTGATACCCGATCCAGTATCTGTGGCAAAAACTTGTAAGGGATTTTTAGGAGAAATAAAAGAAGTTCCCCTTTGGAAAAAAGGTGGATTCAAAAAACGAATGGATGATTCAGGTGGGGTTGTATCAACTTTAAATTCCCAAACTTGCATCCCATCAGATACCCCCAATTCATTAGTGACCTGGTATTCTAATCGGTAACTTCCATCCTTCTCAAAGTTTAATTGTGGTGAACTATCTTTTTGCCAAGGCCCACCATTGATTCTGAATTTGATTCTAAAATTTTTTCCAATCGTGACTGGGACAATTGCGATTTTATTTGTTGTTAAGTAAAATTCGGAAGCACCTTCTCTAGTGGGAATGGGAACAAGTACATCTGTTTTGGCTTGCACTTTTGCGATTGGTTTTTCTTTTGTTTTAACTGATTTGCCAAATTGACCCGTTTGATACAGTTCAGTCCAATAACCTCTTACTTTTCGTTTTGCCACTGCACGTATCCGAAAGTATTCATATCCATCAGGAATGAATAAATTGATAGGTCCAGGGTTTGACAAAACGCGAAACGGAATTTCTTGTTCTAGATTTTCAGTTTTCCATAGTTCAATCTCGTATTGGATGATGTCGTCTCTGTCAGGAACAAGTGAAAATTGGATTTGTTTGGAAACCAACGGGTTGGAAAACCCGATGACTATGCATAATAGATAAAAATATTTTAATTGATAACACCAATCATTCATTTGTTTTCAGGTATTGGAGGATTTGGGACAGAGAAGGGTTTTAAAGGGGCTTTTCCTTTTTCCACATAAGTAGCAAAACCTGCGTTTACTTGCACTGTGACTTTCTCCGCAGTGACAGAAACAGCGCCTTCGTAACAACTAAGAGTTGTATTTCCATTTCCATCCACTTCTGTCAGAAAGTCTGTACCTTTGACAACTGATTCGGCTGATTCTGTTTTGAGTAAAAACATCTTTTGGTTTGGTGATTTTGTTTTGGGAATGAGGGAGCGAATGCGTCCTTGTCTTAAAAAAAGTTCATCAGGTTCAGTATCTGTTTTGCCGCGTTCCATGATGACATGACTATTTTCTGTGATTTCAAAACGAGAACCTGAGAGGAATACGAATTGTGCTTCCGATTCTTTTAACGTTCGTACCTCATCTTTAGCATAAAGACCTTCCCCGTTGGTCGCTTTTGCCCAATCATTTTGTTTTTGGGATATTTTTAAAACTTCTGTAGTCCCAGTAAACCGTTGTAAGTCGGCGAGTGGTTTTTTCCCCAAACTTTTAGGAATCCACAATTTCATACCTGGAATGATAAGATTTGGGTTATCAATTTGATTCGATTTGAGAAGTTCTTTCCATTTTCTAGGATCATCCAAATAGGTTTTGGATATGATACTTAAAGTTTGCCCTTTTTCGACAATAATCGTAATCCCATCACCTTCAGGAGGTTGGATATTTTTTTTGGATTCAGCAAGTATTGTTGTTAGTTGGAAGTGTAAAAAAAGGACTAAGCAGATTTTATAATTCAAAATTGGTTTTCGATTAGAAACAAGAAAGGTGGAAGAATCCTTCCACCTCTCTTTTAAAAAACGAGAACAAGTTTTGAGGAGATTTTGATTGTTCATAGTTTCCTCAAAACTTAGTTTTGTTAGTCGATGTTTTCGGCTACAAGTTCCGCAATGTCTTTTACTTTTACGGAATCAATTTTTTCCGCCGCTTTGACACCATCTGTAATCATCGTGATACAGAAAGGACAAGCAGTTGCTATGGTTGTAGCACCTGTATCAAGGAGTTGACCTGTACGTTTGCTATTGACACGCATACTTTCTGGATTGGATTCATCCACGTGTTCTTCCATCCAGTACTGCGCACCGCCGGCACCACAACAAAGTCCTTTGGAGTGATGGTCGACTGCTTCTTCAATTTTTCCACCAGATACTTTTTTCACAACATCACGAGGGTTATCGTAATTATTGTTATATCGACCGATGTAACAAGAGTCATGATAAGTATACTTACCAGTGTTTGCGTCATCTGCCACTTTCACATCAATTTTACCTTCTTTGGAAAGTTGGTTGATGTACTCGGAGTGGTGGATGACTTCGAAGTTACCACCAAATTGTGGGTATTCGTTTTTGATGGTGTTATAACAGTGTGGGCAAGCTGTTACGATTTTTTTAATTCCGTAACCATTGATTGTATCCACGTTGGTTTGTGCGAGTGTTTGGTAGAGGTATTCATTACCACCACGTCTTGCAGAGTCTCCAGAGCATCCTTCTTCTGTTCCAAGGATTCCAAAGTTAACATCCGCTTTTTGCATGATTTTTACAAAGTCTCGTGAGATCTTTTTGTTTCTTTCATCAAAAGCGCCTGCGCAACCTACCCAATAGAGTACGTCTACGTTTTTGTCTTCTGCCTCTGAAAGAACTTTTACATTGAGTCCTTCCGCCCAGTCCGCTCTTGTGTGAGCACCTACACCCCATGGATTCGAATTGTTTTCCATATTGGTGAAAGCTTTTTGAAGTTCTGGGCTCATTTTAGATTCAGCAAGAACTAAATGACGGCGCATTTCAATGATGGCGTTTACTTGGTTGTTTCCAACAGGACATGCTTCAACACACGCATAACAAGTCGTACATCCCCAAAGAGCCTCTTCACTTAGACCTTCATGAGAATTGATCACTCCAGTATCTAATGCCGCAACTGCTTCAGCCGCTTCTTCTGGCGTTTTGCCAGCACGAGCCGCTGCCACTTCTGGCATCTTCTCTAACATTTGGTGTTTGAGTTCTACAATGATCGCCTTAGGATTTAAAACTTTACCAGTTCTGTTTGCTGGGCATTCTACTTGGCAACGTCCACATTCAATGCATGACATGCCATCGAGTAAATTTGGCCAAGGAAAATCTTCTACACGATTAGATCCCCAAACTGCATTTTCATCATCCAAATTGAGTTTGGAGAGTTGTCCTTTCGGAGTATCTGTTGCAAGGAAGTAGTTAAATGGAGCAAAGATTAAGTGAGCATGTTTTGATGTTGGAACATACAACATGAACGAAAATACTGTGATGATATGGCCCCACCACATGATTTGGAATACGATATCTGCAGAAGAGTTTGCCACTCCAACAGATTCCCAAAGTTTTCCGATGGCACCATCAATGAAACCAGCATGTGTGTAGTAAGTTGCTGCAACAGTCTTAGCACCATTCCCAAGTAAGGTGGTAACCATTAGAGTGGCAATCATACTGATAACAATGGCAGAAGCAGGTGAATGAACATCGAGACCTTTGGCTTTTTTAATCCAACGTCTCCAAGCAAAAAAACCGAGACCAGTTAATACTAAAATGGAAACATAGTTTACAGTTTGTTCATAAAGATGGTTTGCAGATTCGCCAAATAAAAAATTAGGCAGTGCAAATTGGTAAGGATCTTCCATCGCATAACCGAATACACCTGCGATCATTTGGCTTGTTGTATGGATTGTATACACGATAAATCCATAAAAAACAAAAGCGTGCATGATCCCACGAACTGGTTCACGGAAGTTTTTCTTTTGTAAGATTACGTTTATAAAAAAACTTTTTAAACGGAATCCGATGTTCAGGTTCTTTTTTGCATCTTCATTAAAAAATGCAGGACGACCATTGAAGATCAATCCGAGCCTGTAAAGGATAGCGCGGACAAACACTACGTTTGCCACGACGAAAAAAGCTGTGAATAATAGGTGAAAGAGAATTCTTCCGATATCCATTTATATTTATGCCCTTAAGGTGTTTGGTATTTCCTAGGATTTCTATAGAAAAATGAATGTCCAGGAAAATTCGGTTTTTACAGGGATATGTCAGAAGATTTCCTGTCCAAGTAGGTAGAGATATGAACGTAACCTCCTTTTCCCTGAACCCAAATGACCCTGCCGATGTCGTCCTACTCAAAGCTGTGGAAGGCAAACGGATCTCTCCTAGTGAAGCCCTCATTCTCTACAAAGACGGAGATTTTCTCAAAATCCAAATGGTTGCCCGGTTTTTACGGGAAAAGGTAAGACCTCATACCGAGGCAAGTTATACCATGTTTCGAGTTGTGAATTACACGAATTACTGCAACGTAGAATGCAATTTTTGTTCCTTTATGGATGAGATAGGGAATGGAAAGGGTTATGTGCTCTCAAAAGAAGACATCTTGCAGAAGATGGACTACGCGGTGGAAGAAGGTGCTGACCAAATGTTTTTGCAAGGTGGTGTGTATCCAGAACTTCCCTTTGATTACTATCTAGATGTCATCAAAACCATAAAAGCTAAATACCCCAAAATGCACATCCGAGCCTTTTCTCCTGTGGAAGTGATCAATTTGGAAACCATCACAGGAAAACCTCTTCGTGAGGTCTTACTCATTTTAAAAGAGGCAGGCCTTGACTCTGTCCCTGGAGCTGGTGCAGAAATTCTGACCGAAAGAATGCGCCAAATCATTTCTCCGAAAAAAGCTTCCGTAGCAGAATGGGTCCGTGCTATGGAAACATGCCATGAAGTGGGTTTGAAAGGATCTGCAAATATTGTATTTGGATCAGAAGAAACAGAGGAAGAGGTGATCGAACACTTACAAGTGGTGCGTGATTTACAAGACCGAACTGGTGGATTTTTATCCTTTATCCCTTGGACATTCCAACCCCAAACCAAACGGTTCAAAGTAAGGCCTGTTCCTACTCATGAGTATTTGAAGGTTCTCGGAATCTGTCGGATTTTTCTAGATAATATCCAACACATTGAAACATCTGTGATGGTACTTGGGAAAGGGGTTGGCCAACTGGCACTCTATTCTGGAGCCGATGATATTTCCTCTGTTGTGATCGAGGAAAATGTTCTTCGTTCGTTTGGATTGAAAACGGAAAAAGAAGCGAGAAAATTTCTTTCGGAAGGTGGTTTTCGTCCTGTTAGGCGTAACCTCAATTACGAAGAAGTAGATTCCAATCTCGAAATGGCTTAAATCATACTTTTTCTTTATTCAATTTTTCGATTTCAATAGACAAATTAGTAAATTTAGAAGAAAATCTGCTCTTATGAAACAGTTGAATCTAGTTTACCTTTCGGTGCTTCTTGTACTTTCTCACTGCATCAGTTTTGCCAAGTACAATTTACCAGAAACCAAACTAACAGAAAACGCAAATGCGGAAAAAAAGATCATTTTACTCACTTATTCCCAAGCTGCGACAGTTGGTGACAGGGAGCGAAAAGTGGCAGATGAATCGGATCGAAAACAATCAGAAGACCGATTCGTTCGAGCCTTACAAAGCCATCCAAGAGTTTTGTCTGTTGTGACTGACCCGCAAAGCAAATATGATCTGAAACTCGATATTCAATTGGAATCCCAAGTGAGTCTCTATTCGAGTACTTTGGGTATGATTCTTACTGGAATATCGTATCTTACCTTAACATCACTTCCCATGGATGTGGAGCAAGATAGTACGATTACGTTCCAATTTGCAAATGAAAAGAGTAAGTCACAAACCATTTTGGTCCGACAGGTGCACTTTCGTACCTGGATTGGGATTTTGACCATACCACTCATGCCTTTCTATGGATTGAACGGAACAACTGAAAAAACCTTTCTGAATGTTTCCCACTCCGCACTCAATGAAGCCATTGAAAAACAACCAAAGTTATTTTAGTGAACGGTAAAAAAAAAGATGGGGGAGTTTTCCCCATCTCGTAAGTTTTACACCTTATCCGTAATGGACATAAACTGAGAATCAGTCTCATTTACTAGTATGAATGCCAAGTCAGAATCCGTCGATCTTTTTTTTACATTTCTAGGAGAGTGATTCGGTTTCTTCCTTCGTTTTTGGAAGTGTAAAGTGCTGTGTCGATTTTATGGTAGAGTTCATCGAAACTGGGGTCATCTTCGGGGTGGAAAAGAGTGCCACCAATTGATACTGTCAAAGTTAGGAATTGGTTTGGATCATTGTAAATTGGGATTTGTAACTCTTCCATTTTTTCACGGATGGACTCGGTGAGCGTATGAAGTCCTTCCTTGTCAATTGGAGAGGCTAACAAACAAAATTCATCACCGCCGATCCTTGCTGCAATGTCTGTGATTCTAGTCCTCGATTTTAATGTTTTAGCAAAGGCTTGGATGGCAAGGTCTCCTTGTTTGTGACCATAACGGTCGTTAATCGTTTTTAACCGATCTAAATCCAAAATCACGAGTCCAATCACAAACCCTTCACGAAGAGCTCTTTTTTTATACAAATCAAACTGTTCTAATAAATGGCGTCGATTGAATAGTTCCGTCATGGAATCAACCCGGGAAAGATCTTCAATTTTTTGATTGATTCGAAGGAGTTTACCTACTGTTATGTGAAGTTTTTCTTTGACACGATACTCTTCAAATCGCCAGTAATTGATGAGAAAATTGGCAACAATTCCAAATGCTAATAAAAAAGAAACAATGAGTACATCCTGGTAAAAGAAATACCGATCAAATCCTTGGATTCGCGAGTAATTCAAATGCAGAGGAATAAATACTGAGATATATATCAAAGATAAAATACAAATTCGAATAGGTTCTAACCAAAGTAATATGGAAGCCGCAGCAATTACAATGGCTGAACCAAATAAATAATAGGCGTGATTGGGATTATCAAACACCATCATTGGGATATAAAGTGTGACAAGTCCAATTAATACAAAACTTGTGATCCGTAAGATATATTTTTCGTAACGGATGATCCCTTTTTTGGCAAGGAGATACACAGCAAAACAGATTGCAAGTGAGGAAATACGAAAGAATGCAATCCAGAAACTGGCTTCTTTTGTCCGAACGAGTGAATCAACAAAAAGAAGTGAAATGATTGATGTGATAGCCGTCATCACACTGAATATTTGAAGAGAGGATGTAATATCATCCAAATTTGTGGCTATGAATCGAGGGTGGAAAGGGCGTAAAAATAATTTACGCAATACAAATTCGTATCGTTTGAAGGTATACCTACGCATGGTCAAAACCAGTCTTTAGAATACGATTTGGTGTTTCTATGTAAACCATTTAGTGGTTTAAAACAAGATCACTTTTCTTTGTGATTTGGCGAGAACGTCAGGAAGTGACAAACCATCACTCCCTAAACTTCGAATCCTTTCCCCATTTGTGTATAGTACAACTCCTTGGATTCCAAAGTTGCCGACATATGTAAAGGTAATTTGGTCCAAGCGGTCTTTTAGGATTTCCATACTGCCACCAATGTTCAATTCATCAGAGACTGAAATATGTAAAATACCGTTCTCCAAACGATAGTTTGGTTCGATCCTAATTTTTTTTGATAATGCAGATAAAACACCTTTTGTTTTTTCATCTGCATTGGGGCCTTTCGTAAGTTCTTGGAAAAGGAAAAGGATGGGATCTCCACCTGGAAATTCCCTTGTGAGTTTCACAAGTTGCGATTGGCTATTTTTTCCTGTTCCATAAAATTTTAAAAAGTAAACGGAAAGGTAACCTGGTTCCGCACTGATCCTTTTGCCTGCCCCCGGAAATCTATCTTCTGGGAGTGTGATCTCAGGGATCGTATCATCTACGATTTTTTTTGCCTGTGTTTTTGTGGGACTTGTCGGGTAAGTATGATTGAATACTTCTTCTTCCCAATTGAGTTCATCTTCAAAATTTTCACTTTGGAAAGGGTCAGTGGGTTCTGCAAATTTTGGTTTTTCACCCAATTTCCCTATGTTTTTGAAACCTTGTTTGGGAAAAAAATTTCCAGTGGTTTTGGGATCAAACCCCATTGATTTTTCAATTAAGACGAGTACAAAGAAGATCCCGCCAAGGAAATAGCGTAATGATTTCCATTTGTCTTCTTGGATTTGGGGAAGTACCGCCACACTATCAATGTCGGAGAGGGTTCGGATTTAGAATTTAAAAAATTTCTTTCAGAGTTGTTAAATCTTCAAATTTCCATTCAAAGTCTGGAATTTCACCTGGAATGCCGTGTCCATATGTACAAAATCCAAAAGGGCAACCATTCTGTCTGGCTGCTTCCCAATCACTATGCCTGTCTCCAATCATCGCAATGGCGCTTGGGTCTAAATTGTACTTGCGAACATACTCCGCTAAAATCTCACCTTTGGTATGGATCGTGTCTTGGTTGATCACAACGATTGGCTCGAAGTATTGTAAAACACCAGCAGTGTCTAAAACGGTTTCGATATACGGTTTTCTGCCATTGGAAGCACAAGTGATCGTATATCCTTTTTCTTTTAAGTAATGGATAGTAGAACCAACACCCGCATAAAAATCTCCACCACCACTGCGGATCGAATCGCAGAGTAAATCGAGCACCCTGCTAGAAATGGTATCTCGTTCTGATTCCGGTAATGACGGTAACAAGTTTGCAAAAATGGTCCGAACAGGTTTTCCAATTTCATTCATAATCTGATCATGGGTAGGTAAAGACGTAATTTTTCCTGTCTTTTGTGCAAACTCTTCGATTGCCTGCACGTACGTCTTAAAGATTATGGATTCTGAGGAAAATAAGGTCCCGTCGACATCGAAGGCGACCATGCGGATTTCCCCCAAGCGGTTTTCTTGCATTACCACCAGAAAAGAATTTGGTGGTCTCTTGGCAAGTAAGGAATAAAAACTTATGCTCGTGCAAAACAGTTTATCAGAAGTACTCCAGGCAAGAGAAGAATTGTTTTCCAAGACAAAATGGACCGATCCCACATCGCAGTTGCAAAACCGTGTCAAAGGTAAGGAGCTTTCTCGCTATTTTTTGCTAACTGATTCAGAGAGAATCGGGATAGAAGAAACAATTCGTTTACTTGTCTCAACGACACCGTATTACTTATCTTTATCTGATCCAAGTGATCCGAATTGTCCGATCAGGCGGATGATTGTACCTACTGCCGATGAAGCGGTTTTTTCTTTAGAGGAAAGTCCTGACCCATTAGAGGAAGAAAGGTTAAGCCCTGTTCGTGGGCTTACTCATATGTATCCGAACCGCGTTTTATTATTTTCTAATCATTCCTGTAGTGTGTATTGCCGCCATTGTATGAGAGGCAGGAAGGTCTCCTCAAGTGATGAAAGAATGGAGAAATCTGATTTGGAATCAGCTTTCGATTACATCAAAAATCACCCTCAAATTGAGGATGTGGTCGTGAGTGGAGGTGATCCATTAAATTTAGCAGACAATAGGCTTGAGTGGATTTTAAAAGAACTGAATGAAATTCCACATGTGAAAATCTGCCGTTTGGGTACAAGAAATCCTGTTACACTTCCTTTTCGCATAACAGAGAATATTTGTAACATTATTGAAAAATATAATGATGATAATCTTTCTATCTTTTGTAACACACAGTTCAATCACCCAAAAGAGTGTACGAAGGAAGCAAAAGAGGCAATTTTGCGTTTATTAAAAGTAGGGGTTTCCGTAGGAAACCAAGCAGTTTTACTGAAAGGAATCAATGACGATGAAGAAACTATGTTAACTCTTCACAAAAAGTTACTTGAGATGCGAGTTCGGGCTTATTATTTGTATGACCCAGAACTCATCCCCGGTTCAAGGGGTTTTCGAACACCACTTGCACGTGGGATTGAGATTGTCGAGTATATGCGAGGAAAAATCGGAGGCATGGGGATTCCCCATTTTGTGAATGATTTACCCGGTGGAGGCGGAAAAATTACCATTGGCGCCAATTGGTATCTAGGGTATTTTCCAAAAACTAGACAACATGCCTTCCGTTCTGCAGTGACAAAAAAAATTCATTTCTCCTTTGAACCCATTGGATCAGATAAAGAATCCTATTATCCTACCATTTCAGAAGAAGAGTGGGAGAGAATGAAACAGACATGAAAACTGTTTTACTTGCTTGTGATATCTATGATCAAACGAATCCAAAATTATCTCAGGAATGGGAATCGTTTGATACCATTTCCCACATGGAAAGTACAATCGAGTCATTGGGATATGAAGTTGTTGTTTTAAATGATGCGACTGAAATTACATCTGCATTGTCTGGAATCCCAAAATCCAATCGAAAAAATTGGATCGTTTGGAATTTGATTGAAGGATATTTATCCCCTTCTCGAGAAGCATACATACCAGCGTTATGCGAATATCTAGGAATCCCTCATACAGGAAGTCATGCGGCAGTCCAAACTTTGACATTAGACAAATACAAAACCAAATTATATTTAGAATCGTTTGGTATCAAAACAAGTAAGTCCCAACTCATCCTACATGGATCAGAGTCATTAAAAATTCCATATCCAATATTTATCAAACCAAATGGAGAAGGATCAAGTCTCGGAATCTCAGATCAAAATATAATCCGCTCTGAGATGGAATGGAAATTACGGGTGCCAAACTTATTCAATGAGTATGCTCCATTACTTGTGGAACCATACATCTCAGGACGGGAACTAACAGCGGCTGTGATGGGAAACCAAGGTTCTTATGAAGTTTTGCCCATTGCTTATGTTGATTACCCAAGTGAAACGTACCACGAAGGGATCAAATCAAAATCCGAATTCTTGGAATCTTTGGATTTTCAAGTTCCAAAATCTATTGCCAATCAATTGC
Organism: Leptospira bouyouniensis; assembly: GCF_004769525.1. Lineage (NCBI taxonomy): Bacteria > Pseudomonadati > Spirochaetota > Leptospiria > Leptospirales > Leptospiraceae > Leptospira > Leptospira bouyouniensis. The sequence goes on along the minus strand of NZ_RQFT01000011.1, from coordinate 327,321 downwards.
AAGAGATTTCTTTACAAATTGCTAACTTACTCGGAGTTTCTGGTTACATCAGGATTGACTATAAATTAGAAGATCAGTCCATCTATTTTTTAGAGGTCAATGCAACCCCAGGATTTTCCGCAATTTATTCCACCTTGCCGTTGTTATGGGAAAAATCAGAGAGAAGTTATGCGGAACTTCTCAAAAAATCATTGGAACTAGGATTTGAAGAATTTTTAATACAGAAACGTTTCCAATATGGAAAGGACCAGATCAAATGAATTTTATTGAGACAATCAAACATGACGTGGAAAAACATCCTGTTTTACAATCAACTTGGTTAAAACAAAGGAATTTATCGATGAGTTTCGAAGATTTACTACTTTGGTTGAGCCAAGAATACTTTGTATCCATAGGATTTGTGGATTGGTTTTTATTAGTCGCCGCGAAAACAGAAGACCAAAAAGCAAAGATAGTACTTGTTGAAAATATATGGGAAGAGTTAGGCGAAGGTAAAATTGCAGAAACCCATGTATCAATACTGACAGATTTTTTAAACCAATTGAATTTTGATTTTTTATCTCACAAAATGTTACCCGAAACAAAAACATACCTTGAGAAAATGAAATCGGTTATTGATCTTGGATTTTTTTATGGACTAGGGGCACTCGGTCCTGCGAATGAATATCTTTTGAAATTAGAATATTCACAAATTTCTGATGCTTATCAAAAATTAAAATTGAAACTTGGTTTGCCAGAAGGAAAATTTTTCCAGGTGAATTTAGACGCAGACGAAGGACATAGCAAAAGAATGTTTGATTTGATTGCTGAAACAGCTATAACTGATGAATCGAAAAAACAAGTCATTGAAGGAAATCTTTTGGCTTTAGATGCCAGGTTAGATTTTTATTTGGGGTTATCGAAGTTCGATGAATCTAGGCTTAAGAAAGTTGGTTCCTAAATTTCTTTAAAAACCACAAAACAAACATTCCTAAAAAAGGAAAAAGCGGCAAGTATAGGATCCAAACAAAAAATCGGTAAAATTGAATATTCCAAAGTAGAATTCGAACACCAAAAAAACCTGGATAACGGTTCCCATTTTGAATGATTTGTATTTCTCCCTTGCATCTTTCTATTGTCAGTTGGTGATTGATATTTTTTAATTTATCTTCTGTCAATGTATGGTAGGAAATGATTTCCAGTGGTTGTATTGATTTTTTTTGCAAACCATTTGCTAATTTCGTACAAAATGAACAATGCCCATCATATATTAAAATGGTTTGGCTTTTACTCATCATATAAGTTTTGATTCAAAATCTTCAGGTTGTGATTTTAAAAGATCGATAATTTTTGGAATCAAAGTTTGATCAAGTCCTAACCAATAATAATACCAGGAATTATCTTTTTCGATTCCTTGGGCAATGGACATATACCATTTGTTAATGGAATTGTCTGGTTTACTTCTCCAGAAAAGCGGATTACAGTTTTCTAAGATCTGATCCCAAATATCACGACCAACACCAGCACCCCTTGCTACACCATTGACAGCAAATTTGGAAAGTAGGTATCCATATTCTGTTTTTTGCATCCATGCGCAGGCTCTATAGGATTCTTCTAGAAATAAAGTATCAAATTGAGTGAGTAAAAAATTTGGTTTTAGTTTTTTGCCAAATGATTCCTCAATGAGTAAAAAAAGTCTGTCCATATCAATTCCATCTTTTGAATTGAATTTATGGATTTTGTTCTTACGTTTGACAAGCGTTCCACTTCCTTTCACTGTAAAAAGTTCTGTTAATAACGTAAAGGGGGAAGTCAACACAATACTAAATTTTGGATCTTCAATTTTTGAGAGTAATGCTTCCGATAATGTAACAAATTCTTTCTGGCTTTCTGTAATCGAAAAATCCCCTGGTAATTGAAAACTATTTTCCATTTGTACAAGGGACTTTACTTTTCCTGAATTAGGATCTTTTAAAGGTCCATCAATCGAAACATAGATAACTTTTGCTGAATGTAAAATGGCACGACATCGATCAAGTACTGCTTCCAGTTTTTCGGTATCATCATTCCATAAGAGAATGGGAATTTTTTTTCTTTGGATAGAATTTTTGACCGATTCTTTGAGTGGTTTCTCTCGTGCGATGATTTCGTAAGAAAAACCAAGTGATTTTTCATCCGTTCCACCCACAGCCATTTGTTCCAGAGGGAAAAATACTTTTAAGTATTGGAAACTATCTTCTTCTAGTACAACAAAAGGAAAAAGATCCAATTGGTAGAGAAGTTTTAAATCAGAAAACAAAGCCTCAGAACTTTCAAATATTGTTTCAGAATCAGCATAAAGAATTGCAAATGATTCAGGAGAAAGAGATTGGAATTCTTTAAGGAATAAAAGTCCATCTCTTGGATCTCTTGTGATTTCAAAAACACGACTTAAAATGTCCTTTGACTTCATTTCCCCCCTCTTAATTCGTAATCAACGATTTTTGCTTTTAAGTTAGCATGTTTAAGAGTGATGTGTTTGTTTTCTTTCAATCCAAATTTACCGAGCAGGGCAAAATCTGCACATAACACAGTAAATTTCCAACCGCCAAATTCATTCTTTAACACCCGTCCGAATTGGAAATACATCTCTCTCAGGTCTTCCATTGGTTTTCCGATCCTGTCTCCATATGGTGGGTTTGTAACCAAATGACCTTTGGGTCCAAATGAATTTTTCAGCTCTAAACAATCACCAACTTCGAATTTAATAAAATCTTCCACGCCCGCTTCATACGCATTTTCATTGGCGATACGAATTGCTTCTGGATCAATATCATAACCAAATAAATGGGGTGTTGTTGGGTTTTCTTTTTTTCGTTCTGAAAATACATATGTAGGAAATAAAATTTGGAATATTGGAGACTCGGCAAATAGGAATCGATTGATTTCACCATACAGTCGTTCTCTGAGTGCGGCTTCAATGAGAATCGTCCCAGACCCACACATTGGATCTAATAGTGTTTCTCCTTCCTTCCAATCTGACATTTCTAACATTGCTTGCGCAATGGGTTCACGAACAGGAGCACTACCAGCATGCAATCGGTATCCACGCCTTCCCACTGGATCACCAGATAACGAAAGTTCGATGCTAAACCTGTCAGTGTGTGACCTCACAACAATAGTGATATCTGCCATTCGTTTTTCGATTTCAGGTAGTGCTACTTTTTTAGTTCGCAGCCTGTCAAGGATTGCATCCTTTGTTCGGTGCATTGTGAATTCTGAGTTTTTGAGTTTGTCTTTGGTTTCCGCATCGATTCGAAAACTTACATTGGGACCGATATATTTTTCCCAAGGTAATTCTGTTGCTTTGGCATAAAATTCATCATAGTTTTGAGCGTTCTCATGTAATAATTGTAAATTTACACGAGAGGCAAATTTAGTATGAAGAGCAAACTGAATGACATCTTCTTTTTTTCCAGAAAAGAAGACACCACCTCGGTTCGAATTATTAATTTTGAGATGGAAAGACTGGATCTCTTGTTCCAAAAGCGGAGAAAGTCCTTCTCCGCAAATCGCATGGTAGGTAGGATGTGTAGGTTTTATTCCGAATCTCCTAATTTTTGTGCCAAGTAGTTTTGTAAACCAATGGATTCAATGAGAGAGTTTTGGGTTTCAATCCAATCAATGTGTTCTTCTTCTGAAACCAGGATTTTTTCCAAAAGTTCACGTGTTCCATTGTCTTTTGCTGAAACACAAATATCAATTCCTCGATTCAATCGTTCGACGGCATTGTATTCTAATTGTAAGTCATGTTTGAACATCTCAGGGACAGATTGACCAACATTGATCTTCATGTATTTTTGTAAGTCAGGGATTCCATCGAAATACAAAATACGTTCCATGATTTCATCTGCATGTTTCATTTCTTCAATGGATTCTTTGCGTAGGTAGTCTGCGAGTTCTAAATACCCCCAATTTTTACAAAGTTTTGCATGAATAAAATATTGGTTAATGGCTGTGAGTTCTGCAGAGAGAACTTCTGCTAAAATGTCGATTACTTCTTTATTTCCCTTCATATGGGTGACCTCATTTTATCGGTTCAATTGGAAAGATAATTGGTTTTCATGGAATAGGCAAGCGGAAACTATATTCTAATGAAGAAAGTTTACATTCACAATCCGACATTGAGTGTATTTGGTAAACATACGGGAACTCAACTTGATTTGTCTTATAAGACCGCAAAACAATCTGTACATGAGTTTCAATCTCACAAAATTCAATTCATTATTTATGCAAGTTTTTCCCCAGATTCTTATAACAACGAATACCATCTCTCTGCAAAAATTGCTGCAAGACTTGGATTGAAAGATGTTTATTCCATTCGCATGGAAACGGCTTCTTCGTCTGGTGCCAGTGCCTTCCAGTTGGGAGTGAATTTGATTCTCAGTGGAAGGTATGATCATGGACTCGTGATTGCAACTGAACTCATGTCACAATTGAATCGGGAGGAAAGTAATTTACTGTTAGGTTCTGTTTTATCGAAACCACAAAGAAAATTGGGAATGTCGATGGCTCAAGGTGGAGCCATGATCACAAACCGTTATCTGTATGATTATGGATACAAAGAGGAAGATTTATTTGCTATCACCAAAAAACTCCATGACAACGGACTTAAAAATCCAAAAGCACATATTAAAAAAAATCTAACATGGGAAGAATACCAAAACCAACCAAAAATCGCAAGCCCTCTTGGCCTCTATGACATCTCTCCACTTTCTGACGGTTCCGCTGCTCTCATTTTATCCAAGGATCCAAGTTCGATTGTCGTGCGAGGGATGGGGTCTGGAGTCTCACCCTTTTTACCAAGCCCCGAACCAAGTTTTTTAGCCAATCGCATTGCTTTTGCCAAAGCCTACGAAGAAGCAGGGATTGGTCCAAGTGACATTCATTTTGCAGAATTACACGATGCCTTCACTCCTTTTGAACTGGTGGGAGCAGAAGATGCTGGATTTTTCAAACGAGGAGAGGCTCTTTTCCAGGTAAAGGCTGGTCTTACCCATCCCAAAGGGAAATTACCCATCAACGCTTCCGGAGGGCTTAAGTCTCGAGGACACCCCGTAGGTGCTTCTGGCCTTGCTCAAATCGTTGAACTTTGTCGCTTCTTTTATGAATGGCCGGAAAAGCAGTTGGCAATAGCGCAAAGTATAGGTGGACTAGCTACAAACAACTTTGTGTCGATATTAGAAAGAGTCTGATGCCCGAAAAAATACTCATCATCCAAACCGCTTTCCTAGGAGATCTAATCCTCTCTACTTCCTTTTTTCATGCTGTAAAAATGGAACACAAAGAAAGTGAAGTCCATGTATTAGTGAACCTCGGAACGGAATCTGTTTTAGAAAATAATCCTGATATAACGAGAGTTTGGTGCCTTGACAAAAAAAGGATCAAAAATAATCCATTTGCTTTTCTAAAGTTCATCCAAAAATTAAGAAAAGAGAAATTTGATAAAGTATATAGCCCTCATTTTTCCTTTCGCTCAAGTTTATTATCATATTTTTCAAAAGCACCTATTCGTATCGGTTATAAAGAATCTGGTTTTTCATTTTTACATACCAAATTAGTGCAAAGACCAAAACAAGGACCACACGAAGTTGAAAAATTATTTTCTTTGCTCTTTGAACCTTATGATTTTCCAACGGGTAGAGAAAGGAGACCATACCTATACCCAAGCGAAGTGGAAGAAAATAGTTTTACATTGAAAAAATCAAAACTTTTAAAAAATGATTCAGGATATATCCTGATAGCTCCATCTTCTCTATGGGAAACCAAACGAATGCCAGAAGAAAAATTTGTGAGTGTGATCACCCAAATTTTACGAAAACGCAGCGAAACTGTGATCCTAATCGGAAGTAAAGCAGACCTGGAAATTCAAAATCATATCTTCCGTTTGATGAAGACAGAACCTTTGGAGTTAAAAGAAAGAGAAAGGTTACTTTCACTTGTAGGCCAAACAAATTTAAAAGAACTTATGGTTTGGATTCAAAATGCAACTGCAATTATTTCGAATGATTCAAGTCCAATTCATTTTGCTTCTGCATTCAATACTCCGACAGTCATGATATATGGTGCCACAATACCAGCGTTTGGTTATGGAAGTTTGTCAGACAAACATAGGATTTTGGAAGTGAATGGACTTTCATGTAGACCTTGCGGTATACACGGAGGAAGGATTTGTCCAGAAGGACATTTCCGATGTATGTTGGACCAAAACCCCGTACGAATTTTTGAAGCACTTGAGGAAGTGATTAAACAATGAAACAACCGACAATGAAATCAAAGGAATTTGATTCTGAACTCTTTCGAAAGCGGATCATCAAAATTCAAAAAAAGCTTAAAAAAGGTGAAATCCTGATTTTATTCGCGGCAAGTCATAAAATACGCAATCGTGATGTTGAGTATAAATTTAGACAAAATTCTGATTTTTATTACCTCACTGGAATCAAGGAAGAAGATTCCATTTTCATTCTTACTAGTGACTCGGCAGGTATGTTTTGTTTACCAAAGGATAAGGAAAAAGAAATTTGGACAGGCATACGATTAGGAAAAGATAAAATCAAATCAATGTTAGGCTTAGATTATACTTACGATTTGAGTGAATGGGAGAAACAAAAATCAGCTATTTTAATCGATCATCATACACTTTACTATTTTTTTGGCGAAAATCCAGAAAGAGACCGTGAAATCTTACAAGAAATCAAAACTCTTTCCGAAAGGGCGAGAGAGGGAAAATTTGGTCCACATCGGATTGAACATCCTCATTTTTTACATGAGGAAAGACTCACCAAATCAAAAGAAGAAATTCAAATTTTAAAAAATGCATCTGAAATTACTAAATTTGGGCATATGCGTATTATGCGAGAAAGTAAACCAGGAATGTATGAATACGAATTGGAAGCATTACTCGAACAAGAATATTTAAAATATGGTTCGATAGGTGGTGGTTATGGACATATTGTTGCTTCAGGGCAAAATGCATGTATCTTACATTATGTTAACAACGATGATTTATTATTAGAAGGAGATCTGGTTTTAGTTGATTCAGGGGCAGAATGGAATTATTATACAGCGGATGTGACCCGAGTTTTTCCTGTTGGAAAAAAATTTTCAGAAGCCCAAAAAACAATTTATGAGGTGGTTCTCTATGCTCAAAAAAATGCAATCCGACAATCCATCGCAGGTGTTCCATTTAATGATGTGCATGATAAAACAGTCAGATTCCTTGCTGATTGTCTTCGAGAAATGGGTTTTTTAAAGGGAAATTTAGAGGAAATCATAGAAAAACAATCATTCAAAAAGTTTTATATGCATCGAACAGGCCATTATTTAGGTATGGATGTACATGATGTAGGTAGGTATTTTTTAGATGGAAAGTCTAGACCTTTAAAAGATGGTCAGGTTGTTACCGTCGAACCAGGGTTATATTTTGATCCAAACGATGAATCGATCCCAAAAGAATTCAGAGGGATTGGAATCCGCATTGAGGATGACATTCTCATAAATGGAAAAGAACCCATCAATTTGACTGAATCTATTCCGAAAGAAATTGTTGAGATTGAAGCTTTAAAAGCTTAATCTAAAATTTTAAGTTCATGGCAAGAGAACTTCCAAAACGCTTTCGGTCTGTTCGGTATTTTGATCGTATTAGTTCCGAGATTGCAGATATCGTCAGAACAGAAATGGAAAAATTAGGATACCCGGGTCTTACTACTTCTCATTTTGAAATTTTGACATTTTTGATCCGTACTTCAAATCCCATCAATATGACTCAAATTGCAAAAACAATTGAGAAAACAAAACCGACATGTACAGTACTTGTTAATCGACTCGTAAAAGAGGGGTTAGTCGACAGAAATCCTTCGCCAAGTGACGGTCGTGAATGGGCAATTTTACTATCAAAAGATGGAAAAAAGATTCGGCAAAAAATCGTTACAATTTCAGCAAAACTTCTTTCTTTACAAACTTGGGGGATATCAAAAGAAAACGAGGATATTTTGTATCCTATCCTCGATCAAATTTATAAACACATTCGGAATCGAAAAGGTATCGAATAATCGTTTATGAAGTAAAAACAGGCCTTCTCACTTCTACTGAAGCAGATATACCTTCTTTTGCATCTGCCGATTGGATACTTTTGATGGTGTTTGTTACGTCATCTTTGACAAGAGATAGAAGAGGTTTATGAACACTTAAAATTCCACTTTTTGTATCTTTCATCGCAGAGTAAGAATTCTTTTTAAGCTTTGTTTGTAAGGATTTAGATTTCTTTTTTAAATCTTCATCCGATTCCGTAATGTCTTCAAAAAGAGTAGGCATTTCTTTTGCTTTAAATGCATCACCGAGTAATACATGCCGTTTGGCTACGTCATACCCGACTGCTTCACCCATGAGTGCATACACAAAGGAAGGGACTTGGATTCCTATTTTCACTTCAGGTAATCCAAACCGAATGTCTGAAGTTGCAAATCGGTAATCGCAGACAAGTGCCAACATGGCTCCATAACCTAAAGCATGACCGGAAACTTCAGCAATCGTAGGCATTGGCAATTGGTAAAGTTCGGTAAGGTTATGATAAAACAATTCTAAAAAAGGAGCCAAGTCTTTTGACATATCCATTGTACTGACAGTGGTGAGATCGAGTCCTAAAGAAAAGGAACCATTCGATTCACTTCTCAAAACAACTACTTTTGCACTGGATTCCTTTGCATCTTGGATTGCTTTTTTTAAGGCCAAAAAAGATTCATTCGAAAAACTGTTCTTGTCGTTAATTGCAAGTTTTATGAATCCGATTCCTTCATTGAGTTCGAAACTAATCATACTTCCCTCTAATTGGTTAGATATCTAACTATTATTTCGCTCGGCTTTTTCTGCAATGAAAAAAAAATTTAAAATTCTTGGAGATAGGTATGGATGACCTGTTTCATCACAGATAATCCGATCGGTAGAGCATCTTCATCAAAATCAAAAAAAGAACTATGATGAGGGTGAATGAAACCTTTTTCTTCATTTCTAGACCCAATAAAAAAATAACAACCAGGTCTTTGCATTAAAAAAGCAGAAAAATCTTCTCCACCCATGGTTCTAGTATTTTCTTCTGTAAGACAGTTGTCTCCTAGAATCGTTTTGGCAGCTTTTCGTACGACATCAGCCATGACGGGATCATTGATGGTTGGTTTATCAATTCTTTTATATTCGAGGTGAATGTCGGCTCCAAACCCAGCCCCAACTTGTTTCACGAGCTGTTCCATACGTGTAGGGATCATTTCATACACGGATTTTGAATACGTTCTAACAGTCCCATGGAGAGTGGCAGTCTCTGGAATTACATTAAATGCATTTCCTGAATGGAATGAACCTACGGTGACTACACAAGGTTCCAGAGGATCCACATTTCTAGAAACTAATGTTTGTAAGGCGGTTACTAAGTGACTTCCAACAACAATTGGATCCACTGTGTGTTGTGGCATAGCACCATGTCCCGATGTTCCATGAATTGTAATTTTGAATTCATCGACAGAAGCCATCATGGTTCCATTCACAACACCGACTTTCCCTAAATCGATATGGTTCCAAACATGTAAGGCAAATACTGCGTCAACATTGTAACGTTCTAAAATTCCAGACTCAATCATTCTGTCTGCTCCTGATCCACCTTCTTCAGCTGGTTGGAAACAGAGTAAAACTCTACCTTTCGGTACAAAACTTTGAAAATCCTTTTTTAAATCTGAAGATAAAGCAAGTAAGATGCTAGTATGACCATCATGACCGCAGGCATGCATTTTACCTTCATTTCGGCTTTTATAGGTATGAGTATTTTCTTCGTGGATAGGGAGTGCATCCATATCAGCCCGAATGAGAACTGTTTTTCCTGGAATACCAGAATCAAATAAACTGACAAGTCCTGTTTCTGCGATTCCGTCTTCTACTTTAAAACCAAGTGATTCAAGGTGTGTTTTGGCGAAATTTGCTGTTTCTTTTTCTTCGTATTTGAGCTCTGGATTTTCATGGAAAGCCCTGCGATAACGAACCAAATCATCCTTTCTATGTGTTGGAAACGATTTCATAATTTATCGGTTTCAAGTTTAGCACGTTTTTCGACTTCTTCCAAAATGGAATATAAATCTAATCCATATTTTTCAAATAAAGAATTTTTTGCCAACTCGTAACGAACTAAATTGATATTAAAGTTAATTTTGGCTTGGGTCACTGCAAGTTCAGTATTTGCTAAACTGTCAAGGGCATTTTTAACGTTAACAGCTGTATATCGACCTTGTCTAAACCTTTCCATCAGACCATTGTAAAAAATCTCAGTTTCCCGTTTGGTTTTTTGTAAATCTTTTAATAATTCGTGGCTTGCTACCAACGCTTCGTGACGAGTTGTTATTTCTTGTTCAATTTCTTGTTCAAGATTTTGGATTTTTAGTTCGTTAACTTTTAAATTGGTTTCGGCATCACGTATCGCTGCTTTGATTCCTAAATCCCATAATGGGTATGACATTTTTAATTCCGCCGCAATTTGTGGGAACATAAAGGAAGTAACACCTCGTTGCCTTGCGATGAAGTTTTCTTGTGGTGATAAAAAATTTTGGCCAATAGAACTATAGGTCACCGTTGCAAGTAAGGATGGATCATCTTCAGCTAGGGCTGTGCTCAAAGCTAATTTTGCGATTTCTCTTTCTCTTTTGAGAAGTAGGTAGTCTGTTCTATGTGCCAGTGCATAAGCAATGTCAGATTTTAAATTGATTCCTGTTGGTAATGTTTCACTTAAATCTGTAACGCCTTCGATCGAAGAAGAAGTATCTACATTTAAAATTCGGATCAAATTTCTCTCGGCTTCAATTCGATCCACTTTTGCTTTTTCTAGTAATGATTGTGTTTTTAAATACGCTTGGTTCCACTGGTTTACTTCAAAACCTTCGGAAAGTCCAAGACCAGTTTTTCGAAGTGTTAACCTTCTGATTTCTTCTGTGTTTTTAGAAACTTTTTCATACGTCGCAATTCGAGAATCTACAATACTTAAGGACCAATAATCAATGAGGATTTTGACTACGAGTTGGGTTAAGATATTAATATAATTTTCTCGTACGAGTAAAGTTTGGTTTTTTAGAAGTTTTTCTTTTTCTTCTTCATTTTTTCCAAAACCATATTTGAGAAGCTCTTGGGAGAGAGTGGCAGATACGGCACCAGTATACATCGGAGGAGCTGCAAGTAAACTTGCAAATCCAGCAGTGGCTGGGTCTGGATTTTCGAAGGCGTTTACATCAAACCGAATGGAACTGATTTCTGTTTTGAAATAGGTTCCGGTTTTGAATTGTTTTTCTATCCCCGCAGAGATTTTATCTTGAGACCGAATGGTTCCAGCAAAGATATTATTTCTGTTATTTGGGAGGATTTGTTTTGCTGACTGAATACTTGCCAAAGCTTTCCAAGAATATTTGGACTCATTTTTCCATTCCGGACTGTCAGCTTTGACAATCTCAAGTTTTGCATTTTGGACGATCGTATTGTTTTCGATGACTTGTTCTATGGCCTGGGCAATGGAAAGTCTCAGTTTTTTTGGTCCAAAACCCTGTAACGATTCCGGTACCACATCACCGTTTTCCCATTGGGCAAGTTGCATCCGTTTGATATCATCTTCAAAGTCGGATTCCGCAAAAATGGGAAAAATGAGTAAACTAAAAGATATTAACCAGCTGGTCAACTTTTGCGAATATGTGAAATTACGTTTGGGGATAAAATTTTGTCTTTTCAATGGAAACTTTTTAAACCCCTTACAGGAACAAGATGAAAAAATCAATGTTGTCAATCAACCGAAAATGTAAAAACCTAGGCCTGGAAAACTTCATTTCTGGGAGAACTTTGTGGCAAATTTGTCTAAAAAACCGAATCGTTTGGTTCATGAAAAAAGTCCTTATTTGTTACAACATGCACACAATCCTGTAGATTGGTTTCCGTGGGGGACGGAAGCCTTCGAGAAAGCAAAAAATGAGGACAAACTCATCTTTTTATCCATCGGTTATTCCACCTGCCACTGGTGCCATGTCATGGAACGTGAATCTTTTGAAGATGATTCCACCGCAGAAGTGTTAAACCGGGATTTTGTATGCATCAAGTTAGACAGAGAAGAACGTCCAGACATAGATAAAATTTATATGGATGCATTACATGCGATGGGTACACAAGGTGGTTGGCCTCTGAATATGTTCCTAACACCAGAAAAGGAACCCATACTTGGAGGTACATACTTTCCAAAAGAAAACCGTTATGGGAAAAGGGGTTTTAAAGAAGTATTAAAACTAGTAACACAAACTTGGAAAAACCAAAGAGGGGAACTCATCCAAGCTGCCAACGACTTAACCACCTATTTAAAAGATAACGAAACAAGAACAAATCATGGAAAAGTTCCTGGAACAGAAATTCTAACAGAAAATTTTAACCGTTACTGGAAAGTTTATGATAAAGAATTTTTCGGCTTCAAAACAAATTCAGTCAATAAATTCCCACCTAGTATGGCTCTTAATTTTTTATTGGATTATTACTTAATTCATAAAGACAATCGAGCTTTAGAAATGGCATTTAATACCGCTTATGCAATGAACTGTGGGGGGATTTATGACCAGGTGGGAGGTGGCATCTGTCGTTATGCGACGGATCACGAATGGTTAGTACCACATTTTGAAAAGATGTTATATGATAATTCATTATATGTTGAAACATTAGCAAAACTATTTCAAATCACTGGTGAAGTTTATTTTTTGCAAGTATTAGAAGAAATGATTCAATACATCCAAAGGGACATGCGCCTTGGAATTGGTGGGATTGCAAGCGCAGAAGACGCAGATTCGGAAGGATTAGAAGGCAAATTTTATGTCTGGAAAGAGGATGAAATTCGAACTCATATCACAGATGAAGAAATTTTGGGATTTTGGAATGTTACAGAAGAAGGGAATTTTGAAGATCACCAAAATATATTAAATGTATACTTTAAAGGAAAAAATCCCTACTTAGATGGAATTCAGTTCAAAGATGGGTTTAAAGAAAAATTACAAAAAGCAAAAGAAATTCTTTTGTTAGAAAGGCAAAAGCGTGTTCGTCCGTTACGTGATGACAAAATTTTAACTTCCTGGAATTGTTTATGGATACGCGCTTTACTTTCCAGTTACGAAGTTACGGGAGAAAAAACTTACCTTAACCAATCCAAAGAAATTTATGAATTTTTGCTTAAATATTTGGTCAAAGAAGATGGTTCCATTCTCAGAAGGTTTAGAGATGGTGAAACAAAATATTTAGGAACTTTACCTGATTATGCAGAATTCATCTGGGTATCACTTCGTTTGTTTCAGTTAGATGGAAATAAAATCTATTTTGACTATGTGTTAAAGGTCTTTCAATACCTTGAATCACATTTTAGTTCTGATGTGGGACCTTATTTTGAATCCTGTGATAAGAATGAAGATTTGATCGTGAGGACCTTGGAAGGGTATGATGGAGTAGAACCTTCTGGAAACTCAACAATGTGTCATGTATTTTACCTTTTACATTCACTTGGGTTTACTCATGGAGAAATGGAAAAAAAAGCGAATTCCATTTTCTCTTATTTTTTGCCTGAGCTCACTCAGAATTCTCTAAGTTATCCTTCAATGATTTCCGCGTTCCAAAAATTCCAAACATCTTCCAAAGAAATACTTGTTGTATACCGAAATCAAACAGAGGAAAAAATAAATGAGATCCGAAGAAATTTAAGTAAGATTAATGACCCAACTCTTGTTTGGCTTGTCGTCGAAGAAACAATTGGCAGGTCCTTAGAAAATGTCTTAACGTTATTACAAGGAAGAGATGCAGGTAGTGGAATTCGATACTATGTATGTCAAAACCAAAGTTGTGAACTACCGAAGGATAACTGGGATGAGGTTATCCCACTTATATCGTTATAGGTGTTGCATCACCCCAAAGACGATCTAATGAATAATAGTTTCTCATCTCATCCGTCATTATGTGTACACAAATTTCACCGTAATCAAGAAGGATCCAACCTGTCGCATCCTTTGGAAGGTCTGCGAAATTTTGACGTTTGACCGCTAATTTTAATGGTTTCATATACTTATCTATATCTTTAGCACAGGACCTGCCTTGTGTTTCTGTTTTTACCGAAGCAATGACGAATAAAGATAAATAAGAATGTACATCTTTTAAATCTAAAAATTGAATGTTTTCACATTTTTTTTCAATTAACGTTTGTTTGATTTTCTTTAGATGTTCTAAAGTTTCATTACTAATGTTTGGCATCTTAATCCTTGGAATTTTGAAAGTCTTCTCCGATAATTACGGTCGCATCAAGTCCCAAATCCTTTCGTAAGGAAAAATAAACCTTTCGACCCTGAAATGTATCAGAGATCATATCTGTATAATGAGTATTACCTGAACGATTTAAGATCACAGTGGATTTAAAATTGGAATCCCAAGCATTGTCAACGGTGAGAACTTTCAGACCCTTATCATTGAGTAACACTTTTCCATATCTGGCAAGTCCATTTTTTGCAGTCCCATTTAGGACTTCGATTCTTGCTCGTTCTCCTTCTGCAAATGAAGGTGATCTTAGTTCACTGGAAAATTTGTAAAAAGCAACTTTCACAGTTTCTTCGTTTGCTTTGAGAATTTGGTCTTTGGTTTTAGGGCGTAAAACTGGTTCCCCAGGTACTTCCGAAACTCCAAACTGAATTTTTTCTTTTTTGAGAAAGTCAATGAAAGTTTCCCACTCTTTCGAGGACAAATTTGTTGTCATCTGGCTATGGAGATATGATACTTTTTGTTTTCCAATTGTATCTCGTTTTTCATGGATTGTTTCCAATAAGGTTAAAAACACAGTTTCTTGGATTTCCAATCGTCGAAAATATGACAACATTGTTTCATCAGAAACCGAACTCATCCAATCAAAACAATCTTCCCCATCTAACACATATGATTCTTTGTTCCTTAAGTAATTTTTAGTTATGTGTAATGATTTAGGCTCAAAAAAAAGTTGTAATCCTCCAAGTAGGTTGATCCAATTCTGAAATTGTTCTTTTGTCCAAACAATTTTGAATGGAATATTTGAATCAAGAGTATCTTCTAATATGGATTCAACATAGGAAGGTGCCGAACTACCTTTTTCTTTGAGAGATTTTTCGCCATCATCGAAACTCGTTTTCGGGTTTACAAAAAAGAGTGCAGCTTTTCTTTCATTAGGATAAAATTCTGCATATAGAGAGAATAAATATTCATCTTTATCACCCAAAACAGAAAATAAAATTGGCATCCGTTTACTTTGAGAAAATTTTTGATCTAACGAAAATCCTGTTTTTGATTTGAGCAGTAAGAATAGAAGTGCAAAAAGAAAAAAGGATCCTGCAATGATAAGAAGAGTTTTTGCAGGAATGGATTGTTTTTCTTGAGTTTCACGTAACATTTAAAAGTTTTCCTTAAGCGATTGTAATGAAAAATTATAAGTGAAAAAAGTATACGGGTGAATCATTTCCTTTTTTTCCATTAGAAGGGAAATCGTTTTGAACGCTTTCATAAAAATGCCAAAATGTAAATTTTCTTTTGTTTTGATCGTCCAGTCTTTGAGTTCTTGTAATCTTTGGCAGTAATCAGATCCCAAAAAATCAGCAGCATAAACTATTTGATCAAGTAAGCTAGGATTCAGGTTCCCAAGCGTGTGGCTTTGGATAGCAGATTGGAACTCAGGATCAAAAAAACCAAAATGTTTATTTATAAAAAGGGGAGCAGAATAAGCATGCAGTGCCTGGGAAGGGATTCCTTCTGTGTTTACCTTAAATTCAATAAACAACTCATAGTGAATGTCCATTTTTTTTTGTTTGGTAATATCGTGACACAAACCTGCTAAATATGCTTTTTTTGGTTCCTCGTATCCATGAATAAGAGCTAGTTCTTCAGAATAAAATGCAACTCGTTTGATATGATCCCACCTGGTTTCCGTTACATGCTTTGGGACTTCAGTTTCAAAAAAAAGAATCCATTCCTCGATTGTTTTTTTAATTTCTTTCATGCTTGTGTTAATGATTCGACAAATTTTGTCCTAAAAATTTTAAAAACAATTCTTTTGTCTTTGGTAAAATTGAATTTAGTTCCAACTCATCATTCGGTTTATTCCGAATTGATTGGCTACTCATCGTGACGATGGGATTATCTAATACAATCATTTGATCTGCAGAAATAAAGTTAGGACATTCGATAGAATTTGGAACATTTGTATGACGTCTTACAACAATTAACTTATCAATCAGTTCTAATATATTTTGGTATGATTTCCATTGGTGAAATTGGCTTAAATTGTCTTCACCGATTACTAAAGAAATTGGATTGTTTTTTTCAATGAGTTGTAATGTTTTAAGAGTATCAATTGTGAAACTAATTTGATCCTTTTTAATTTCTTCATCCCAAAGGATTACATTGGTTGATAAAAATGATTCAAATTCAGCTAAACACAATGACCATATTTCATCTTTAGAAAATTTTTTTTCATTTAGTTTAAAAGGGGAAACATAATTAGGACAAATATATACTTTGGAAGTAGGGAATTGTTTTAAGATATTTGAAAGCACATGCCTATGCCCTATGTGAGGAGGATTAAAACTACCTCCAAACAAAATGACATTTAATTTATCCTCTGACTTGGCCTTTTCCTGTGACATATGTTGTTGTTGTAGTTAAGTGGATAAGTCCCATAGGCCCACGTACATGAAGTTTACCAGTCGAAATTCCTACTTCAGCCCCGAGTCCATATTCACCACCGTCATGAAAACGAGTGGAACAATTAACAAAAATTGCTGCACTATCGAGTTCTTTTTGAAAGGTTTGGATCTCAGTTACATCTTCAGACAAAATACATTCGGTATGACCCGAACTGTACATTCGAATATTCTCGATGGCTTCTGTTACCGATTCCACAAGCTTCACACTGAGTCGAGTATCTAAAAATTCTGTAAAAAAATCTTCCTCTGTTGCTTGTTTGGCGGAAGGAAAGATTTTTGTAATGGATGAATCTCCTAAAATTTGGATTCCAGCCGTTTGCAATTCTACCAATAATTGTTTCAGATTAGGGTAGTCTTTATGAATGAAGAGATTTTCTAATGCATTACATACCCCAGGTCTTTGAACTTTGGAATTGATTAGAATTGGAAGCACAATTTCTGGATTTGCTTCTTTCGAAAGATAAAGATTTGTGACACCTTTGTCATGTTTGATGACAGGAATTTTACTATTTTCCGATACAAAACGAATGAGAGCTTCACCACCCCGAGGTACAATCACATCAATCAAATCATCCAATTGAAAAAAGGGAATCATGGCTTCTCTATTTGTATTTTCTACAAAGGTCACTACGTCTTTTGTAACGCCTGATAACTTTTTTTCTTCGATCGCTTGATGGAAAATTGTAGAAAGGATTAAATTGGAATGAAAGGCTTCACTACCGCCACGTAAAATACATGCATTGCCAGATTTAAACGACAATGAGGCTATATCAATGATCACATTTGGTCTTGATTCAAATATGGTCATGACAACACCGATTGGAACTCGTTTTGTAAGAAGTTCGAGTCCATTAGGAAGGATCGTACCACGCACAACTTCGCCCACTGGATCTGGGAGGTTACGAATTTCTTCGATACTTTTTGCCATTGATTGAATGCGTTTTGAATCAAGGAGTAGGCGGTCCATCATCGAAGAAGATAAACTCTTTTCTTTCCCATTTTTTAGATCGATTTGGTTTTTTTCGATAATCGCAGATTCATTTGCTAAGATGAGTTCTTCGACTCGTTTTAAAACCGAGTTTTTTTCTAAAGTGGTTAAAGCTTTTAAGGATCGACTTGCTAACTTAGCTTTGGTTGCTAAAGAGATTGCATAGTTAGTATTTTCATCTGCCATAATTTACTCCGTAGGGAAAGAAAAGAAATGGGATTGGATTTCGGATGCGTTAGGAGTACGATGAAGTGATGATTCGTCTGCAACTAATGTTCCAAACGTTTCCATATCAAAAAATTGGGAAATAGCATGTTTTTTTTCACCGTTTACAATTCCTGTTTTGATTCCATACGGTAATAAAAGTTTGGCAGCATTAATTTTTGTAAACATTCCGCCAGTTCCAGGGCCAGAAGGACCCGTAGCCAATTTTTCCGTATCTTCTGTAATTTCAGTAAACAAATCAATTTTTGAATTTCCTTTTAAAAATCCATCAACGCCTGTTAGGATAAGAAGTAGGTCGGCTCCGACAATGGATGCGACAATGGCTGAAAGGATATCGTTATCTCCTAAATTAATCTCTTCGGTAGAGACAGAATCGTTTTCATTGACAATGGGTAAAATTCCCCAATCGAGAAGTTGGCGGAAGGTTTGTTTTAGGTTGGTAAAACTTTTTTCTTCGTTTAGATCCTTTCTTCCGAATAGAATCTGGGCAATTGGAATATTCACACGACTAAAAAAACTTTCGTAAAGATTAAGAAGTTTGTTTTGTCCCATGGCAGCAAACGCCTGTTTTTCGGCCAAACTCGTTTTTCCATTTGGAATAGGTTCTCGACCATGTTGTTCAGCTAATAGTTTTTTCCCTTGTGCAATTGCACCAGAAGAAACTAAAATCACTTCTTTCCCTTGTTCACGAAGGGACCGAATGTCGCCGACTAAATCGTATAAAAAATCATTAATTTTTGATTCTTCGCCAGATACACGTGCGCTTCCTATTTTAACAACAATGAGTTTTGCTTTCCTTATGGAATCTAAAAAATCCTTACGTGTTTTCATAAACTAACTTTGCTTTTTCGGGAAAAAATACTTTGTCTATCCTTTCGAGTAAATAATCTAAATTGAATTCTTTGTCCGCTGAAATACAAATGATTTCCCCTAAATGGGAATACTTTTTTTGAATTTCTTCGGTAAAACTAGGGTCATTTTCCCATATGTCCATTTTGTTGATCACAAGAAGGAATTTTTTTTGGAGTAGGGAATCATTATAATTTCCTAGTTCGCTTCGAAGCATTTCCAATTCTTCTTCCAGTTGTAAATTCCCACCATCAAAAAGAAATATGATCCCTTGGACTCTTTCAATGTGTTTGAGAAAACTGATCCCAAGGCCAACACCTTTGGATGCTCCTTCGATGATTCCTGGGATATCAGCTACTGTATAACGAAACAAGTCTTCATGTCTATGCACCACACCAAGGTTAGGGGAAAGGGTAGTGAATGCATAACCAGCAATTTTTGGATGTGCATGGGTAATTTTGGCAAGTAGGGTCGACTTACCAGCGTTAGGAAGACCTACAATTCCAATATCGGCTAATAATTTTAATTCTAATCTTAAGGAAAATGCGCCACCATCTTCTCCAGGTTGGCTATAACGAGGTGCTTGTTGGACAGAAGTTTTAAAAAAAGTATTCCCTTTGCCACCTCGACCTCCCGTAGCGATTGTAAAACTTTCGCCGTCATGATTAAAATCGTAGATGAGCTCCATTGTGATGGCATCTATGATCTGGGTACCAATGGGAACTTTTAGGATGAGGTCTTCCCCATTTTTTCCATTTCGGTTTTGACCAAGCCCTGGTTCACCATCTTCTGCCGCATACATTCGATCTGGTAGGTAATTTTCCAAGGTCATCATCCGACCTTCCGCAACGAAGATCACATCTCCACCTTTGCCTCCATCACCTCCATCAGGTCCTCCAAATTCGACAAATTTCTCTTTGTGAAAATGGACAGACCCTGCCCCTCCGTGTCCGGCTCGTATTTGGATGGGTACTTCGTCGATAAATCCGCTCATAATGTCCTTTGGTCAAAAAAAAACCCGTTTAAGGGAGTCCTAAAACGGGTTTTGTCCTCTCATTTGTAGGAGAGGATTTAAGCTTTCGGGTAAACGGAGATTTGTTGTCTTTCTTTGGTTACATGTTCGAAAGTCACAACCCCGTCAACGAGTGCATACAGAGTATGGTCACGACCAATCCCTACGTTTTTTCCAGGCTTGTATTCAGTTCCTCTTTGGCGAACGATGATGTTTCCAGCAATTGCTTGTTGGCCACCGTAAACTTTTACACCAAGTCTTTTCGATACCGAATCACGACCGTTCTTTGTGGATCCCCCACCTTTTTTTGTAGCCATTGTTTACCCCTTTATTAGTTCGTCGTGGATGGAAATCGCAGATGCATGAGAGTTTTCTAAACTTTTTAGTCCGAATTCCACCATCGAAAGTAGGTTTTGGAAACCATCCCTTTTGTCCGGTTTGACTAAAAACGATAAATAACCGTCTCTTTTTGTTTCCGATTCCAAACTGCCTTGTGATGCTAAAAACGAGTGAGCACTCTGAACGAGAGTGGAGACCCCTGCACACAAAAGATTTTCGCCTTTCGAACCTAAGTCCGTTGGAGAATGTCCTTCCAGTTGGATTCCTGCGATTTTCCCTCCTATTTCTTTAAAAATTGTACTATAAATCAATTAACCGCTGATCGAAACCACTTGTAGTTTTTGGAGTTGTTGTCTGTGGCCCCAAGACTTCTTGTAGTTCTTTCTTTTTTTGTATTTGAAACCGTGGATTTTTTCACCCTTACAGTCCTCCAATACTTTTAAAGTGACTTTGGCACCAGACAATGCTGGGGAACCGATGTTCACTTTGTTATTATCGGAAAGGAGTAGGACTTTCGTTTCTACTGTGCTTCCAACCGTGTTTCCTGTTTTTTCTGCGACGAATACCTGGTCAGGAGACACTTTAAATTGTTTGGCTCCAAGTTCAATGATGGCGAACATATAACTATCCTAATCTCTTTCTCGAATGTAGTTCTTACCAGGATTTCTGACAGGCACCTCTTGTCAAACTGAAATCCCCATTTACAGCCAAAGTGGATTGGAATTTCTGGTAAAAACAATGGAAATTCGCAACATCGCCATCATCGCACACGTCGACCACGGTAAGACGACACTTACAGATTGTATCCTTCGCCATACGGGCGCCGTAACCGCAAAAGAAGACCGAGAAAGAATCATGGATTCCAATGCATTGGAACAAGAAAAAGGGATCACCATCCTTGCCAAGAACACTTCGGTAAAGTACAAAGGCACACGCATTAATATCGTAGACACTCCAGGCCACGCTGACTTCGGAGGAGAAGTGGAACGAGTTCTGTCCATGACAGACTGTACATTACTTCTTGTCGATGCTTTCGACGGACCAATGCCTCAAACTCGTTTCGTTTTGGGTAAATCACTCCAACTTGGACACAAACCAATCGTTGTTGTGAACAAAGTGGACCGTGAGGGAGCAAGGCCAGGATATTCAGTAGACAAAGTATTTGATTTGTTTAGTGACCTAGGTGCCACCGAAGAGCAGTTAGACTTCCCAATTGTGTATGCTTCGGCAAAACAAGGTTGGGCAGTGAATGATCTTTCAGAAGTTCCTGGTGTGAATATAGAACCGATCCTTGACAAAGTTCTTGCCCACGTTCCTCCCGTAAAACGAGACAGTGACAAAGCACTCCAATTCCAAGTCACTGCTCTTGATTACAATGAATATGTAGGTCGTATCGCCATTGGTAAAATTTACCAAGGAACCATGAAAAAAGGTGCAGACGTTACCCTTGCAAAAACCAACGGAACCACTGCAAATTATAAAATTACAAAATTGTATGGATATGAAGGACTCACTCGTTATGAAATCGACGAAGCAGGTTCGGGAGATATCGTAGCAATGGCTGGAATCCCGGACGTATTCATTGGGGATACCGTTTGTGATTTAGGAAATCCACTCCCACTTCCTGCCATCCAAGTAGAAGAGCCGACAGTTTCCATGTTCTTTATGGTCAACAACTCTCCGTTTGCTGGTAAAGAAGGAAAGTTTGTCACAACTCGTAACCTCCGTGAACGTCTGGATCGAGAGCTCGAAACAAACGTAGCACTTCGTTTAGAAGAAACAGAAGACAAAGATCGTTTTAAAATTCTAGGACGTGGAGAACTCCACTTGTCCATTCTTATTGAAAACATGAGACGAGAAGGATACGAACTCCAAGTATCCAGACCGGAAGTGATCATCAAACACAACGAAGCTGGTGAAAAAATCGAACCGTATGAAACACTCGTGATGGACTTACCGGACCAGTACACAGGTGCAGTCATCCAAGAGTTAAACCGCCGTAAGGGGGAACTCACAGGAATGGATGCCCATACTTCAGGAATCACACGTGTGGAATACATCATCCCCACAAGAGGGATCATTGGATTTAGAGGCCACTTCATTTCGGAAACTCGAGGAGAAGGGGTGATGTCTAGCCGTTTCCTACGTTTTGATAAATACAAAGGTGAGATTCCTGGTCGTAAAAACGGAGCTCTTATCTCTATGGACTCGGGTGAATCAACAGCGTATGCACTTTGGAAAGTACAGGAACGTGGAGACCTTTTCATTGAACCACAAGTTGCCGTTTACCCTGGTATGATCCTTGGAATGAACAGCAGGGATTCTGATTTAGAAGTGAACCCAGTGCGTGAGAAAAAACTCACAAACGTAAGGGCTTCTGGTTCTGATGAGGCCATCCGCCTTGTGCCACCAAAGAAACTCACCTTGGAACAATCGATTGAATTTTTGGATGATGATGAATTATTAGAAGTCACTCCACAAAGCTTGCGACTCCGTAAAAAAGTGTTAGATTCCAATATGAGAAAAAGATCCAACAAATAAGGATTGTTTCTCTAAGAAATAAAATACCAAAATCCTGAAAAACCCTTGGGATCAGTGTTTTGGTATCCAATCAAAAAGGGACCGCAAAGATCTTACTCTTCGGTCCCTTTTTTTAGTTCTAGATAAAATGTGAGGGATCTTATCTCTCGACCTTTAAAATCCTAATCCCTTTAAGGCATCTCCTGCACCTGGGATTTTTTTCAATGCATCACCAGCTTTCCCTTTGATCGCTTCTTTTACGGCTCCACCGACGAGATCAGTGAGAGTGCCAAGGCCCACTCCCAGCTCTACATTTGGATTACGGATATCTCCATAGGTGCGAAATGGTATGAACAATCGGTCATCTTTTACTAAATTTCCAACAATTTTATTGCGGAGTGCTTTAGGGTCCCCTTGGCCTTTTGTGGCTTGTTTGATTTTTTCATCCACTGATGCGAGGGATTTTTTGGACTCATCTTCATCATATAACATTCCCATTCTCATTTCATGGTAATTGGTGGTTGTTACGATGTAAGAGCCTTTCGTGATTTGCAGATCATAATTTTTTGTAGGGAATGTCGGTTCGTCAAGGAAGGTAACCTTACCGTTGCTATACTCGACTTTAAAACTGACATCTTTTTTTAATTCTGCCTTTTCTTTGAGTTTGTCAAGTTTGAGACCTGCTTGGTTCAATGCAGGTAATTCTCCAGCGATCGCATCAAAAGCTGCAAATCCAGAAAGAAACGAGTCTTCTTTCATTGTGACTTCATAAATTACTTTTGGATTCACAAGTCCAGTTTTTACAACAAAAGGTGTGACTTTTCCACCTGTTTCGAGTAAAAATTTTGCAGCTTCCTTTTTGTTCCTTCCAATGATTGTGACATCAGCATCAAAATTCACATCAAGACTGTTATGCGAAGCGAGATCACTGCCATCAATATCTATATCCGTAATTTCCAAATCCAATTTTTGGACTAGGATTTGTTGACCCGTTTTACGCATGTTGACTTGTATGTTCCCTTCTTGGATGCCAACAAGTCCCATTTTGATGGCAATGGGAACATCTTTGATGGAAAAAGGACCCGAAGGGGGAGCACTCGCTTTTTCTTTTGCTTCTTCTTCCTCGGCTGCTTTTTTTTCGGCTAAGGCTTCCGAAGAGAGAGCAGGATTTTTTTCGCCATCCACAATTTTAGGAGTTTTGAAAAGGGATGTTAAATTGTTTCCTCCATCTTCATACATGGTGAGAGATATTTCTGGTTGTTTTAACACCAGTTTGTTGACCTTAACCGTCTTTGTCAAAAGGGCGAGAAAAGAAATTTTAACGTCAACTTTGCCTAATTGGATCTGGCCTTTTGGTTTTGATTTCCTTTCGTCTAGTGGAGTTCCTTTGTTTGCGACTTCATCCCTCGGGGCAAGGATGATACCTTCAATTTCTATCCCAGATAAAACATTAAAAAGATTGATATTTACTTTTTCGACATGGGCACGAACATTGAGGGATGATTCAATTTGTTTTACAAGAAAACTTGGAGTGACGATACTCCCTGCTAAAACAAATGCGATGATTATGATTAGAAGAATTGCCGCAAAAAATGCCCCAATTCCATAACCTATTTTTTTCATATTGACTCCTGATTCTAACTAAAACGGTGGAGTCGAGATTAAGTTGAATTTTTGGATCTGTAAAGAAGAATTTAATTCAAAATTCGAACAGAACTAATGATATTGGTTAATTGTTGGAATAGTTCATCTCCCACTTCTTCATCAGAATTGTAAGTGAGAAGGATCATCCTTTCTTTACTTGCAACCATATACACCATCCAAACACGATCCTCTTGTAAAAATTCACAAGCGCGAATCGAGGAACCTTCGTTATTCTCGAAGACTGCAACTTTTTCTGGGTCATAATCGATTTCATGAATTTTAAGATAATTTTCAAGTTCTTTGTCAATGTCGAAATGATCTACTTTTGATTCAAAGGCATATACTTGTAAGGCGCCTCCACCATCAGGATGAAAAAATGCCGGGATCTCTTCCACTACCATATGTTCCCAAGTGACAGGAAAAAGGAAGGAATACCAACCTTGTGGCGAACGAAATTGTTTGTACATTGGTTTTGTCATCAGAAATCCCTTTTCTTTCCAGTAAATCCATGGAGGAATGGCAGTAAATGATTTTCAAATCAAAATGGTATTTGGCAGTTACACTTTCCTGTCTATGGATTTTCCCATCCTCTCCAATCCAAGCACAAATTTCGGGGTATGATGTAACATTTCCTTCAGCCTATTCACTTGGACTTTCCTCCCAAGGTGTCGTGAGTTCAAATTCATTATCTAGTATTTATGGAAATACTGCCTTTTTAACAAACCAAACAAAACATATTTTGGATCTTTCGACAAATGTAAGTTATGCGAATTCAAATTTTTCGCCTTTTTATCTTTCTGGGGCAGGTTATTTTTCATTCTCAGAATCATTTGGATTTGGTGTTCGAGGCAAACCGGTTTATTTACGTTCCTTCCCAACTGACGAACGATTCTCCAATTATACGTTCCAAGCATTTGCGAATTGGAAACTAAACCCTTACATTACTTTTGCCATCCACTTAGGCCCTGGAGTGTCTGGTAGGATTGGAGGTTTTAGTTCTTACTCCTGGAATGTATCTGCATCCATGGCAATCCAATATGATAATTTTCGTTTTGGAATAATTTTAGAATCACCAGGAACATATCGGTATGATGAATATTTAGGTTCAGAACGATTGAAGGAAAAATTACCTGAACGAGCATTAGTTGGAATCGGTTATAAGTGGAATGATTGGATCGATATTCAATTAGAAGGATCAAGGAAATTTTATGAATTCACATCTGTAAGTTTAAATCAATCGAACCAGTACATTCCTTATCCTGTCAGGACAATGTATTCAGGGAATTTAAGTTTGGCCCTTGGGAAAATAGAAACATTTCAGATCTTAACAGGTGTTGGGCGAGAGATTAGGATGGAGAAAAGTTTACGGGGATTTTATACAGCATCAATGGGAGTCGCTGGATCACTGTTTCCAAGTTTGTTTGGAGAAGGTTATTTGTATGCGGTTTCTGTACAAAGGGCAGGTCTCAGTGTAAGGGAGAGGGATGGTGCCGAAACAAGGTTCGCACTTCAATTGCAATTACAGTTCTAATCAAGAACACCATTTGCTTAAATTATAAACATATTGGTTGTTTTCCATAAACAAATGCATTACGATTTGTGCAAAATCCGTCCAGTTTGTAGAGAAATATAGGATATTTTTACTTCTTTAGGCGAGTTGCATCGTCGGTACGATACTTGCATCTAGAAAAGAAAGGTATCCAATATGGTTGATTTCAAAGTTTCCAAACGAATGCTCGTCAACTTCCGCGGACAAAACAAAGTTGTGGGAGGATTAACAGATAAAGATAAAATTGCAATCCTCCTTTATATCTCCAAAGAATTTGCCAATTTAGATAGAGAAGACCAACTCTTTTCCAAGGTCATCCTGATTTGCCAGGAGATTTTCGAATCCGACAACACCACACTTCGGTTATGGGATGGTGAATTTTTAGTCCCCGTAAAATTTGTCAAAGAAACAGAACCTCCTCGAAGGAATTTAACAAGTGGGGAAGGTTATTCAGGAACAGTTTTCGAAACAAAAGAACCAATCCTTGTAAACGATCTTTCCAGGTCGGCACATTACTTCGATGAGGGAGAAAAAACCAAATCAGTTATGTGTGTTCCCATCATGCAAAAGGAAGAAATACTAGGAACTCTAGCCGTAGAAAGTGAAAGGGAAAATTTTTATATCGTTGATGATTTAGAAATTCTTGAAGCTTTAACTTCACAGCTAGCGCTTGCCCTTTACGGTGTTCGTTTGATTGAAGGCCTTGTCACTGCGAGAGCCAGAGAAGCAGCCATTCTCAATCAATTGGAGTGGGATTTGAAGATGGGGCGAAATGTACAAAGCCAAATCCTTCCTCAAGACTTAAGTGCTTGGAATGGAATTTATTTTGCAAGTCACTATGAACCAATGGCAGAAGTCAGCGGGGATTTGGTAGACATCGTAAGACAAGGCCACTCATTAACAGCGATTAACATTGATGTGTCGGGTCATGGAATTCCAGCAGCACTTGTCACGATGGCTATCCACCACCAGTTCAGAAGATCCGTTATGGCAGGGCTTGGTCTTACAGAAATCATGGAGGAGCTTGGAGAAAAATTAAGAGAACAACTCCCAGAATCTACCTACTTTACTGCATTTATGGTGCGTATTTTTAGCGATTATACCTTTGGGTATGTGAATGCAGGCCACCAAAGGATGTTACATTACAAAGCATCCGACGATACTTTCATTCAATATGATACAAAAGGTGTACCACTTGGTATTTTACCAGTTCGGAAAGCTGATTATGAAGAAAAACAAGGGAAATTAGAGCCAGGTGATTTTTTACTTTTAATCTCTGATGGATTTAGTGAACAACGAAATCATTTAAAAGATGAAGTGGGTGTAGAACGTATCCAATCTTGGTTACATGATGAAAGAGAAAAACTTGTCATAGAAGGTAGAGGGAAGGTTGATTTAAAAAAATTATCGGCTTCCTTTATCAAAC